>CACKIN010000044.1 GCA_902600205.1 uncultured Pelagibacteraceae bacterium | reverse complement strand
GGTGTTTTAGCACCAGGCGTAGAACTTTCTTTGAAAAATTTAATAGATAAAGCTTCTTTAATACCTAAAATTAAGCTAGAAAAGACAGCAAATGTCATTGGAAAAAACACAAAAAGTGCTGTAAGAGCCGGTTTTTATCATGGTTATACTGGTTTAATTGAAAATATAATTAAACTTATTTTAAAACAAACTAGAAAGAAGTTTAAAATTATACTTACAGGTGGATTTGCGCACTTATTTAAATCATCAATTAAAGGTATTAAAACGGTTGATAAAAATTTAACAATTAAAGGTATCTTGAGAGTTGCTATAAATTAAAAAAAATATGAAAGAGGAATTGTTGTTTTGTCCCCTAGGAGGATCTGGTGAAATAGGAATGAACATGAACCTATTTGCATATGGAAAGCCAGATAATCAAAAATGGATTATAGTAGATGTTGGTGTAACGTTTGCAGATGATACAGTTCCTGGCGTTGATATAATTTATCCAGATCCAGGATTTATTATTGACAAAAAAGATGACTTACTAGGTATTATCCTTACACATGCACATGAAGACCATATTGGAGCAATTGCTCATGTTTGGCCAAAATTAAAATGTAAAATTTACGCTACACCTTTTACCTCTGTTTTAATTACTGAAAAATTTAAAGAAAAAAAAATTGATATAACTGGTTTTTTAAAAGTAGTGGATTTAAATAGCACAGTTAATTTAGATCCTTTTAAAATTGAATTTGTTACACTTACTCATTCAATATTGGAACCAAATGGTCTTAGAATACAAACACCAGTAGGAAATATTTTGCATACTGGCGATTGGAAATGTGATCCAGACCCATTGATAGGAGAAAATATAAATTCTGAAAGGCTTAAGGAAATTGGAAATGAGGGAGTTTTGGCAATGATATGTGACTCTACAAATGTCTTTAGTGCTGGTAGAGCTGGATCAGAACTAGATGTTCGTAAAAATTTACTAAAAGTATTCGAAAGATTAAAAAAAAGAATAATAGTTACTTCTTTTGCTTCTAATGTAGCTAGAATGGAATCTGTTTTTTATTGTGCAGAAAAAACTGGCAGACATATCTCACTAGTTGGAAGATCGATGCACAGAATTTTTAAAGCAGCAAGACAATGTGGTTATCTTAAGAATGTTATTGATCCTATAGATTCAAGAGATGCAAAAAATATATCTAGAGAAAAAATTGTTTATTTGTGCACTGGAAGTCAAGGCGAACCAATGGGAGCTATGAATAGGATAGTTAAATATACTCACCCGGATGTCTATATAGAAAGAAATGATGCTGTAGTTTTTTCTTCGAAAATTATACCAGGAAACGAGAAGAAATTATATAAGTTACATAATAATTTAGTCAAAGAAGGTATTGAAGTTATATCTGAAGACAATGAATATATTCACGTTTCTGGACATCCTAACCGTGAAGACCTTAGAGATATGTATAATTGGATTAAACCAAAAGCTGTTATCCCAGTTCATGGAGAACATAGACACATGATAGAGCACATTGAATTTGCAAAAGAAATGCAAGTTAAATACCCAGTTCAAGTAGAGAACGGTGATATTGTTAAGTTGTATCCTGGAGAAAAACCAGAAGTCTATGACAAAGCACCAAGTGGAAGAGTTTATTTGGATGGAAATGTTGCAGTAGAGGAAGACTCAAGGTCAATAAAAGAAAGAAGAAATATTTCATCTAATGGATTTTTAGAAGCTACAATTATGATTACACCAAAAGGCAACATTCACAACAAACCTTTGGTAACTTTTAGAGGTCTACCTGTATATGAGAATGATGAGTTTATTTATGGATTAGAGGAAGAAATAGAAAGAACTATTAAAACATTTTCATTAAACAACACAAAACAACAAGATAATCTCATAGATGCTCTTAAAATAACTTGTCGTAAATTTTCAAAAGAAAAAACTGGGAAAAAACCACTAACAAATATAAACTTGGTAAGAATTTAAATAATAAAATGTATTTTTCTAAATCATTTGTACCAATCCTTAAAAATAATCCTACAGAAGCCAAAATTAAATCTCATCAGCTTATGTTAAGAGTTGGAATG
>CACKIN010000043.1 GCA_902600205.1 uncultured Pelagibacteraceae bacterium | reverse complement strand
AATGTATTAAGCGGTAGCTTCTTTAGATGTTTCTGTTTTTTTATCTACAATTTTAGATTTTTCTGATTTTTTCTTATCAACCTTTTTAGCCTCAACATCTCTATCAACAAATTCAATTACTGCCATTGGAGCATTATCACCATACCTAAATCCTGCTTTTATAATTCTAGTATATCCACCTTTTCTATTTTGATATCTTTTGGATAAAGTCTTGCTTATTTTGTGTGCTGATCCCTCGTTTTGAAGTCTTGAAATTAATGTTCTCATATTTTGAAGTGTATTTTTCTTTCCAAGAGTAATTAATTTATCAGCTTGTGGTTTTAGAACCTTTGCCTTTGGTAAAGTAGTTGTTATCTGTTCATACTTTACTAGAGAGTTAAGCATATTTTTAATAAGAGCTTTTCTATGTTCAGATGTCCTATTTAATTTTTTATAACCAATTTTATGCCTCATTATATTGCTTCCTCTAATTTTTTAGATAATTCCGCAATGTTATCTGGAGGCCAATTTGGTATTTCCATTCCTAAATATAGTGACATTCCAGTTAAAACTTCTTTAATCTCATTTAGTGATTTTCTCCCGAAATTTGGGGTTCTTAACATTTCACCCTCAGATTTTTGAACTAAATCACCAATGTATATAATGTTATCATTTTTTAAACAATTCATGGAACGAACAGATAGCTCCAATTCATCAACTTTTCTTAAGAGATTTTTATTAAATTCTGGCTCTGAAGGTTGGTCTCGGACTATAACTTCTTGAGGCTCATCAAAATTAACAAACATATTCAATTGGTCCTGGAATATTCTTGCAGAATACGCCACTGCATCTTCAGCAGAAATTGATCCATTTGTCTCCACCTCCATCGTTAACTTATCGTAGTCTAAAGCCTTACCCTCTCTAGCTGTGCTTATGGAATATGAAACTTTTTTTACAGGACTAAAAAGTGAGTCAATAGGAATAAGCCCTAATGGTGGTTCCTCAGGCTTGTTCATGTCTGCGGGAACATATCCTTTGCCATTGCTAACAGTCATTTCCATATGAAAATTAGTATTTTCATCTAAATTACAAATCACTAAATCAGGATTTAAAATTTCTATATCAGCAGAAGTAACTATATTTGATGCTTTAATTTCCCCTGGACCTTTGGCATCTAAAATTAACTTATTTGTTGTTTCTGAGTTACTTTTTAATGCTAAAGACTTTATATTTAATACAATATCAGTAACATCTTCACGTACTCCCTTTATTGATGTAAACTCATGTAGTACACCATCTATTTGTATTGCTGTTACAGCTGTCCCTCTTATCGAGGATAAAAGTATTCTTCTTAATGAATTTCCTAAAGTAAGTCCGTACCCTTTCTCAAGTGGTTCAGCTACAATTTTTGCGTAAGATTTGTCATCACTTAAACTTACATCTAATTTTGGTGGCTTTATAAGTGATTTCCAATTTTTAATATTTACTTCATTTGTATCCATTTACACTCTCCTTTTCTTTGGTGGTCTTGAACCATTATGAGGCATTGGTGTTGTATCTTTAATAGATATAATTTTAAAACCTCTAGCTTGTAATGCACGCAATGCTGTTTCTCTACCAGATCCTGGACCTTTTACTTCTACTGATAAAATTTTCATTCCAACCTCTAAAGCTTTTGCAGCAGCAGAGTCAGCAGCAACTTGAGCGGCATATGGAGTCGATTTTCTGGATCCTTTAAATCCTTTTTGCCCTGCTGAGGCCCATGAAATCACATTTCCATTTGTATCAGCTATAGATACAATGGTATTGTTAAACGTTGACTGAACATATGCTATTCCATTTAAAATATTTTTTTTAGATTTTTTTTTCTTAGAATAAGAACTTTTTTTTGATTTAATTGTACTTTCTTTATTTTCGACCTTTGCTGTTGATTTATCTTTTGACATATTATTTTTTAAGTGGTGTTAATTTTTTTCCTGCTATTGCAATTGCCTTACCTTTACGCGTTCTTGCATTACATCTTGTTCTTTGTCCTCTGACAGGTAGTTTTTTTCTATGCCTAGAACCTCTATAAGATGCTAAATCAATTAATCTTTTTATATCTAATGATATGTCTCTTCTTAAGTCACCTTCAACTGTAAATTTCTGATCAATAAATTCTCTAATTTTTAAGATTTCATCGTCAGTAAGTTCGTTTACTCTTTTTGTGCTTGGTATATTTAATGATTTACAAATATCTGCAGAATTTTTTTCTCCGATTCCAAAAATATAAGTAAGACCAATCCTAACTAATTTATTTTGTGGTATG
>CACKIN010000042.1 GCA_902600205.1 uncultured Pelagibacteraceae bacterium | reverse complement strand
AAATGAATTTGGGAGACGTATCAGTTAAAAAATTTGGTAATGAAACAGATTTTATTGTTAAATTTGAAAAACAAAATTCAAACGATCCAGAATTTATTAAAAATATTCAAAACAAATTATCCAGTTCTATAGATGATGTCGATTTTAGAAGAGTAGAAAACGTTGGACCCAAAGTAAGTTCAGAACTTCTTAAATCTGGAATTATTGCAATAAGCTTATCTTTAGCTGCAATGTTGTTGTATATTTGGATTAGATTTGAGTGGCAATTCAGCTTAGGAGCAATATTAGCAATATTTCATGATGTTATTATAACATTAGGAATATTCTCTATTTTCTCTTTAGAAATTAATTTATCAATAGTGGCCGCTGTATTAACTATAGTTGGATACTCAATGAATGATACAGTTGTTATATTTGATAGAGTAAGAGAAAATTTAAGAAAGTATTCAGATATTAAAATTTTCGAATTAACAAATATTTCTATTAATGAAACATTATCAAGAACAATAATTACTTCAGTAACTACTCTTCTAGCTTTATTATCCATATATTTATTTGGTGGTGAAATTCTTAAAGGTTTTTCTTTAGCAATGATTTTAGGTGTAATATTTGGAACATATTCATCAATATATATAGCTAATCCAATTTTGGTTGCACTAAACGTTAGCCAAAGAACAATTGTTAAAGAAGAAAAAGATTAATATAAGTTTTGAGCTACAACCATCGATAACAACATCGGCAATGATAGCAAAGTATTCGTTCTAGAAAATAACATTGCAGTTTTTGCTGATTTTGCCTTAACATCTGGTTCAACCGTTACAATACCCAAAGCTTTTTTTTGGTTAGGCCAAATTACAAACCAAACATTAAAAGCCATGATTATACCAAGCCACATACCAATTCCAATTGCTGTAGCTTTACCACCTCCTGATCCAATTCCAAGGGCCATAGCTTGATGAACATATCCGTTTATATAAGCCAATATAAGTCCAGATATTACTGTGAATAAAGCTGCCCATCTAAACCAAAATAGTGCTGCTGGTGCAATCACTTTCCCAATAGCTGGTTTTTGCTCATCTGGAATTTTAGCCATGTTAGGTATTTGTACAAAATTAAAATACCAAAGTAATCCTATCCACATGATGGCTACAATTACATGTATGTATCTAAATAACCAACTCCAAAAAACTAAATCGAAATCAAAACCACCGTTTCCAAAATACAAACCAAGAAATAGTAAAATTGATAGCGCCAAAGAAACGTGGATAGTTTTTGATAAAGATTGAAGAATCGAAGTCATATATATTAATATTTTATACTATTTTTAAATATTTTTTAAGCTGTTTTTTTAAATTTATTATCGAGCAAAGGTTTTAAAAATTTACCTGTATAACTATCTTTAACATTAATAATTTCCTCAGGTTTACCTTCTGCTATAATATTTCCACCTTTCACTCCACCATCAGGACCCATATCAACAATATAATCAGCTGTTTTTATTACGTCTAAATTGTGTTCAATTACAACAACTGTATTTCCAGTTGCAACAAAAGTATGGAGTATTTCTAATAATTTTTTAATATCATGTTGATGTAATCCAGTAGTCGGTTCATCCAAAATGTAAATAGTTCTTCCTGTTGATCTTTTAGATAATTCTTTTGCTAGTTTTATTCTTTGAGCCTCACCACCAGATAGAGTAGTTGCCTGTTGACCAATTTTTATATAGCCTAATCCAACCTTTTTAAGTGTTAATAATTTAGTCTTTATATTTGATATATTCTCAAAGTATTCACAACCTTCATCAACAGTCATATTTAAAACATCTGCAATGCTTTTATCTTTAAATTTTATCTCTAATGTTTCTCTATTGTATCTTGTACCTTTGCATTCATCGCAAGTTATGTATACATCAGGTAAAAAGTGCATCTCGTAAGTTATTACTCCATCTCCCTCACAGGCTTCACATCGACCTCCTTTGACATTAAACGAAAATCTACCAGGTTTATAACCTCTACTTTTTGCTTCTGGCAAATTAGTAAACCAATCCCTAATCGGTCCAAAAGCACCGGTGTAAGTTGCAGGATTTGATCTTGGAGTTCTTCCAATTGGTGATTGATCAATATCAATAATTTTGTCTACTAATTCAATTCCTTTAAAACCTCTAAATGGTTTAGGTATTTTTCTTGATTTATTATTATTTAATGTAAGGTTCAAGGCATTGTAAAGTGTTTGAAGTATTAAAGTAGATTTACCACTACCAGATACACCAGTAACACATGTGAAACTTCCTAATGGGATTTTAAGATTCACGTTGTTTAAATTATTACCACTTGCACCATTAATTTCTAAAAATC
>CACKIN010000041.1 GCA_902600205.1 uncultured Pelagibacteraceae bacterium | reverse complement strand
ATAATCATATCGTCAAAATTTTTTGATTTACTAATCTCATTAATCAAATAATTACATATTTTTTTACTGATTATTTTTTCTCCTACAATAATGGGAAAGTTTGATTTAACCTTCTTTAGTTTATTAATTTTCAGCATTTAGCTGTACATACCCTCTTTTACTTTAATCATTTTGTACATAAGATCATTTAATGGTGTGGCTATTCCATGTTTTTTTCCTATTTTAGATACAGCTCCATTTATGAAATCAATTTCAGTTTTTCTTTTGTAAAGTACATCAAAAGCCATTGAGGACTTATTTGTTTGTTTTGAATCAACAATTTTATTAAACATAAATAAACACTCATCTTCAGAAACATTAACACCATCTGCTAAAGCAACTTCTCTTGTTTCTAAAATAATTTCTTTACCTAAATTTCTAGATACGTCGTTGGCATTATTATTTATGTAAAGATCAGTATGATGTAGATCAAAAATAGCTGAAAGTGGCCCTATTGCGGTTAAAGCAAAAAGTTTCATCCATTTTCTTTTTTTTACATCCTCAGCTGCAATCATTTCTAAATTATGTGCAGTAAAAGTATCTGCAATTTCTGTTATTCTATCTGTTATTCCACCATCATATTCTCCAATCCACGAAGGTAGAGCTGCATGATTCATAATATGTCCAGGGCCTAAGATATTTGATGCTTGAGTTGTTGTTCCCCCAATTACTTTTTCATCGCCAACAATACTTTTAATTATTGCTTCATGCCCAATTCCATTTTGAAAAGACATAAAAACTGTTTTATCTCCAATAATGTTTTTAATACTTTTTAAAGCAGTTTCTAGAGCTGTTGCTTTACACATTACTATTACAGCATCTACTTTTCCAATTGTAGATGGATCTGATGTTGCTGGTACTTTTATGAATCTATCGCCACCATGACCATCCATCTTAAGGCCTTTTTTATTTAAGGTTTCTACATGTTCTTTCCAAACATCAATCAGAGTTACATCTAATCCTTTTTCTGCAAGCAAACCTCCAAACAAACATCCCATTGCACCTGCACCAAGAACAGCAACTTTTAAATCTTTATTTACCATTTTATTTATAATATATTATGTATAGATATTATATATATTATCTATAGACATTTTGCAATATATAATGCAATATTATTAAATCATGAAATTAAATATAGAGAAAGGAATTTTTAAAACTTTCGATTTAATAGATATTTCAAATGCATTAAGAATTGGACTTGCTAATAATTACAAAAATGTTGAAGTAGATGTAGTTGAGTGTCCAAATCTTAGACATTGGGATTGCCCTTCTGAAGGTATTAGCGGCAATCAAAAAATAATCGATGTAGGAGGAGAGCCTTATATGCATGATAAAAATTACATCGGTACTGAATTTGATTATCAAGAGATTTCAAAAAGAATAAATTCTTCAAAATCCTATGCTCTTGGAGCAGGCTCTGGTGCTATGTCGTGTTTGGAAGGGCATTGTGGAGAATTAATTATAAATGAGAATTTAATTACTGAAGAGTCTAAATCTATCATTGCAATGGTTGGAAAAAATAAAGAATGTATAGTTAAAGATTATAAAGCAAAAAAACATGGGGGACTTGGCAACATCTACTATAGCGATGGAAAAGAAGGAAGGGTAATAAGAATTAATGTTAAAAAAAGAATTGGAAAACAAGGATCTTTACCTCAGTCAATAAGACAAGCATTGTCAGAAAATTTAGATATTTCTAATAACAATCACATAGCTCTTGCTGGTGTTTTTAGAATTTTAAATGGAAAAATACGATCACACGTACAACCCGATTATGAAGATATCAAACACGATTATTATGATTCAAAATTAATGAAATGTACTAAAGACTTCCTACAATTTTATGAACCAGTTGGTCCTGAATTGCAATGTTACTCTGTTTTGTGGACAGGAGATCCAACTGGTGGAAAACTTAATTTAAGAGAGTCTGGAGAACATACCCATTTTCATTCTTATGAAAATAAAAAATATGCAGGTCATTACCATTTTGATGTAACCCCAGATGAAATAGAATATGTAGGATATTTTAATACTGCAAGTGAAGTTCACAGAGTAAATAATATATATAAAGAATTAGCTAACAAAAATTAGATTGAATAGAAATTTCAATTATATAAAATTAATTAGATGAAGAGGCAATTTAGGTACCCAAAGCATTTTGAAGAACAAAAAAAACTTTCTAAATCTACAAAAAAAAGAATTCAAATGGCTGAAGTTTCTCTTGGAGACTTCACTGGTAGGTTAAAAAATGATTTACTTAACTGGTTTTCATTAACGCCTCAACATTGGATAATGTTGCACGCAGTAATGTTGGCTTATTTTAAAAACCAATCAATTACAAAAAACCAGCTTTTAAAAGTGATTGAAAAATCTTACCTAACTTCAAATATTTATATCGATACTGCTATTAAAAAAGGTTATTTTAGAATTATTAGAAATATAAAAGATAAAAGG
>CACKIN010000040.1 GCA_902600205.1 uncultured Pelagibacteraceae bacterium | reverse complement strand
CCAGGGTATTCTCGGTCATTATCATATTAAATTGCAAGGTCATTAAATAGAAAACTAACTTTCCAAATCCCCAATAACCAAAAACAAGACCTAAAAAAATCAACGTAAATGAAATAGGAAATCCAACAAAAATTGCAAACAACATGCAACCAATCATTATTGCGCCGATTATTTCTGGTGAAAAGAATTCCATTAAGGCCATCTTCCTTTCACAAAAGCATAATATGATTTAAGTATTTCAGAAAAACCTTGAACTAAAAGTAGAAAGGCTCCAATTGGCATACAACTTTTTAATGGCCACATAATTGGCATCCACGTGGTATCCATCGCTCTTTGAATTCTTACTTTTCCACCTAAACATTCTTCAAGATTTGATCTTCCACAAATTGATGTGTAAGCATAATCAAAACTTACATAAAAAAATACTAAGAAACCTGGTATAAAAAATAAAAGATATAAAAATAAATCTACTCTAGCTTGATTTTTAACTGTCCAATTTCTATAGAGAAAGTCAGCTCTTATATGGATACCTTTTGATAACGTATATGCTGCTCCAAGCATGAACAAAGCTCCTGCTAACATTCTGCTAATATCAAAAGACCAAAGTGTAGGTCTATTAAAAAAATGTCTCCCAATTACTTCATGTATCATTGCATAAATAAGTGGAATTGTGATCCACATTATTATTTTGCCTGATAAAAGCATTTTTGAGTCAATAAATTCGATCGTTTTTGCCATCCAAGGAATCATGTCCTCAGGCATTTTTGTACTTGTTCTTCTTTCAGCAATTAATTCGTCAGTAATATCTAGATTTTCTTTAACTTTAGGGTCTGTATCTTTATCAACCATTGAACAAGTATACTATTTAAAATTAGATTATTAAAAAAACGGGGATTAGTAAAATCCCCGTTTTTTATAAAGTTACTTATTGTTGTGCTGCAAATGCAGATCCAATTGATGCATCAGATGTTTCCATTTGTGCAATAAAAGGTACTACAACTTTTGCGTGCTCAGTCATGTGCTCGTAAACTTGTTTAAAGAAAGCATTCTCTGCTGCATTCTTTTTAAGAGTAGCTTGAGCAGCGTTCATGTACTCAGTGAAATAATCAGCAGGTGTATCCCATAGTTTTACACCATGATTTTGAGTAAGATCAATTAACGCTTTTCCATTTTCTACAGCTCTGTTTGTAATATTTCTTGTGATCATAGCTTCAGATGCAACTTCCATTGCATATTTTTGATGATCAGTTAAAGAATTATAAACATCACCATTTATGTAAATGTCTCCATTTACAACATTTTGGTGAAGACCTTGTAGATAATAGTTTTTAAGAACTTTTTGGAAACCAAATACTGAGTCTGGTTTTGGACAACACCACTCTGCAGCATCAATTGTTCCTTTTTCAAGCGCTGGTAAAATATCACCACCTGATAAAGATACTGATGCAATTCCGATATCTTTGTATGTTTGTCCTGGAATTCCTGGAGGAGTTCTAAATCTGTATTTTCTGAAATCATCCATATTTTTGATTGGCTCTTTAAACCAACCTAATGCTTCTGGTCCAGATGATGCCATCACAAAACCTTTAACATTCATTCCCATTTCGCTCCACAATTGGTCGTATAACTCTTTACCACCATTGTCGAAGTACCATGCTAACCAAGATTTAGTACTTAACCCAATTCCTCCACCGGCAACTGGTGAACCAAATAACATCGCAGCTGGGTGATAGTTTGACCAGTAGTGAGTCCATGCTGCACCACCGTCTACTAGACCTTTGTCAACGGCTTCTAGTGTTTCTTTCATTCCAACAACTTCACCTTTTGATAAAAGTTCAAATTTTAACTCACCTCGAGTTAATTTTGTTACTCTATCAGTCCACATTTTTACGATTTGTCCATCGTAAGATGTTTTAGGAAAAGTAAGTTGGATTTTTAATGTTTTAGCAGATGCAGAACCAATTACTGAAACTGCAAATACTAAAGCTAAAATCATTGATGTGATTTTTTTCATTATATATCCCTCTCTTTATTGTTATTAAGACTTAATAATAATCTAAGTTAATATTATTGGCTGAGAAATGTAAAACGTTAAATTGTTACATAAATTGAAAATGCAACTTGAGGTTTAATAGCTAATCTTTGCCTTTTGGATCAAAAGGGTAATCCCACGCATCGCCACCAATTTTTTTTGATATACCTGAATAATCAGTTTCAGACTCTCCTTCGTTGCAAAATTCTGAAAAAATTTCTAAGGCATGTTTTCCTAAAGGGGTTGATGCGCTTACTGATTTTGCAGCATCATTTGCTAATTTTAAATCTTTTGTCATCATTGCAGCAGAAAAACCAGGTCTATATTTATTGTTTGAAGGAACGCCATCTGTTAAATTCGGCAAGGGAGTGTAAGTCGACAAGGCCCAATTATTTCCTGATGCGTTTTTCATTATTTCATGGACTTTTTTTAAATCCATCTTTAGTCTTTTTGCTAACATTAATGCCTCTGATGCAGCTATCATTGAAATACCTAAGGACATATTGTTACAGATTTTAACTCCAACACCACTTCCTTGGGGTCCAGCGTGCAAAATTTTTTGACCCA
>CACKIN010000039.1 GCA_902600205.1 uncultured Pelagibacteraceae bacterium | reverse complement strand
GATAATCTTGAAAATATATTTAATTCTAGAACATTTTGTTTGTATGAAGATATTGAAAAACTAAGAAAACTTGGATTAGGAAAAGGTGGATCTTTACAAAATGCAATTGTTGTTAAAAATCATAAAATACTAAATGAGGAAGGATTAAGAAATAAAAATGAGTTTGTAAATCATAAAATTCTTGATTGTATGGGAGATCTTTACTTAGTTGGTTATAGAATAATTGGATCTTTAAAGTGCAAACATGGTGGTCACAGCCTTACTAATAAATTACTTAGAAAAGTGTTCAGTGATAATGGGAACTATTCTTTGATTGAAATTAAAGGAAAAAATTTACCTCATTCACTAGTCAACAATCGCCAAGATTTGAAATCTATTGCATAACAATTAGAATTTAAAAAAAATTCTGATAAAATTTTTATAATGAAATTTTATAATTTTTTAATATTGGTAACAATACTTCTTGGACTAATTTCCTGTTCGGAAAAAAAAGAAAAAGTTTCAATAATAAAAGAAGATAATTTGGAAATGCAAATGATAGAAGCCTACAGCGAGGGCTTAAAGGAATTTGAAGGGGGTGATATTTTTTTTGCAGTAAAAAAATTTAATGAAGTCGAACTTTTATATCCACAATCAATATGGGCTCCAAGATCTACATTAATGGCTGCATATGCATATTATTCTCAATTATATTTTAACGAGGCAATAAGCGAGTTAGAGAGATTTCTTGATAAGTATAAAAATCATATAAATACTGACTATGCATATTATTTGTTAGCAGTTTGTCATTACAATCAAATAGTCGATGAAAAAAAAGATTTAGGTGAAATTATAAAAGCCCAAGATTACTTTAATTTACTTATTAAAGAATTCCCGAATACTGATTATGCAGAGGATGCAAAGTTTAAACTTGAATTAATTCAAGAAATTCTAGCATCTAAAGAATTATATCTAGCTAATTATTATTTAGACCGAGAAAAATGGATACCTGCAATGAATAGATTTCAAAAAATTGTGAATGAATATGATACAACTATTTTTATTGAGGAGGCATTGTATAGATTGGTTGAAATAAACTATAAGCTTGGACTTGTTGATGAGGCCAAAAAATATAGTATTTTACTTGGGTATAATTATCAATCAAGTGAATGGTATGAGAGATCATATGAAATTTTAAATAATAATTATTTACAAAATAAAACTGAAAATAACAAAAAAAAAGAAAAATCTTTATTACAAAAAATCAAACAATTGTTTGATTAGTAAAATTAAATGAAAGACGTAGAAATTAAGAAACACTACAAGAGTAAAATAAAAGAATTAAATGAACATAATAAATTATATTTTGAGAAAAGTTCGCCAAAAATATCTGATAAAGAATATGATGAAATTAAAAAAGAAATACTTGATTTAGAAAATAAATTTTCTTTTTTAAAGAGTTCTTCTTCTCCATCCAATTCTCTAGGATTTGCTCCCTCAAAAAATTTCATAAAATCTACTCACAGAGTAAAAATGTTATCTTTATCAAATGCTTTTGGCATAAAGGATTTAGAAAATTTCGAAAAGAAAATATTTAATTATCTCAACAAGAGAATTGATATTGAATACAGTGTTGAACCGAAAATAGATGGAATTTCAGCGTCATTAACTTACAAAAATGGATTATTAGTCATGGGTACTTCAAGGGGAGATGGTACCACAGGTGAAGTAATTACTGAAAATTTAAAAACAATTAATGATATACCGCACAAAATAACTAATAAAGACTTCCCAAAAGATATAGATATTAGAGGCGAGGTTTTCATAGAAAAGGATGATTTTAAAAAGTTAAAAAATGATTTCGCTAATCCTAGAAATGCAGCATCAGGTTCCTTGAGACAAAAAAATCCATTAGAAACTAAAAAAATTCCTCTTAACTTTATTGCTTATACTTATGGTTACTTTGAAAGTAATAAAATAAAGAAACAGTCCGATTTTTTAATATCGTTGAAAAAATGGGGTTTTAAAATAAATGAGCATAATAAGGTTTTAAAAACTATTAAAGATTTAGAAATTTTTCACAAACAATTTGAGAATGACAGATTTAATTTAAAGTATGATGTTGATGGTTTAGTCTATAAAATTAATAATCTTGATCTTCAAAACAGATTAGGATTTACAGCAAATTCTCCCAGGTGGGCTATAGCTCATAAATTTTCAGCAGATAGTGCATATTCTATAATAAAAGACATAAATATTCAGGTTGGTAGAACTGGCGCATTAACTCCAGTAGCAAGAATAAAACCAGTAAATATTGGGGGTGTAGTAGTTTCTAATGCAACACTTCATAATGAAGATGAAATAATTAGAAAAGATATAAGACTTGGTGATACTGTAAAAGTAGAGAGAGCAGGTGACGTTATTCCTCATGTTGTATTAGTTGATCTAAAAAAAAGAAAAAAAGAGTCAAAAAAATTTGTATTTCCAAAAAAATGCCCATGTGGTTTTGATACCATAAAAGAATTTAATAAATTTACGAAAAAATATGATGCAGTGAGAAGGTGTCCAGATCGAGGATTTGAATGTGAAAAAATAGCTGTAGAAAAAATTAAACATTTTATATCAAAAGAAGCACTTAATATTGACGGTTTAGGAAAAAAAGTCGTGGAAAATTTTTGGAATCTAAAATTAATAAGATATCCACAAGATATTTTT
>CACKIN010000038.1 GCA_902600205.1 uncultured Pelagibacteraceae bacterium | reverse complement strand
CGATACAGATCTTGATAATATTATAAGTCTTGATGAACAGAATAGAAAGCTTATCCAGGAAAAAGAAACACTTGAAATGGAAAAAAAAACTATTTCAAAATCTAAAGACCAAAAATTATTTGAAAAATCAAAAGAACTTTCTGTTAAAATTGAAGAAATTAACAAAAATCAATCAAACTTGCAGAGCCAAATTGACAGCATATTGTCATCAATACCAAACTTACCTTTAAGTGATGTTCCAATTGGTCAAGATGAACATGCTAATGTAGAGATTGAAAAAAAAGGTGAAATTAAAGAGTTTGATTTTAAACCAAAAACCCACTTCGAATTAGGTGAAAATCTGAATATGCTTGATTTTGATTTAGCCACAAAAACCACAGGCTCTAGATTTGTATTTGTAAAAAAACAATTAGCTCAACTAGAAAGAGCTCTATCAAATTTTATGATAGATACTCATACACAAAAAAATGGTTACACAGAAATATCACCTCCATTAATAGCTACCGCTGAGACTATGTATGGAACTGGCCAATTACCAAAATTTGAAAATGATCAATTTGAAATTAAATTAGATGAAGATGAAGGAAGAAAGTTTTTGATTCCAACTGCAGAAGTAATTTTAACGAATATAGTAAAAAACCAAATTATAAATAAGGATGATCTACCAATTAGAGTTGTTGCTTCAACTCCATGTTTTAGAAAAGAAGCAGGCAGTTACGGCAAAGATACAAAAGGTATGATTAGACAACATCAGTTTTATAAAGTTGAATTAGTTAGCATAGTTGAAAATGATAAATGTGCCGAGGAGTTAGAGCGTATGTCTAATGCAGCTACTATGATTTTAGATGAGTTAAAGCTTCCATATAGGAAAATCATTTTATGTACTGGTGATATGGGATTTAGTGCCGAAAAAACGTATGACATTGAGGTTTGGCTCCCTTCTGAAAATAGATATAGAGAAATTTCTAGTTGTTCCTCTTGTGGATCATTCCAAGCAAGAAGGATGAAAGCAAGATACAAAGATAAAAACAATTCTAAAGAGTTTTTAGGAACATTAAATGGTAGCGGATTGGCAGTTGGACGTACAATGATTGCAATAATGGAAAATTATCAAACTCAAGATGGTTCAATTTTAATACCTGAAGTTCTAAAGCCATATATGCCTAATATAGACAAAATTTCCATTAATTAAGAGTTGAGTTTGAATATAAGATAAGATAAATAGCCTTAACAAATTATATACGTTATGGACGCTGGAATTGGACAATTTATACCCTTAATTTTAATTTTTGTAATTTTCTATTTTTTCTTAATTAGACCTCAACAAAAAAAAGTTAAAGACCATAAAGCTATGGTGGAAGCTCTTAAAAGAGGTGATAAGGTTATCACATCTGGCGGCATACTTGGCACAGTTGAGAGAATTATAGATAACGAAAAAGTTGAAGTAAAAATTTCTGATAATGTAAATGTTGAAGTTGTTAGAGCAACTGGCATACAAAGTTTAGTAAGTTCCATCGAACCAAAAAAATAACATAACAAAAAAGTGTTATACTTTTCAAAATTACGGATAATATCAGTAATTATTTTTACGATAATTTTTTCATATTTTGCTCTTTCAAATTTTACAAAATTAGATGATAGATTTTTTTCAAAAAACATAAATTTAGGTTTGGACCTTCAAGGGGGTTCATACTTATTGCTTGAAATTGACAATCGACCCGTGATTACTCAGAGACTACAGGCAAAAATTATTGAGCTGAAAAGATATTTTAAGGAAAAAGAAGTAAGCTTGAAGAATTTTTCTTTAAATGGAGATACCATTACTTTTGAAGCTCAAGATCAAGATCTTGAACAAGTATCAAAATTACTAAATGATAAGGAAAGTGATATTAACCAATACTATCAGAGTTACAAATCTCACGAATTTGATGTTGTTGAAAATAATAATTTATTTAATCTTAATTATTCAAGATATGGATTAGTTTTATTGAAAAATGCATCTCTTGATCAAGCAATTGAAATCGTAAGAAGAAGAGTTGATGAAGTTGGAACTAATGAACCAAATATACTTAAAAGAGGTAATGACCGTATTCTTGTCGAATTACCAGGATTAGATGATCCCAACAGAATCAAATCATTGTTAGGAAAGACAGCCAATCTTACATTTCAATTTATTTCACAAAATAGCGAAGAATCTTTTGGAACTGAAAAATTATCATTTGAAGATGATGATAGAGAGGCAATTGTAAGTAAAAGAATAATTCTAAGTGGTGATAACTTAGTAGATGCAAAACCTACTATGAATTCACAAACTAATGAAACAGTAGTTTCATTTAGTTTAGATAGAGTAGGTGCGAAAAAATTTGGAAAAGCTACCAGCACAGGCGTGGGTAAACAATTGGCAATTATTTTAGATGGCAAAATAATCAGCGCACCAACTGTAAGAGAACCTATAGTTGGAGGATCTGGTCAAATTTCTGGAAACTTTACATTTCAATCAGCTACTGATCTTGCTTTATTGCTTAGATCGGGTGCTTTGCCAGCGCCTTTAAATATTATTGAAGAAAGAACTGTTGGTCCTGACTTAGGTCAAGACTCAATTGATGCAGGAATACTATCTTTGATTATTGGTTTCTTGCTAGTTATTATATTTATGATTTACAAATATAGAGCATTTGGATTAATTGCTAATTTAGCCTTAATTACAAACCTATTTTTATTAATTGGAATTCTTACATTATTCGAGGCAACTTTGACTTTGCCTGGTATCGCGGGAATAATTTTAACTGTAGGTATGGCTGTAGATGCAAATGTTTTAATTTTCGAGCGTATAAAAGAAGAAACTAAAAGTGAAAAAAATCCTATTATTGCATTTGATGCTGGTTATACAAAATCAAGAACAACAATCTTAGACGCCAACATCACAACGTTAATTGCTGCCTTTATATTATTTTTTATGGGCTCAGGTCCTGTAAAAGGTTTCTCAGTAACATTGGGAGTTGGAATATTGACAACGTT
>CACKIN010000037.1 GCA_902600205.1 uncultured Pelagibacteraceae bacterium | reverse complement strand
AACAGGTAATAAGAAAATAGCATCAGGCTCTAAGCTATATAATGCGAATAGTAAAATAATTAATGATATTTCAAATGAATTTTCTGTTGATAGGAATTTATTATTATCATTGATGGGGATTGAAACAAATTTTGGTAATTACTTAGGCAAAATGGATATAATTTCCTCACTTGCTACCTTAAGTTTTGATAAGAGAAGAAGCGAATTTTTTACATCAGAATTAATTACTCTTTTAATATTATTTGATAAGGGAGTAGTTAATCAAAATAACTATTTAGGATCTTGGGCTGGAGCTTATGGTAACTTTCAATTCATGCCTTCAACAATTAAAAATTATGCAATAGATTATGATAATGACAAGTCGATTAATTTAAAAAATATTGAAGATTCATTTGCATCAGCAGCAAATTATTTAAATCAACTAGGATGGGACAATAATTCTCCATGTTTTTATAAAGTTGAACTTATTAAAGAAACTCCACATAATTACTTAAATACATCGGCAAAAAATATAAAACATAAAAAGTATATTTCTTATTTAAAAAAATATGTAAAAAATAGTGAGTTTCTAAACAAGCACTACAATTTAAAAGCAGCTATTGTTACCCCAGACTTTGATATTATTCCTGATGCAAAAATATTACAACCAGCATATATTGTTTTTGACAATTATGAATTAATATTAAAGTGGAACAGATCTTTAAGATTTGCTCTAGCTGTTTGTACATTAAAAAATAAGTTTCAAAATGCAATTTAAATATCATTCTTCAAATATAAATATTAAAAATAAACCTGAAAATAGCAAGCCAGAAACAAAGATCCACAAATCGACCGATCTCAAAAAAAAATTGGATAAAAAAAAAATTATTAATATTGTTTATTCAAATAAAGGTTTCGCCCTCATCTATGATAAAAATAAAAACATATTTCTTGATATTGAATTAGATAATTCATCAGTAAAAATTTTAAGCCCAAATTTACCAAATGGTACGCCAGTAAGAATAACAAATATATTAAATGGAAAAACATTAATTACAGTTGTTGAGAACAAAATTAAATTACCAGTATTTTACAATTCAGTAATTACAAGTAGGATTGTAAATGAATTGTCAATAAACCCAAAAGAACCATATGTTTATATTGAAACAATTAACTCAAATAATTTATACGTCGCAAATGATGTTAAAACATTTGATGAAGAAAAAGTTGTTGCAAACAAAGCACCAGTTGATGATATTATGGTTCAAAGCATAAGTCTAGAAACTGAAATCAAAGAAACTAAAAATAAAAATATAGTTACTAATTTTAATTACATAATTAAATTTGCTGATTTTTATTTTGAGGACTCAGCAATTATGTTAAAAAATAGGTTATTTGAAGAACATAATATAAAAGATATTTTGATCAAAAAGATGTCACAAAACCGTTATAGAGTTTATAAAGGTCCTTATAATGAATTTGAAAAATTAAAGAAAGGATTTCTAAATATTGAGAAACTAAATTTTGATAGTATAGAAATTATAAAATTATGAAATTAAAAAATCTAATATTTATTTTGATGCTTTTTTCATCATTTTTCACAAAGTCTGCTATAGCTGTTTTTGAGGTTAATGCTAGAACAGCGATTATACAAGATTATTTATCTGGAGAAATTTTATATGAAAAAGATCCTGATCGTCAAATATTTCCAGCTTCTATGACAAAAATAATGACAACTATTATTGCATTCGACCTACTTAAAAATGGTGAATTATCTTTAGATGATAAATTTTTGGTATCCGAAAATGCATGGCGATTGTCTCAAGCAGGTTATTCTTCAATGTTTATAATGGTTGGTGACGAAATTACAGTCGAAAACTTGTTAAGGGGTATAATTGTTTCATCTGGCAATGATGCTTGTATAGCACTTGCTGAAGGCATTGCTGGTACAGAGGAAGAATTTGCAATTATGATGACTGAAAAAGCCAAAGAAATTGGCATGGATAATACAAATTTTTCTAATGCTTCAGGTATTAATGCACCAGATAATTTATCAACAGTTAGAGACATACTAATTATGTCTAACTATTTGATTAAAAATTACCCTAATTATTACGATTATTATAAGGAAACCGAATTTACATGGGATAGAACAGGCGGAGACCCAATCAAACAAGGTAACAGGAATCCTCTTCTTTATAAAAATATAGGTGTTGATGGAATAAAAACTGGATATCTTGCATATGAAAAATACTCTTTGGCCTCTACTATTAAAAGAAATGAAAGAAGAATAATAGCGGTAGGGAGTGGTTTTGTATCAAAAAATTCGAGATCAAAAGAGTCACTTAAATTACTGACGTATGGATTAACTAATTTTGATACGATTAATATTGCAAAAAAAGACGAAATATTTGATGAGTTAGAGGTTTGGCAAGGTACAAAAAAAACAGTTAAATCTTATATAAATGAAGATGTATATAAAACAATCCCAAAAGCAAAAAAAAAATATTTAAAAGTTTCACTTAACTATCAAGGTCCACTCAAAGCTCCAATATTAAAAAATGAAATAATAGGTAAAGTTAAAATTTCCTACAAAGATGAAAATATAGGAGAATATGATCTATTAGCATTCGAAGATGTAAAAAAACAAAATATCATTTCTAGGTTTATTTCTTCAATAAATTTCCTTATCTGGGGCGATGTTTAAAAATCCCCTTATAGTTTTTGAAGGTATAGAGACATCTGGAAAATCAACTAATTTAAAGAAAGCTATTAAATATTTAAAAAAAAACAAAATTAAGTACATTACTTTTCGGGAGCCAGGCGGCACTAAAATTTCTGAAAAATTAAGATCATTAATGTTAAGTAAAAAATCAAAGTTAAATAACAAAACTGATTTATTTCTGCTAATGGCTTCTAGATCGGAAAATATTGATAAAATTTTAAAAAAAAATTTAAAAAATAGAGTTGTACTAATTGATCGCTTTGTAGACTCTACATTAGCATATCAGCATTATGGCATGGGATTAGATAAAGATTTAATTTTAAAAATGAACAATTTTTTATTAGGTAATTTAAAACCAAATTTCACCTTTTTAAGTGTTGTAAATAAAAAGAATATGCTAAAGAGACTAAAATCTAGAAAAAACAAATATGACATGTTTAAATACAATTTTTATAATAATGTTCAAAAAGGATTTTTAAAAATAGCAAATAAAAATAATTCGAAATACCTAATATTAGACAGTAACAAAGACAA
>CACKIN010000036.1 GCA_902600205.1 uncultured Pelagibacteraceae bacterium | reverse complement strand
TATCTTTTCCAGTTAAAATCTTTACTTTTAAGCCTTTTTTGATCATTATAAAACCTCTGGAGCTAGTGAAATTATTTTCATTTGACCTCTGTTTCTAAGTTCTCTGGTTACAGGACCAAAAATTCTTGTACCTATAGGTTCACCCTTATCATCAGTTAATACTGCAGCGTTATTATCAAACCTTACCTTAGAGCCATCATTTCGATGAATACCTTTTTTTACTCTTACCACAACAGCTTTATGAACTGATCCCTTTTTAACTTTTCCTTTAGGTATTGCTTCTTTTACTGCTACTACTATTGTATCTCCTATGCTAGCATATCTTCTTTTAGAACCACCAAGAACTTTAATGCATTCAATTTTTTTTGCGCCAGTATTGTCTGCAACAAATAATTCAGTTTGAACTTGTATCATTTTATTTCTCCAATAACCTCAAATTTTTTATTTTTTGAATAAGGTTTACTTTCTCTAATTGAAACTTTGTCACCAGTTTTAAATTTATTTTCTTCATCATGAGCATTATATTTTTTTCTTGCTTTCATTACTTTTTTAAGAACTGGATGTTGGTATTTTCTTTCAACTAAAACAGTTATAGTTTTATTAGGTTTATCACTTACAACAATTCCATTTAAAACTTTTTTAGGCATTTTTAACCTCTATCATTGTTTTGAGTCTTGCTATGTTTTTTTTTGTTTCATTTATTTTTGCGGGACTCTTTATTTGTCCATTAACTTTTTGAAATCTAAAATTAAATAAATCTTTTTTAAGTTTATCTAAGTTTTCTATCATTTGTTTTTTAGTTAATTTTTTAATTTCTTTTTTTTTCATTTAAATTCTTTTAATAAATTTACATTTTATTGGTAATTTTGCTGATGCCTTATACAATGCCTCTTTTGCAATTTGCTCTGAAACACCATCAACTTCAAATAATATTCTACCTGGTTTTACTCTGCACGCCCAGAATTCCGGAGAGCCTTTACCTTTACCCATTCTTACTTCAGTTGGTTTTTTTGATACAGGAATATTTGGAAACATTCTTGTCCATACCCTTCCTTGTCTTTTCATGTGTCTTGTTAAAGCAACTCTTGCAGCCTCAATTTGTCTCGATATAATTCTTTCTGGTTGAATTGCCTTTAAACCAAAGGATCCATAGTTCATTATATTGCATCTTGAAGCATTACCATGAATTCGACCTTTATGTGCCTTTCTAAATTTGGTTCTAGTAGGTTGTAACATTTTATGCCTTGTTCCTTTCTTGGCTAAATTCTTTTGTAAATATTTCTCCTTTATAGATCCATACTTTAATTCCTATAATACCATAAGTTGTAAGTGCTTCAGCTTCTGCATAATCTATATCTGCTCTTAGTGTGTGCGAGGGTATACTGCCTTCTCGCAACCATTCTGTTCTTGCAATCTCATTTCCACCTAATCTTCCACTTATTGATACTTTTATTCCCTTGGCGCCTAATCTTAATGCTGATTGCATTGCTCTTTTCATAGCTCTTCTGTAAGAAATTCTTTTGACCAATTGTTGAGCTATATTTTCTGCTACTAAATAACTATTTGTTTCAGGTTTTTTTACTTCTTTAATATTAAGAACAACCTCATTTGATGTTAATTTAGATAAATTTCCCTTGATTTTTTCAATATCTGAACCTTTTTTTCCAATAACAAAACCAGGTCTTGAAGTATATATTGTTACAAAACATTTTTTTATAGTTCTTTCAATCATAACTTTAGATACGCCAGAGTTAATTACATTTTTCTTGATGTATTCTCTTATTCTGTAGTCCTCAATTAAATTATTTCCAAAATCTTTTTTCTTGGCATACCAAACAGAGTCCCAACCTCTATTAATACCTAATCTTAAACCAACAGGATTAACTTTTTGTCCCATTATTCTCCATTTCTTTATTTTTTTCAGTTAAAATTATTGTTAAATTTGAGTAAGGTTTCATAATTTCTGCTGCTCTTCCTTTAGCTCTAGCTCTAAATCTTTTCATAGTAACTTGTTTTCCACAATATGCTTCTTTTACTATTAATTTATCTATGTCATATTGAAAATTATTTTCTGCATTGGCTATTGCAGAAGAAATTGTTTTTTTAACATCCTTAGATATTCTTTTATCTGAAAACGACAAATCTCTTATTGCTATGTCGACTTTTTTCCCAACAATAGATTTTAAAATTGGATTTAATTTTCTAGTACTAGATCTGACATTTTTATTTACAGATTTTACAATTTTAGTATCTATTTTTTTTTTTAATTTTGACATTATTTTTTAGTTGCTCCGCCTTCAACTTTTGCTTTTTTATCTGCTGGGGTATGGCCAAAAAATTGTCTTGTTGGTGCAAATTCACCAAATTTGTGCCCCACCATATCCTCAGATATTGTTATTGGGATAAATTTTTTACCATTATAAATTAAAAAACTTACACCTACAAAATCCGGTATTATCGTTGATTTTCGTGACCATGTCTTAATAGGTTTCTTAACAGTTTCTTTTTTTAGTTTTTCCACTTTCTTGATTAAACTTTCCTCAACAAAGGGTCCCTTCCAAACTGATCTAGCCATATTTATACCCTTTTCTTCTTTCTTCTTCTAATTATAAATTTGTCTGTTCTTTTATTATCTCTTGTTTTTAATCCTTTTGCAGATTGACCTGTGGGAGAAACTGGATGTCTACCACCTGCAGACTTACCTTCACCACCACCATGTGGGTGATCTACAGGATTTTTAACAACACCTCTCGTATGAGGTCTTATTCCAAGCCACCTAGATCTTCCTGCTTTACCTATTTTAATATTTTTTTGATCAGGGTTAGATAAAACACCAATAGTCGCCATTGAGTTAAAATTTATCTTTCTGACTTCACCTGAAGTCATTTTTATTATTGAATAATTTCCATCAATACCTGATATAGAAACTGATGTTCCTGCTGATCTGGCAATTTTTCCACCGCCACCTGGGTTAATTTCGACATTATGGATGTCTATTCCAACTGGAATATCTTTTAAAGGAAGACAATTACCTACTTTTATCTCAGATTTTGATCCATTTTGAATTTTATCACCAATCTTTATATCTTTTGGGGCTAAATAGTAATATCTCTCTCCATCTTCAAATTTTACAAGCATGATATGACACGATCTATTTGGATCGTATTCAATTCTTTCAACCTCACCAATAATGTCAATTTTTTTTCTATGGAAGTCTATTTTTCTATATTTATGTTTGTGCCCACCTCCATGGTTTCTTGATGTTATTCTTCCGTAATTATTTCGGCCCTTAGATGAACTGTTAGGTAATGTTAAGGGTTTGAAAGGTCTACCTTTCCATAAACCCTCTCTACTAACGAGGATAGTTCCTCTTCTTGATTTTGTATATGGTTTAAAAGTTTTCAGTGCCATTTTTAAATTCCTGTTGTCAAATCAATATTTTGACCTTTTTTTAGTGTTATAATT
>CACKIN010000035.1 GCA_902600205.1 uncultured Pelagibacteraceae bacterium | reverse complement strand
TGTTAATTTCGGTTCCTTTACCATTAAGATTTTTTATTTCGTAATCACCTCTATGTTGAGAAATTATATGTTTGACAATTGCAAGACCTAAACCTGTTCCACCAACTTTCCTGCTCTCTTCAACATCTACTCTATAAAATCTTTCAGTTACCCTGTTAATTTGATCCTCGGGAATTCCAATACCTTGATCAGATACAGATATTTTAATTCCTTTTGTTATGAGTTTCCCTTTGCTTGGAGAAGCTAATATATTTATAGTTGATTTTTCTTTTGAGTATTTAATAGCATTGTCTAATAAATTAGAAAAAACTGTTATTAATTTATCTTCATCACCAATAACATCACTTACATTACCTAAATTAATTTCAAGATTAATATTTTTTTCTTTTAAGCTAGTAAAATGAACATCTTTTACTTTTGTCAATACATTCTTCAAATTAACTGGTTTGTCAGGTCTTATATGCTCCTGGAGTTCAATTCTGCTTAATATTAATAGATCACTTATTAAATTTTCCATTCTTTTGCTTTGTGAAGAGATTATTTTAAGAAAGTTTATCTTTGCTATTTCGTCATCTTTAGCAGGACCCTCTATTGTCTCTATAGCGCCTTTAATTGAAACAAGAGGAGTTTTTAATTCATGGCTAACATTAGCAACAAAGTCAGTTCTAAATTTTTGTGCTTTTGAAATTTCGGTAAGATCTTTTAAAAATAAAACAACAGAGTCTTTTTCTGTAAAAATTACAGTTGGTCCAGGAATCACATAAATTCTGTAATACTGATATGAAGGCAAATTTATTTCTAAATCTAAATTACTGGTTTTTTTTGAAGACTTAACTTCTCTGATTTTTTCATCTAGATTAGGATTTCTTAAAATTGTGCCGAGATGTGTATTTAAAATATTTTTACCAAATCTTTTTTCGGCACTTGGATTGGCATATTTTATAATATTTAATTTATCTAATGCTATAAATTGATCCTCTAATTCATCTAGTATAAATGTTTTGCTATCATCCTTTTCATACTTTGAAATAATAATTTTATCATCAGTATTTTTTTTATTTCTGTTTGAATAAATTATTATTAGTAGAAATATAATTACACAGATTAATAGTATTTCAAAGAGGCCAATCATGATGTTCTAAAAGTTAAGTATATAATTAACATATTAAAAATTTAATATGCAATTATTTAAATTTTAGTTACTTAATTAGGGGAGATATTATTAATAAAAATTTCTGCGGTTTTATCCCAAGTAAAGTTTTTAGAGTATTCTAGGCACTTTTCTCTTTCAACTTTTAGAGCTTTCATTGCGGATTTTTCTAAATCCTCATCTAAACAATTAATTTCACTATCTTTGAAAATATCTTTAGGACCAGGAACAGGAAATGCTGCAACTGGTGTACCACAACTGAGGGATTCACATATTACAATTGCAAACGTATCTGTTTTGCTTGGAAAGACAAAAACATCAGATGATGTAAAATATGAAGCTAATTCACCATTAGTTTTTTCACCCAAGAAGTGAGCATCTGGAAATTCTTTTTTTAACTTTTCAATATCTGGTCCTTTACCAACAAGAAGTTTTGTTCCTTCTAATTTTAGATTTAAAAAAGCACGAATATTTTTTTCAATAGCTACTCGACCTACATATATCCATATAGGCCTTTTATATTCTAAATTGATTTTTTTTGGATTTTTAAACGATCCATGATCAGCACCTCTTGTCCAAACAACCATTTTACTTTCATCTACTCCAATTTGAATTAGTTCTTTTTTCATAGATTCGGTTGTAACCAAAATTTTTTCTGCTTTGTTATGAAAGTTGCTTAGGAATTTCTGTGATAATTTTTCAGGAACCCAAGGTAAATATAATTTCATATATTTATCAAATCTTGTGTGAAAACTTGTGGTAAACTTTAGATTATTTTTAAGACAATATCTTCTTGCCATAAATCCTAAAGGACCTTCGGTAGCTATATGTATGGCTGAAGGATTTATTTTTTTTATTAAATGACTTACTCTTGGCCAAACATTCACAGAAAGTCTTATTTCATTATATTTAGGCATTGGCACAGTGAAGAAAAGTTGGGGATTTAAATACTCAACTTCGTGACCCATTGCTTCAAGTTTTTTTCCTGTTTCATTTAAAGTTCTTACCACACCATTTACTTGTGGAAAATAAGCGTCTGTTACAATTAATATTTTCATTATGATGCCTTTTTCAGACCTGGAGTTTCAATTACTTCTTTATCTGAATTATTACGACTATCTGAAAATTCTTCTCTTAATTTATCCCAATAAATTATTTCAAACGTTCCATCAAAGTTTTCAACTAAGGCAGTACAAGACTCAACCCAGTCTCCACAATTTAAATAATTAACACCATCATAATTTTCATTTTGGGCATGATGAATATGCCCACAGATTATTCCATCAAATTTTTTTTTCTTTCCATATTCTGCAATTGTTTTTTCGTATTCTCCCATATATTTAACTGCATTTTTTACCTTATATTTAAGAAACTTTGCTAAAGACCACTGGCCTTTACCTCTTAGACGTCTAAAAAAGTTAATCACTACATTTAATTTCAATAGCATTTCATAGGCTATTGCGCCTAACTTCGACAACCATTTGGCATATCTCATAACACCATCCCAAGCATCACCGTGAACAACTAAATATTTTTTATTTAAAACAGACTGATGAATTACTCTATTGATCATTTTTATCTGTCCAAAATGCATAGGAATAAATTTTCGAAACACTTCATCATGATTACCTATAACGTAGTAAACTTCTGTTCCATGTCTTGCTTTTCTTAATATTTTTTGAATTACGTCATTATGTTCTTGTGGCCAATAAAAATTTTTTTGAAGTGCCCAAACATCTATTATATCGCCTACACAGTAAAGTTTTTCTGATCTTGTATTTTTAAAAAATTCAAGCAATTTATTTGCTTGGCAACCTTTAGTACCAAGATGCACATCTGAAATGAATATACTTTTGTATTTTAATATAGGTTTCATTTAATCCTTTTTTTTTAATTCAATTTGCACTAGAATCGTATAATTCTTTGTGCCATAGTAATGTTAAGGAAATATTAAAATTTATTATGAAATATTGCATTATTTACAACAAAAACGCTTCCTCTGGCAGAAAATCTAAATTTATAAAAAAAATTTCTGATGAACTTTCTAAGTATAACGATGTTTCTTTTTTTGAAACTGAGAGCGTGGATAAAGCAGAGGCAGTATTTAAAAATATTTCTAAGTTAAATATAGATAGACTTGTAGTTGCTGGAGGCGATGGTTCAGTATCATTTGCAATAAACAAACTTATTAAAAATAATTTTGTTCCAAAAAAAGATTTTGCTATTGGTTATATACCAGCTGGAACTGCTAATTTACTTCAAGCTGAACTAAATATGAGTAAAAAAATAAGTAAAATTGTTCAAATTTTACAATCAAACAATTTAAAACAAACTAATTTAGTAAAAATCAATAATGATTATTTTATTTTAATGGCAGGTATAG
>CACKIN010000034.1 GCA_902600205.1 uncultured Pelagibacteraceae bacterium | reverse complement strand
CTTTTTACGACAGCAAGTGCAATTGATTTGTTTAAATTTGGGCTAAAGTAACTCGATGTTACATGCCCAATCATTTCTATGGGTTTTTTGCTTATATCAGAAACAATCTGAGCTCCTTCTTCTAATATTTCATTTGGATCATCTGTAAGTAATCCTACAAGTTGTTTTCTATCTTCTCTAATAGTATCACTTCTATAAAGTGATCTTTTTCCAATAAAATCGTATTTTTTTTTACTAACTATCCAATCCATTTGAAGGTCTATTGGTGTCATAGTTCCATCTGTATCTTGACCAACAATAATAAAACCTTTTTCAGCTCTTAATAAATGCATGGTTTCTGTTCCGTAAGGTGTAATCTTAAATTCTTTTCCTGCCTCAATGCATTTTTCCCATAACGATTTTCCATATTTCGACTCTATATTAATTTCATAACTAAGTTCGCCAGTAAAACTTATTCTCATTATTCTACAACTTATCTCATCAATTTTGCCATTTTGATAAGACATATGTGGAAAAGTATCATCACTAAAATCTTTATCTGGAAATATTTTTTTTAATATTTTTTTTGAGTTTGGACCGCATATACTTGCTGTCGAGTAGTGGTCTGTGACTGAAGTTAAGTAAACATCTAACTCAGGCCACTCTGTTTGTAAATAATCTTCAAGTTTTGAAAGAACATTAGCTGCTCCTCCTGTTGTTGTAGTCATTAAGTAATGATTTTCACCTAATCTTGTCGTAACACCATCATCATAAACCATACCATCTTCATTTAACATCAATCCATATCTGCATTTTCCAATTCCTAATTTTGACCATGCATTGGTGTAAACTCTATTTAAAAATTCAGATGCGTCAGTTCCTTGAATATCTATTTTTCCAAGTGTAGAAGCATCTAAAATTCCTGCACTATCTCTAGCTGCCTTACTTTCTCTTTGAACAGCTTCATGAAGACCTTCGTCATTAATAGGGTAGTACCAAGGCCTTTTCCACTGTCCAACATTTTCGAATTTAGCGTTATTTTGAATATGCCATTCATGAATTGAAGTTTTTCTTGTTATATCAAAAAAATTACCCACACTTCTTCCAACTATTGATCCAAAAGTTAATGGCGTGAACGGAGGTCTAAATGTTGTTGTTCCTAATGTACCCATTTTAACTCCAGCTGTATCTGCAATAATTCCCAATGCATGCATGTTGGATAATTTACCTTGATCAGTTGCCATTCCAGTTGTTGTGTAACGTTTTACATGTTCAATAGATTTAAAACCTTCTCTAAGGGCAAGTTTTATATCTTTTGCAGTAGAGTCATTTTGAAAATCAATAAAAGATTTGCATTTACCCTCTGACATAAAATTTGGTAGTAGCCATATATTTCTTTTATCTAATTCTTTTGAGTTTAGTACAGAAATATTGTCAAATTCAGTTTCACTGACATTCAAAAAATTCTTTACCTTTTTATTTGTATTATTAATTATTTCTTCAAGTTCAAAATCGCCATTACATGAACCAACATTAATATGATTTTTGTCGATTTCATTTGGTATAAAAGTTTGATCAATTTCTCTAAAATCTAATTTTCCACCAGATTGTGTGTGCATGTGAACCATTGGTGTCCAACCACCACTTATCGCCAAACAATCACAGTTAATTCTATTTTTATCTCCAACAACATTTGATCCATCCTCAGATAAGTTCATTATCTCAACAGAATTTATTTTTCTAAGACCAAAAGTGTTGACTACTGTTGAGTTCCAATAGATTTTAACTCCAAGTTGTTCAGCATTTTTTACAATGTTCGAATTAGATTTCTTCCTTATATCTATCATTTCTACAGATATTCCTTTTTCTTTCAAGGAAACAGCTGTTTCATAAGCACTATCATTATTAGTAAATATCACATTATTAAATCCACAAGTTACACCATAAAAGTCTAAATATTTTTTAACGGAGTTAGAAAGCATTATTCCTGGTCTATCGTTATTATTAAATACAAGGGGTCTTTCTATAGCACCAGTTGCTACTATTACTTTATCAGCTCTGATTTTCCATAATCTCTGTCTGATATCACCATTTCTTTTGTCCAATGATATATGGTCTGAAATATTTTCTTTTGCTAAGAGGTAATTATAACTATGATAAGCTGCTAAGCTTGTTCTAGTTTTGATTGTTAAATTATCTAATTTTTTAAGTTCCGCTATCTCCCCATCTATCCATTCACCTGAATATTTATCATTAATTTTATAATTTTCATTCTTTTGAAATATTGTTGACCCTCCAAGAATATTTTTATCTTCAATCAATATTGTTTTTAAATTATTTTTAGCAGCAATTTTTGATGCTATAATTCCAGAAATACCACCACCTATAATTAATACATCACAATGAACATGTTTATGGTCATACAATTCAGGATCGGGTTTTGTTGGTGATTTACCTAGTCCTGCTGACCATCTTATCAACGGTTCATAAATTTTTTTCCAGAAACTTTTAGGCCACATAAAAGTCTTATAATAAAAACCTGCAGGTATAAATGGAGATATAAAATTGTTAATTCCTCCTATATCAAAATTAACACTGGGCCAACAATTTTGACTTGAGGCTTTTAAACCTTCATACAACTCAATCTCTGTAGCTCTAACATTAGGTTCTGTTAAATCTGTATCTTCGTTTATTTGGCATATCGCATTAGGTTCTTCGGATCCACAAGTCATTATTCCTCTTGGTCGGTGATATTTAAAGCTTCTACCAACTAAATGAACTCCATTTGAAAGTAGGGCAGATGCCAAAGTATCACCTTCAAAACCGTGATAAGATTTTCCGTCGAAATCAAATGAAACTGTCTTAGTTTGATCTATATGTTTTGTCTTATTTATTCTATATTTTGTCATTTATTCTACCGGTGGTTTTTCACCCATTTTGTAAACCGCATGTATCTTGTCATTTGATGTATCTCTAACCATATTAAACCACTTCCTACATCCATGAGAATGGTTCCATCTTTCGAACTGAACTCCTTTAATATTCTTTCTCATAAATAGATATTCTGCCCATTGATCATCACTTAGCTCAGTTGGTTGTTTGGGTCTAACTATGTGAGCTTCACCTCCACATGAAAATTCACTTTGGTCTCTTTCACCACAATATGGACAATTTATTAAAAACATTAGTGTGCTACAGCAGCTGCACCATGCTCATCAACTAGATCTCCACTCACAAATCGATTAAGATTAAATGCAGCATTTAATTTATGTGGTTCATCATTAGCAATAGTGTGTGCAAATAAATCACCGGATCCAGGTGTTGCTTTAAAACCTCCAGTGCCCCAACCACAGTTAAAATAGAGTCCTTTTATATTTGTTTTACTAATTATTGGACTTGCATCAGGACATATATCAACAATTCCTCCCCATTGTCTCAACATTTTCATTCGGCTAAAAATAGGGTACAACTCCAATATTGCTTTTAATGTTCCTTCGACAACATCGTGACTACCTCTTTGAGTATAAGAAACATAAGCATCCGTACCAGCGCCAATTACTAGTTCGCCTTTGTCAGACTGACTAACATATGCATGTACAGCGTTAGACATTACTACAGTATCAATTATTGGTTTAACTGGTTCTGAAACTAATGCTTGTAAAGGTTTACTTTCAAGTGGTAATTTTAACCCAGCCATGTTAGCAATTACACTTGAGTGTCCTGCTGCAACAACACCAATTTTTTTTGTTTTAATAAATCCTTTTGATGTTTCAACACCTTCAACTTGATCTCCATTTCTTTTAATACCTTTAACTTCACAATTTTGAATTATATCAACTCCGAATTCATTAGCACCTCTTGCATAACCCCATGCAACAGCATCATGTCTAGCAGTACCCGCTCTTCTTTGTAATGTTCCGCCAAGAACAGGGTATCTTATATCTGGAGAAGTATTTATTATTGGACAAAATTCTTTTACTTGATCTGTATTTAACCACACTGCATCAATACCATTAAGTCTGTTTGCGTGAGTTCTTCTTTTTAAATCCCTTACATCTTGAAGGTTATGAGCTAAATTCATAACTCCTCT
>CACKIN010000033.1 GCA_902600205.1 uncultured Pelagibacteraceae bacterium | reverse complement strand
ATATTTATAAAATCTCTAAAAGAGATTATGAGAGCAGAATGCAATTAAGCCATGGTTATTGTGAGAAAGAGTCTTACGGTTTTTATAATGAAATGGTAAAAAAACATGAAATCAATAAATATAAAGTAATACAACAAAACTACGAAGGTTATCCTTTATTTAGAGGCTTTTTTTACGAAAAAGACTTAATGCAAGATAAAGTATTTGTATTAATTTTAAACTACCCAAGCACTACTATACCCAATTCAATTCAAGTAGAAGGTGTAAGTATAAATTTGAGGGAACTAAATTTACTTGAACGGAAAAAAAATTGTTATCTTTACGTATTTAAATCATGATTGAAGTTGTTGCTATTTTTTGTCAATTAATATTTTTTTTATTAATTTTCTCATTCCCCTTTAACCCTGTGGTATTAAATAAAATATTAATAACAAAAAGATATTTTTTTGGAGTATTTGATACACTTTTAATTAATGGAGTAATTATACTTAACCTCTTATTAATTTGCTCTTATTTAAGTTTTGATTTGAAATATATTTTTTATTTTTTTTTATCTTTTTCTATTTGTATTAATATTTTTTGCTTTAATAAATGGTTAAAATATTTGAAACTTGAAAAAATTTATATTTTATTTTTTCTTATACTTTGTATTTGTATCTTTTTAAATTTATCCTATAATTTAAATTTTGAGTGGGATGGAATTGCTCATTGGTTTTTTAAAACAAAATTATTCTATGATGGTCACTCAATTGAAAATATCAGAAATTTACCCGCATCAATGTATCCACATCTTGGTACTTATCTTTGGGCTTTTTTTTGGAAAAATTCAATAATTGAATATGAGTATTTAGGAAGATTAATCTATATATTTATTTATGTTTTATCTATATTCTCTTTATCTTGTTCCTTTTTCAAAGATAAAAGTTTTAATATTTTTATTCTATCACCAATAATTCTGCTTTTAATAATATTTACATATGATGATTATTTGTTAGGAGGATATCAAGAATATTTATTATTTAGTTTTATGGCTTTAATTTCAAAATTAATTATAAATATCCTAGATAATAAATATACTTCAATAAAACAGTTAATTATTTTAATTTTAACTGGAAACTTACTTATTTACTTTAAAGATGAAGGTGTCATTTATTTGTCAATAATTTTTCTTATACTAGGATTTTTTATTAAAAATAATTTAAATAAGTTTATTATCATCTTGTCTTTAATATTATCGATTTCAATACAGTTTTTTTTAGAAAAAAATATTATTCAGGTTTATGGGTTTCAAGAGCCAATAAAAATAAATCTTGATCAAATTTTAGATATAAAATTTTTAATAGCAACTATATTTTTAATATCTAAACATGTCATAATTTCCATTATAAAATATCCAATATGGATTCTAATATTTTTATCTCTATTCTTTATGATACCAAAAAACCCAAACAAAAAATTGTTAAAGTATTTTTATATTAAATTGATATTTTTTTATTGTTTCATATATGGGATGTATATTATTCACCCCTATACCTCAGAATTTTTACTATCAGTTACTTTAGAAAGATTATTATTTCAAATTTCAGGTTTTTTTGTATTTCCTGTTATTTTGTTTTTTCACTTCTTTACATCAAATAAGTTATATAAAAAATTAAATTAATATTTATGATTGTTAACGATAAATTTTACATAATTCTATTTTTTGTATTTATAAATCTTTTTTTGTATCTATTAAAAGACAGTGTTTACAGAAAATTCTTACCAACAGATAAACCTTCAGGTAGGAAAATTCATTCAAAACCAATTACAATTAATGGAGGTTTATTTTTTTTTATTAATTTAATATTCATTATTTTTTTTTCAAATTTTACTGATGAAATTTTTGAAAATTTTGATCAAATAAAATTTGGATATCTAGTCTCGATAATTGTTTTTTTTCTTCTCGGAATATTGGATGATAAAATAAATTTAAATGGAACTTTAAAACTGGTATTGATAGTAATCATACTTTATTTCTTTTTGTCAGAAAATAATAGATTTTTGATTTCCCAATTAAGTTTTCATCTTATAGAGTATAAAATTTATCTTGGAAACTACTCAATTTTTTTTACCATACTTTGTCTTTCATTATTTATTAATTCATTCAATATGTTTGACGGAATCAATCTTCAATCAGGTTTTTATTCTTTAACATTTTTTATTTTTTTTTTATTAAATGGTTATAATATTCTATTTTGTTCAATATTAGTTTTTACTCACATTGTTTTTCTTCTTAAAAATTATAAAGATGAATCTTTCTTAGGAGATGGAGGGTGTTATATTTTATCATTTACTATTGGATTGTTCATAATCAATTTTTATAATCAAGGAGGTATTAAATCAGATCAAATATTTTTGCTCATGTTGATACCAGGTGTTGATATGTTAAGACTTTTTATAATAAGAATATATAATAGAAAAAATCCATTTTCTGGAGATAGAAATCATTTACATCATTTTTTGTTGAAAAAATTCGGTGATTTAAAGACGTTCATTATTATTTATTTTGTAAATTTGATCAATTTTGTTTCTGTAGGTCTGAATTTAAATACTATCATTACATTAATTTTCAGCTTGAGTGTTTACTTCGTTTTAATTTTTAAAAAAAAAATAAAGTAAGTATTAATCTAGATTCAAAATAACTTTTAAAAATTAGAAATTAAATTTATTTTTCCATCTTTAATTTTAAAAATTTTATCACATCTCTCTATTAAACTTTTTTTATGAGAAATTATAATTATTGTGAAGTTTGATTTTATTTCAAAAATTGTATCAATTATTTGTTTTTCAGATATAGAGTCTAATGCATTTGTAGCTTCATCAAAAATCAAAAATTTTGGATTTTTATATAAAGCTCTGGCAATACCAATTCTTTGTTTTTGGCCACCTGATAATTTTATCCCTAGTTCTCCAACATCTGTATCGTATCCATCAGACAAATCATCAATAAATTTTTTCAATTGAGATTGTTCTATTACTTTATTAAATAAATCAATATTATACTCATCATTTATATCAGAAAAAATTATATTATTTTTTAGAGATCCTTTAAACAAACTAGTATTTTGCGTAACATATGCAGTTTCATTTTGCCATTTTCTTAATAACTGTTTTGAGTTGATCACTTTATTATCAATTATTAAAGAACCCTCAGTCGGTTTTAAAAGTCCCGAAATTATATCTACAAAAGTACTTTTTCCAGCACCACTTTCTCCAAAAATTCCAATAATTTCTCTATTTTTTATTTTAAAATTAATATTATCCAAAATTAATTTTGATCTTTTTTTGTGGCTGAACGATACGTTCTTCAATTCAATACAATTTTTAAATCCTATTTTATCTTTAGAAAAATCTATATTTTCCTCTAAATCTAAATCTGCAATTATACTTTTTAGCACTACTTTAGAAAAACTAATTTGTTGATAAGTGAATATAATTCTTTGGAATGAGGGAACAATTCTATATGCCACTGCAATGAAAAAACCAGTTGTAGTAATTATATATTCATTAGAGAAATCGTTAATTATTAAATAATAAATTACTATTACAATTGACATAATACCAATAATTTCGAATGAGACTTTAGGTATTATACTTGTTGTAATTATTTTTCTTTGTAAATTTGCTAAATTTTTAGTTGTGTAGAAAAAATCTTCTTCCTTTTTTTTATATTTGTTATCTAAGATAATACTTTTAATATTTATAAAAGTTGTTTTTAAAATATCTAGTTTTATACTATCAAAATATTTTCTATCCTTTCCCCACTGTTTTGAAAGATTGCCAATTATTTTTAAAAAAAACGCTGCGATAGAAAAAAAAAACAGAAAGATAAGGCCAATGTTTGATAATCCAAATATCAAGATCACAAAAGAAAAACCTATTACAATCATTATTTCAGAAATAAGCGTAATTAGTGGTCCAACGAACCCTCTAGTAAAATTAATTAAATCAACAGATATTTTCGAGGTTAGAGTTGAGGAATTATTTTCAACAAAAAAAGAATAGTCCTGTAATAAATACTTATTTAAAATTTTTCGCGAAAGATCTTCTTCTATTTTTTGTACAAACTTATTTTGTAAATAAAAGTGAACAAAGATGAAAAAATTTTTCAGTAAAAAAAGTGAGAAAAATACAATTAAAAAATAGATAATATAAGAATAATAATCTATTTTACTAAATATTTCTAAAAAGAGAAAATTTGGAAAAATATATGATATCTTTTCAATTGCAAATTCGGGATTAAGGATAA
>CACKIN010000032.1 GCA_902600205.1 uncultured Pelagibacteraceae bacterium | reverse complement strand
GTATTTCCAGAAGTTAATTTTGATAAAGTAGATAAAATAAGAGGTTTAGATATAACTATTGTAATTAAATCAATTGATACATCACATAGTTTTGAACTTTTAAAAAGGCTAAACTTTCCATTTAAAGAAAATAGGAGCAACTAATGGCTAAATTAAGTGCGATAAATAAGAATAATAAAAGAATTAAATTATCAAATAGATATTACAAAAAAAGGGAAAATCTTAAAAAAATTGTAATGGATAAGAAACTCTCATTAGAAGAAAGATTTAAGGCACAACAAAAACTTTCTAAACTTCCAAGAAATTCGGCAAAAATTAGAGTAAGAAATAGATGTCAAATAACAGGTAGACCACATGGAGTTTACCGAAAATTAAAAATATCAAGAATTGCTTTAAGACAATTAGGATTAGAAGGAAAAATTCCTGGTATGGTTAAATCAAGTTGGTAGAAAGGATATTATGAGTTTAAGTGACCCAATAGGTGATATGTTAGCAAGGTTAAAAAATTCTCAAATGAGAAACCATAAAAAACTAGCGCTTCCATCATCAAAATTTAAAACTAGAATAGCAGAAATTTTAAAATCTGAAGGTTACATAATTGATTATGAAGTTAAATCAGATCAGAATAAATCAAACTTACATATTAGTTTGAAATATAACTTAGGCAATCCTGTTATAAATTCAATTGAAAGAGTTTCTAAACCAGGTAGAAGAATTTTTTCAAGTGCTGAGAGCTTGCCCAAAGTCAACAATGGACTTGGAATTGCAATTGTATCAACTCCAAAGGGTGTGATGACAGATATAGATGCAAGAAAACAAAAAGTTGGTGGTGAAATAATTTGTAAGGTATTTTAATGTCTAAAATAGGTAAAATTAATATTTCTATTCCAGAAAAAGTTAAAGTTATGTTAAGTGGAAATATAATAAATATAGAGGGACCACTTGGAAAAAAATCCTTAAATATTGATTTAGATATTTTTGATTTAAACATAAATGAAGGAAAAGAAGTATCAATAAAACCAAAACAAAATAATCAAAACACTAAAAGATTATGGGGAATGAATAGAAGCTTAATAAATAATGCAATAATTGGTGCGAGTAAAGGATATGAAAAGATTTTGGAGCTATCTGGTGTCGGTTACAGAGCTGCTTTAAAAGGCAAAATCCTTAATCTTCAATTAGGATTTAGTCATGATATAAATTTTGAAATTCCTGAAGGAATTAAAATACAGGTTGAAAAACAAACTATTCTAAAAATTTCTGGTACAGATAAACAACAAGTAGGAATGATTTCAGCGAAAATTAAAAGTATAAGACCACCAGAACCTTACAAAGGCAAAGGTATCAAAGAGCAAGGACAATATATTTTAAGAAAAGAGGGAAAAAAGAAATAATGAAATTAAATAAAATTGAAAGAAAAAAATATAGAGTTAGAAATAAAATTAAAAAAGTTTCCACTAGTGAAAGACTTAGATTAAGTGTAAATAGATCAACCAAAAATATTAGTGCACAAATTATTGATGACACAAAAAATATCACTTTAGTTTCTGCATCATCCAATTCAAAAGAAATCAAGCAGCAAAAAAAAACAAAGAATGAATTATCAATATTAGTAGCTGAAGTATTAGCAAAAAAGGCAAAAGATATGAAGATTACCAAGGTATATTTTGATAGGGGTGTCTATAAATATCACGGTAGAGTAAAGTTATTTGCTGATGAATTAAGAAAAAATGGAATGGAATTTTGATATATGGAAAAAAATACAGAATTTGTAGAAAAACTAGTTCACATTAACAGAATAACTAAAGTTGTTAAAGGTGGTAGAAGATTTGGATTTTCTGCTTTAGTTGTCGTAGGAAATCAAAATGGTAAAATTGGAGTTGCTCATGCCAAAGCTAAACAAGTTCCTGATGCAATTAAAAAAGCAAATGAATTAGCAAGGAGAAATCTTGTACAAATTCCTCTACGAGAGGGCAGAACAATTCATCATGATATTTATGGAAAAGATGGAGCTGGAAAAATAAAATTAAGAGCTGCACCAAAAGGTACTGGAATCATTGCAGGTGGAGCTGTTAGAGCTGTCTGTGAGGTTTTAGGAATAAAAGATATTGTTGCAAAATCACTTGGAACAGCTAATCCACATAACGTTATAAGAGCTTGTATGAAGGCTTTATCAAATCAAAATTCACCTAAGAATATATCAATTCTTAGAAACAAAAAAATTTCTGAAATAGTTGAAAAAAGAGGATAATGAATATACTAAGCAACAAAGTTAAAATCAAAAAACCAAAAAAGAAACTGGGACGTGGTATAGGAACAGGAAAAGGTAAAACTTCTGGAAGAGGAATTAAAGGTCAGAAATCACGATCTGGAGTTGCTATAAAGAGTTTTGAAGGTGGGCAAATGCCCCTTTATAGAAGACTGCCTAAAAGAGGATTTAATCCTATAAATAAAAATAAAATTGCAAAAATAAATTTAGATCAACTACAAAACTTTATTGATAATAAAAGAGTTGATCCCAGCAATTTAATTAATTTAGAAAACCTAAAAAAAAAAAATATAATTAAAAAAACCTATTTGAAATTTAAAATACTAGCAAATGGTAATCTTAAAACAAAATTGGACATAGAAGCTGATTATTCCTCAGTTGCCGCAAAGGAAAAAATTGAAAAAATTGGTGGTATAATAAAAATTAAAAATCCAAAATAATCTTTACAAATGAGCGAGTCATCACAAACTAATGATTTAAGAAACAGGATATTATTTACAATTTTTATATTGGCAATATATAGATTAGGTACGTTTGTACCATTACCCGGTATTGACCCAGAGCAATTACAAGTAATGATGGAGGGTAACCAAAAAGGACTATTAGGAATGTTCAATGTGTTTGCTGGTGGTGCTGTAAGCAGAATGGCAATTTTTGCGCTTGGCATTATGCCATATATTTCTTCATCAATTATCGTACAATTATTAACAGGTGTTACTGACTACTTTAAAAATCTAAAAGCACAAGGGGAAATTGGTAGACAAAAAATTACTCAAATAACAAGATACGGCACTGTACTCTTAGCCACGATCCAAGGATATGGTTTAGCAGTAGGATTAGAGTCCTCGGCCGATCTGGTAATTAATCCAGGATTATTCTTTAAAATCTCCACAGTTACCACAATTGTTGCTGGAACAATTTTTTTAATGTGGTTGGGAGAACAAATAACACAAAGAGGAATTGGTAATGGTATATCATTAATTATCTTTTCAGGGATTGTTGCTGAAATACCAAGAGCCTTAGTAACAACATTTGAGTTGGGGAGAACAGGAGCTATTTCAACTTTGATGATTATATTTATATTCGTATTATTGATACTTACAATTCTATTTATTGTATTTATGGAAAGAGCCTTAAGAAAAATTCTAATAAATTATCCTAAAAGACAAATGGGCAATAAAATGTATGGAGGAGAGTCTTCTCATTTACCTTTAAAAATTAATTCTGCTGGTGTTATACCGGCCATATTTGCTTCAGCTTTATTATTATTACCGGTTACATTCTCAAACTTTAGTGTTTCAGAAAATGAAACCTTTTTAAATATTTCGTCATATTTCTCTCAAGGACAACCACTTTACATGCTATTGTATGCGTCAGGAATTATATTTTTTACTTTCTTCTACACATCAATAACTTTTAATCCAAATGAAACAGCTGAAAATTTAAGAAAATATGGAGGTTTTATACCAGGTATTAGGCCAGGTGAAAGTACGGCATTATATATTGATACAATACTAACAAGATTAACTACCATTGGCGCATTATATTTAACTCTAGTATGCTTAATGCCAGAATTTTTAATAGCGAATTATCCAATTCCTTTTTATTTAGGTGGAGCATCAGTATTAATTGTTGTTGTAGTAGCAATAGATACTGTAACACAAGTTCAAACTAGGTTGATGAGCTCTCAATATGAACAATTAATTAAAAAAACTAAATTTGGAAGATAGTTTAGTGAATGTAATAATTTTTGGACCACCAGGAGCGGGAAAAGGTACTCAATCACAAAATATTGTAGAAAAATTTAACTTGTATCAAGTGTCAACAGGTGATCTTTTAAGAAATGAAGTTAAAAACCAAACAGATATAGGTAAAGATATTGAAAATATAATTTCAAAAGGTGATTTTGCAACAGATGAAATTGTTAACGAACTAATAAAAAATGTAATATTTGATCCATCAAAAAAGAATAAATTGATATTTGATGGTTATCCAAGATCATTAAGTCAGGCAGAAAATTTAGATATACTGCTTAATAAATCTGATCAAAAAATTGATTTTATTTTTTTTCTTAACGTAAAAAAAAATACAATTTTAAAAAGAATAGAAAAAAGAAAAATTTTAGAGAAAAGAGCTGACGACAATTCATCAACTATATTAAAAAGATATGATACATATATGGAAACAACTAAACCGGTCCTAGATTTCTATTCTAAAAAATCTAATTTTTAT
>CACKIN010000031.1 GCA_902600205.1 uncultured Pelagibacteraceae bacterium | reverse complement strand
AATAATAAAAGAAATCTTCCCTGGCGAAAAAAAGTCTCTAAAAGTCAAAAAGAATATTTTACTTTAGTAAGTGAATTTATGTTGCAACAAACTCAAGTTAAAACAGTAATCCCATATTTTGAAAATTTCACCTCGAAAATCCCAGATTTAATAAGTTTATCAAAAGTTAAAGATGCTAAATTAATGAAATGTTGGGAGGGATTGGGATATTATTCAAGAGCAAGAAATCTAAAAAAAGCAGCAAAAATAATTATGAATGAATTTAAGGGAAAGCTTCCAAATAATGAGGATGGTTTAAAATCATTACCTGGTGTAGGAGATTATACTTCAAAAGCAATTATGGCAATCGCTTTTAATAATAAAATAATTCCATTAGACGGGAATGTTGAAAGAGTTTTGAAAAGAGTATTTTATTTAAAAAAAGAAAAAGAAATTTCTAAAGAGAATTTACATAAAAAAAAATCTTTTTTTGGGGAAACAAACAGAGCTAGTGATTATGCCCAAGCTATCATGGAAATAGGGGCATTAATTTGCAAACCAATTAAACCACATTGTGATCAATGTCCAATTTCAAGAAATTGTAAATCTTTTAAAAAAAATGACTTTGAAATTGTTAAGATAAATAAATTTAACAAACAAAAATTTTTTGAGGCAAATATTTTTCAAAATAAGAAGAATAATTATTATCTTTTAAAAAACAGAAAATTTAATTTTTTAAAAGACATGCATATATTTCCAATGAATGAGATACCTAAGATGAAATTTAAAAATCATATTGGAAAAAGAATTAATATTAAAATGTCAAATATGGATATGCGAATAGCAATTAATATAAAAAATAAATTGCCAGAAAAGACAAACGGTTTTTTTGTAGATGTTAAAGATTTAAGTAATTTGACTTTGCCCTCATTTACTAAGAAAATACTTAATACAATTAGATAAATTAATGAAAAAAATTGCAATTGTTGGTGGAGGAATATCGGGGTTATATTTTGCAAATATTTTAAATAGTGAAAAAAATTTTGAATACAAAATATTTGAAAAAAAAGATAACTATAATTTCCAAGAAGGTTATGGAATTCAACTATCAGTAAATAGTATTAAGTTATTGAATAACATAGGATTTAAAAATCTACCTGCATCTGAAGTTAGCTTTCCATCAAAAGTGAATTTCATACAAGCAAATAACTCTAAAAAAATTTGCGATATAGACCTTACACAGTTTAATGATCCATTAAATCGATACACAACACTAAAAAGATCAACATTATTAGAATTTTTATTTAAGAATGTTCCTGAAAATCAGATTAAGTTTAATTCAAATATAACAAAAATAGAAAATGTTAATAACTTCAGAATTACCTTGAATGAAAACACATATGAGGAATTTGATTATTTGATAATTGCTGATGGTATTTTTTCAAAAACGAAGTCATTGATATTGAATGATATTACAAATCCAAAATATAATTTTAATATCGCTCTTAGAGCTAAATTAATAGGTGATTATGGTAATGATATTTCTATTTATATGGGATCAAATAGCCACTATGTAATCTATCCGGTTAATCAAAATAATGAATATAATTTTGTAGCTATCATAAAAAAAAAATTATCATCAGATGAACTAAGAAATCATAGTTTATTCAAATCGGATAAGTTTTTAGGCTCCCTAAGATCAAGTTTACAAAATACATCACAAATAAGCTTTCAAAATTTACGAGAATTAAAGTCTTTCCCTGTTTACGTAAGCAGTAACTTCGCAAATTTAAATAAAAAAAATATATTTTTATCGGGCGATGCCCTCTTCACTTTTCCACCATCATTTGCTCAAGGGGCGTCCCAAAGTATTGAAACCGCAAACGATATATTAAAAAGTATTTTAAATGGTTCAAATGAATACTATCAAAAAAGAATTGAAAATATTTCATCTATAAATGACAAGTCAAAATTTAATCATTTTTCATTCCATTTATCAAATCCTATAAGTGTCTTTATTAGAAATAATATTTTGAAGTTTCTCTCAAAAAATAAAACATTTCTTGAAAATTATTTGGGTAAAATTTATAGAACTTAATTTGAAGGTCTTAGTCTTTGTCGCAAATCATCAATTGGTTTTAAAGAACTTCCAGATTTATAATGCCAAAATGTCCACCCATTACAACTTTCTGCACCAATAATTTTTGCTGCCACTTTATGGATTGATCCCTCTGATTGTTGATATTTAATACTACCATCTACCATAATTTTTGCATTTACTTTTTTCTTTTGGTCATAAATTTCTGTTCCAGGTTTAATTAGACCCATTTCAACTAATGATCCAAAAGGAATTCTTGGTTTAGTTCTGTTATTTTGTAGAGTATCTAAAAATTCATCTTTTATTATATTCGTATTATCTAATCTTTTCATTGTAGCATCGAAATAATATTTTTCTTTTTCAATTCCAAAATAATTTCTACCTAATTTCTTTGAAACAACAGCTGTAGTACCTGATCCCAAAAATGGATCCAAAATGAAATCGTTTTTGTTCGATGAGGCTAATATTATTCTATGAATTAAAGATTCTGGCTTTTGCGTAGAATGAACTTTTTTTCCATTTTTTTTTAATCTTTCTTTTCCGTTACAGATTGGGAGATTCCATGTGGATCTCATCTGCAGGTCATCATTTAAACATTTTAATGATTGATAATTAAAAGTATATTTGGATCCTTCACTCTTTGAGGCCCAAATAAGTGTTTCATGTGCATTGGTAAACCTCGTCCCTCTAAAATTTGGCATTGGATTATTTTTATTCCAAATTACATCATTTAGTATCCAAAAACCCATATTTTGGATTGCAGTACCTACTCTAAATATATTATGGTAGCTACCTATAACCCAAATTGTTCCATTTTTTTTTAAAATTCTTTTACATTCTTTTAGCCATCTAAAAGTGAATTCATCATAGCTTTTAAAACTTTCAAATTGATCCCATTTATCATCAACAGCATCTACTCTAGATCTATCTGGTCTACTTAATTCTTTTTTTAATTGAAGGTTATAAGGAGGGTCAGCGAATATAAGATCAAAAGTTTCGTCAGGAATTTTTTTTAATTCCTTTAAACTATCTCCATTAATAATTTTATTTTTATAAGTTTTAATACTCATTTTTTAATTATTAATTAGACTCCAGAGAAGAGTCTGCGTCAACCTGTGATTGAATTATTTTCAGTCTACTTGTTACTATTTTTTTTTATGACTCAATATGTTGTGTATTGGATTGAATGTTTTGCGATGAAACCTGGTTATTCCATATTTTTTAATAGCGTTAATATGATCTTTGGTTCCATAACCTGCATTTGAGTCCCATTTGTATTTTTTGAAACTTTCTGACATTTTGAGTAGCAGTTTATCTCTTGATACTTTTGCAACAATTGATGCTGCAGATATTTCTTTTATTTTTTGATCTCCTTTGATTACTGTTTTTGTAATGTAATTATTCAAATCTGGCGATTTATTTCCATCAACAAGTACTAAATTTGGTTTAACTTTTAGTTTTTTTATTGCTCTCTTCATAGCCAATAGACTTGCATTTAATATATTAAGTCTTTCTATTTCTCCAATTGATGCTGATCCAATAGCCCAAATAGAATTCTTTTTTATGTACTTAAATAATATTTCTCTCTCAATTTTTTTCAATTTTTTGGAGTCTTTAATTTTTTTTTTATTTATTTTAGGATTAAATATTACTGCTGCCGCATAAACCGGACCAATCAAACTACCTCTACCAACTTCGTCAACACCAGCAACAATTTTTTTCATTGAGCAATAAAAAAATGATATAAAAATATTCTGATTATTAATTCTTTAATAAATGTGATCCACAATAATCCAAACTTCGAAATATTAAGTTTCTCTTTCCGCCAACTTATATATTTTTTATGTATTTCTATCATTTTAGATTTAAACAGATATTTTTAATTCATCTATTTTTTTTCTGATTAATTTTAAATCAGCCCACGAATATTTTTTTTGATCAGCTTGTCTTAATAGGTAGGCAGGATGAAATGTAATCATTGTCAAATATGTTTTGTTATGAATGATTAGTTCTTTCCAAATACCTCTTTCTTTTGAAATTTTTATTTTGGAACCAAAAAGTGACTCCATTGCTGTACTACCCATTAGAATTAAAATTTTAGGATCAATTATCGCGATATGTTGCCTAAGATAATTCGAGTATCTATTTATTTCTGATGGCTCAGGCTTCCTATTATTTGGTGGTCTATAATTTACAACATTAGTTATATAAATATTGTTCCTTTTTATTTGAATTGCCTCTAGCATTTTGTTTAATAATATCCCTGCATCTCCAACAAAAGGTTTTCCCTGTTCATCCTCTTTTTGCCCAGGTCCTTCGCCTATAATCATAATTTTACTTTGACTGTTCCCATCAGCAAATACTAATTGCTTAGCATTTTTTTTCAGCTCACAATTATCTATATTTTCAATTTCACTTTTCAATTTAGAAAGTAGTTCAATTTTATCTTCTAGTTGTGGTTTAGTTTTTAGTCTGTTGATTGGTTTATCACTAAATATATACTCAATTTCGTTTGAGTTAAGCTTTTCAAGGTTTAATATGTCATTTTGATTTTTGAAGTTTAAAGTCATAAATTCAAATATGAAAATTTTAATCGTAAT
>CACKIN010000030.1 GCA_902600205.1 uncultured Pelagibacteraceae bacterium | reverse complement strand
CAATCCCTTGAAATTGTCAAAACCATATAATTTTTTTTTTGATTTAAGTTTTTTTAAAATTAAAGCTGCTGTTATTAATGATTTTCCTCTGTAAACACCAAATTCAAATATATCACCATCATTTTTTAAAGCATTTTTTTTTATGTGTTCATACCAAAATCTGAAAGCTGAGATAGTTTGCTTATGTGGTCCTTCTACATCAAGTAAATCCAGTTCATACTCTTTGTAGGATCTTTTCATATAAATTTAAGTTTTAATTAATGTATATTAGAATACTCAAAAAAAGACTAAATAAACTAACTTTCTTATTAAATAGCATATTAAAAGTATTATTTAAGCCAATTTATTTATTTATACCAATAAGAAAAACCTGATCTAATTTAGATATTTCTAAATGGTGCGGCCAGAGAGAATCGAACTCTCATGGGATAAGCCCACACGGCCCTCAACCGTGCCTGTCTACCAATTTCAGCATGGCCGCAAAATGCGTCAGATTAAATGAATGACAATTCTATTTCAAGTTGATAAGTTTTATTATGGAATTTACGGCCCAAATAAGAAAAGCAACAGATCCAATATACCAAAAAGTATCTAAATCTATCCCTGAAATAGAATGGGCAACCCATGCACCATACATTTATAAAATCAATAAGTTAAAAAAAGAAAAGAATGCTGTAATCCTCGCACATAACTACCAAACCCCAGAAATATATCATGGCATCTCCGATTTTTCAGCAGATTCACTAGCTCTAGCGATTGAAGCTGCAAAAACGGATGCAGATATTATTGTAATGTGTGGAGTACATTTTATGGCAGAGACTGCTAAATTAATGAGTCCTAAAAAAAAAGTTTTATTACCAGATATGAAAGCTGGTTGTTCATTGTCATCATCTATAACTGGAAAAGATGTAAGAAATTTAAAAAAACAATACCCAGGAGTTCCGGTAGTCTCATATGTAAATACTTCTGCGGATGTTAAATCTGAGACAGATATATGTTGCACATCAGCTAATGCAGTAAAAATTGTTAATTCTTTAGGAGTTAACAAAGTAATTTTCTTACCAGATGATTATTTGGCAAAGTATGTTGCTTCTCAAACTGATGTAGAAATTATTTCGTGGAAAGGAACTTGTGAAGTTCACGAGCAGTTTAATGATGAAGAGATAAATGAAATAAGAAAAAATAATCCAGGTATTAAAATTATTGCTCATCCTGAGTGTCCCCCAGATGTAATAGATGCAAGTGATTTCGCTGGGTCCACTAGTGGAATGATTAAATATGTAAAGGATAATCAACCTGAAAAGGTTATGATGGTAACAGAATGCTCAATGAGTGACAATGTTCAAATTGACAATCCTAACGTAGAATTTATTAGACCGTGTAACTTATGTCCTCACATGAAAAGAATTACACTTCCAAAAATTCTTGATTGCCTAGAAAATGAAACCAATGAATTAATTATGGATAATGATACAATTGAGAAAGCTAGGAAATCAGTAGAGAGAATGACTAAAATAGGCAGATAAATTCTGTGCCAAAAATTCAATTAAGTAAAAATTTTATCCGATCAACCTGTAAGCTTGCTCTTAATGAGGACCTTTACCCTTCAGGAGATATAACAACAAACTTATTAAATAATAATTCAATTTCAAAAGTTAAACTATTAAGTAATCAAAAAGGAATTATAGGAGGTCTAGAATTTGCTAAAGAAACTTTTAATTTATTAGACAAAAACATTAAATTTCACATAAAAAAAAAGGAAGGATCAAAAGTTACCAAAGGTTCTGTAATTGCTGTAATAGAAGGTAAAATTAAAAATATATTAATTGGAGAAAGAGTGGCTCTAAATTTTCTCTCTCATATTTCAGGGATTGCAACTAAGACTAATAAATTCGTAAAAAAAGTAGGTAAGAAAACAAAAATTTGTTGTACTAGAAAAACAATTCCAAATTTAAGGGTTATTCAAAAGTATGCAATAAAACTAGGAGGTGGAACTAACCATAGATTTAATTTAAGCGATGAGTTTTTAATAAAAGATAATCATCTAGCCTCATCAAAGAAATTCGAGGAGATAGTGAAAAAAGCAATTAATACAAAAAAGGGAAGAAAAATTACTGTTGAGGTTGACACTTTAAAGCAATTTAAAAGAATAAATGGACTAAAATTTAATACAGTTCTGTTTGATAACATGAGCCCAAAAAATCTAAAAGTAGCTGTTAGACATGCAAATGGAAAATATGAAACGGAAGCTTCTGGAGGAGTAACTTTAAAAAATGTAAAAAATCTTGCTGCAACAAAGGTTGATAGAATATCAATCGGCGAGTTAACACACAGTGTTCAAGCTTTGGATTTAAAATTAGAGATTTAATTTTTTTTTATTTGAGCTTGAGCTGCTGCTAATCTTGCAACTGGAACTCTGTAAGGTGAACAAGATACGTAATCTAATCCAGTTTTTGCACAAAACTCTATACTTTTAGGATCTCCTCCATGCTCACCACAAATTCCAAGTTTTATTTTTTTGTTTTGTTTTCTGCCTTTATCAGTTGCAATTTTAATTAAGTCCCCTACTCCATCATCAATTGATACAAAAGGATCAATATCAAAAATTTTGTTCTCTATATAATCATTAAGGAATTTACCACTATCATCTCTACTAATTCCAAATGTAGTTTGGGTTAAATCATTTGTTCCAAAACTAAAAAATTCAGCATGTTTAGCTATATCTTTTGCCTTTATTGCAGCTCTTGGCAATTCAATCATTGTTCCAACTAAAAATTCAATTTTAATTTTATTCTCATCTTGAACTTTTTTTGCTACCCTAATGACTAAATCTTTCATAATTTTTATTTCTGCTTCTGTTGAAACTAAAGGAATCATGATTTCAGGCATGGTTGATTGAATTTTTTGTTTTTTACATTCCACTAAAGCCTCAAAAATTGCAGTACACTGCATCTCATAAATTTCGGGGAATGAAATTGCTAATCTACAACCTCTGTGGCCTAACATGGGATTTTGTTCATGAAGTTCAGAAATTCTAACTTGAAGTTCTTTAACAGGAATATTTAGTGAAACTGCAACATCATTAATTTCATTATTACTTTTTGGCAAAAATTCATGAAGTGGTGGATCAAGCAACCTTACTGTTACTGGTAAACCTCTCATTATTTTAAATATTTCAATAAAATCTTTTTTTTGATGCGGCAATAGCTTTTTGAGTGCATTAGATCGATCTTCAATTGTTTTTGATAATATCATTTCTCTTACCGATAAAATTCTTTCTTCGTCAAAAAACATATGTTCAGTTCTACACAAACCAATACCTTCTGCACCAAATTCTCTAGCAGTTTTACTATCTAATGGCGTCTCGGAATTAGTTCTAATTTTTAATTTTCTAAAATCATCAGACCAACTCATTATTTTTGAGAAGTCACCTGATATTTCTGGTTTAACTGTTTTTACCTCTCCAATAATTATTCTGCCTGTTGAGCCATCAATTGTAATTAGTTCTCCCTCTTTAATTACTTTATTTTTTGTTTTGAATAATTTATTTTCATAATCAATTTCTATTTCACTAGATCCAGAAACACATGGTCGTCCCATTCCTCTAGCAACTACTGCAGCATGACTTGTCATACCTCCTCTTGATGTCAGTATTCCTTTTGCTGCATGCATACCATGTATATCTTCTGGTGAAGTTTCTACACGAACTAATATTGTACTTTGCATCATACTATTTAGTCTTTCAGCCTCCTCAGACGTGAAAACAACTTTTCCACATGCAGCACCAGGTGATGCAGGTAAGCCAAAACCTATTACTTCTAAGTTTGCTTTCTCATCTAAAGTTGGATGAAGCAAAGTGTCTAAAGAACTTGGTTCTATTCGCAATATTGCATCTTTTTTGGTAATCAACTTTTCTTTAACCATATCTACAGCTATTTTAACAGCAGACTTTGCTGTTCGTTTTCCAGAGCGCGTTTGAAGCATCCAAAGTTTTTTATTTTCAACAGTAAACTCAACGTCCTGCATATCTTTGTAATGTTTTTCTAACTTATTTAAAATATTTTTAAGTTGCTTGTATGTTTCTGGCATTGTCTCTTCCATTGACTTAAGAGTTTCTTTTGACTCAACTCTGGCTTTTTTTGTAATATGTTGGGGTGTTCTGGTTCCAGCAACTACATCCTCTCCTTGTGCATTTATTAAATATTCTCCATAAATATTTTTTGATCCATCTGAAGGGTTTCTAGTAAATACTACACCAGTTGCACAATCATTTCCCATATTTCCAAAAACCATTGATTGTACATTAACTGCAGTACCCCAATGGGACGGTATTTGATTTAATTTTCTATAGACTTTTGCTCTGTTACTTTCCCAAGATAAAAATACAGCACTTATAGCTCCCACCAATTGTTCTTTGACATTTTGAGGAAAATCTTTTTTTGTTTTTTCTTTTACAATGTTTTTAAAATCTTTTATTAAAGCTTGCCAGTCATACTCGTCTAATTCTGTGTCTAGTAATACTCCTTTTGTTAACTTATAATTCTCGATTATATCCTCAAAGTGATAGGCTTCGATACCCAAGACAACATTGGAATACATTTGAATAAAACGCCTATAACTATCATTTGCAAACCTTAAATTTGAAGTTTTTTTTGCAAGTGCTATTACCGTATTATCATTTAGGCCTAGATTTAAAATTGTATCCATCATACCTGGCATAGAAACCCTAGCTCCAGATCTTACAGAAACTAGGAGAGGATTTTTTATATCTCCAAATTTTTTTCCTGAGTCTTTTTCAATAAATTTTAGTTCTTTATTTATTTCATTAAGTATTTTTTTGTTTAATTTTTTTTTATTCTTGTAAAATAAATTACATACCTCAGTAGATATTGTAAAACCAGGGGGTACAGGTAGCCCCA
>CACKIN010000029.1 GCA_902600205.1 uncultured Pelagibacteraceae bacterium | reverse complement strand
AGCTCCCTCTTTTAATAAACTTTCTTTTATTGGATCTTCATCAACATTTGAAACTTCAACATCACAATTGATATGATGATCATTTAGTATCTTCTCCCTTACTTTGCTTTTTGAAGCTAAAATAATATCAGGCATTTTTTTTGTTTTTTATCTCGTAAATTTTAATGACAGATGCTGCTGTTTCTTCAACTGATTTTCTCGTTACATCTATTGTGGGCCAATTATTTTCTTTAAATATTTTTTTAGAATTATTTAATTCATCTCGTATTTTATCAATGTTTGTATATTCGTTATTTTTATCTTCTCTAAGAGAGTTCAGTCTGTTTTTTCTTAAATCATGTAGTCTCTCAGCTTCAGTTATTAAACCGACAACACAGGGAGAAAAATTTTTTTCTGTAACTTTTAATGGAATTGAATCTTTATTTACTAATGGGATATTCGAAGTTTTAAAACCTCTATTAGCTAGATAAATTGCTGTCGGTGTTTTACTTGTCCTGCTTACTCCTAAGAGAATGATATCAGATTTTTCTATATCATCAGTTTGATTACCATCATCATGGTTCATAGTAAACTGAATAGCTTCAATTCTATCATAGTATTCTTCATTTAGAATATGTTGACCACTTGGCTGATGGGAAGCTTTTTGATTAAGCACTTTTGAGAAATTTAATATTAAATCTCCGAGAACACCAAAACACGGTATTTCTCTTTCATAAGCTTTTTCTGTAAGATACTTTGCAAGTTTACTATTCACTATTGTATATAAAATTATAGAGTTTTTGTCTTTCTTCGCTTGTTTTAGAATACTTAAGGTTTGGCTTTCAGTACGGGTGAAAGAAAAATGATTGGTTTCATATTCAAAATTAGGAAATTGGGCTTTTAATGCGAGAAAAATCCTATCTAGAGTCTCCCCAGTAGAATCCGATATTAAATAGATTTGATATAAGTTTCTCATGTATAAAATGTTTATAAACTATTAGTAAAATAAGAAAAATGCAGATTTATTCTTTGAATGCATATAACTTTGTTTTTTTCCTTTTAAATTAACCGAATTATAAAATGTGATTATAGTTATACAGAATATAGAAGATATGTCAGAAACCTTAATTTATCCTTAAAATATCTTAATAAATTAATATAAAAATTGTTAATAATAAGTTAATTAACTGTGGAAATTGACTAATTTACGTTATTCACAATACATAATACTAATAAAGTAAATAATATATATGTATTTATATGAGTTCCATAACAAATTGTATTAAAAAACTAGATACCAAAACCAATCCGATATGGTTAATGAGACAAGCGGGAAGATACCTTCCAGAATTTAGAGAAATCAGAAAAGAAAATCAAGACTTTATAAAACTTTGCTTGAATAGTGATTTAGCGTCCGAAATTACTCTACAACCTATTAGAAGGTTCGGATTTGATGGAGCTGTAATATTTTCAGATATTCTAATGTTACCTTATGGACTTGGTCAAAAAGTAGAATTTGAAAAAAATTTTGGACCTAAATTAGGAAATATAGATTTAGAAATAATAAAAAATGTTGATGAAATAAGTTTTACTGAAAAAATTTATAAAGTTTATAAAGCAATCGAAAAAACTTCCAAAGACCCTTTAATGAGCAATAGGGATATGATTGGATTTGTTGGAGCTCCATGGACAATTTTAGTTTATATGATTAATAAATCTTCTCCTAAAAAGGGTTTATCTAATGAATTTTTTAGAGATGATTTTTTAATTAATAGACTTTTAGGAATAATAGAGAAATTCTTAAAAGTTCATATAAAAAATCAAATTGAGGCCGGAGCCCAAGTTATTCAAATTTTTGACAGCTGGGCTGGATTATTGGAGAATAAAATTCCAGAATATATCTATATACCAACCTTAAACATTGTAGAGTATGTAAAAAAATTAGGAGTTCCTGTTATTTGTTTTCCTAGAGGTATAAAAGATTATAAAAATTTTTGTGAAATTGTAAAACCTGATGCTGTAAATATAGATTACGATGTTGACGCAAAGAAAATAATCAATGAGATCAAAATACCAATACAAGGTGGTCTCGACCCAAAAATATTATTAACTGATCAAAAAACTCTTAAAATCGAAGTTGAAAAATATCTTGGAATTTTTAAAGATCATCCATACATTTTTAATTTAGGCCACGGAATACTTCCTGAGACTAAAATTGAAATGGTAGAGGAATTAATCAAGATTGTAAGAAATTTTAAATGACACCAGATCATCCAAAAATTAATTATGGTAAAACAGGTATCTTAATTGTTAATCTTGGTACACCTGACTCAACGAACTGGCTAGATATCAGGAAATATTTAAAAGAATTCTTATCAGACAGACGAGTAATTGAAGTTAATCCCTTAATTTGGCAGGTAATACTTAACTTATTTATACTTACTTTTAGACCCTCTAAAACAGCAAAAGCCTATAAAGAAATATGGATGAATGATAAAAATATGTCTCCTTTAAGATATTTTACAGAAAGACAAGCAGAAAAACTATCTAATCAAATTGCTAAAGAAGATTTAATCGTTGATTTCGCTATGAGATATGGAAATCCAAGTATCAAAAGTAAAATTCATGGTCTTCAAAAAAAGGGTTGTGAAAATTTAATTGTGCTTCCATTGTATCCACAATATGCAGCAGCTACAACAGCAACAGTTTGTGATGAAGTTTATAGAACTTTAATGAAAATGAGGTGGCAACCAAATCTTAAAATAATTCCTCATTATGAATCTGAACCATTATACATTGAGGCGATTAAAAATAGTATTTTAAAAAAAATAAGTGAAATTAATTGGAAGCCTGATTTAATAATTGCATCTTATCATGGAATTCCAAAAAAATATTTCGATAAAGGAGATCCTTACCATTGTTATTGTCATAAAACTACCAGATTGATTTCAGAGCAGTATTCAGATATTGAAATAAAGACTACCTTTCAGTCTAGATTTGGTCCACAAGAGTGGTTGCAACCTTACACAGATAAAACTTTTGAAGCTCTCCCTAAAGAAGGTAAAAAAAATATTTTGGTTATTTGCCCTGGATTTTCATCTGATTGTGTAGAAACCCTAGAAGAAATATCGATACAAGGAAAAGAAAGTTTTATTAAATCAGGAGGTGAAAATTTTGAAATGGTACCATGTCTGAACGATAGTGAAGATCATATTTCATTGTTAAAACATCTAGTTACAAAAAACTTATAATTTATGAGTGGATATCTACTATTTAAATCTCTTCACTTAATCGCGGTTATTTCTTGGATGGCTGGACTATTATATTTGCCAAGAATATTTGTTTATCATGTAGAAAACTTTGAAAAAGAACAAGCTACAGAAATCTTTGAGACAATGGAAAGAAAGCTTTACAATTACATTATGAGACCAGCTATGATTTTATCATGGCTTTTTGGAATAATTTTAATTTGGATTAATGGTATCGAAAGTTTCGCTTATTTATGGGTTCAACTTAAAATCATTTTTGTTGTAATATTGACTATTTATCATGAATATCTTGGCAAATGCATGCGTTTGCTAAAATTGAAAGAAAACAAAAAATCATCAAAATTTTATAGAATTATCAATGAAATACCTACAGTTTTGCTTATTTTTATTGTTTTCATTGTAGTTTTTAAACCTATCTAGGGTTGAAATTTTTATATCAGTATATATATTCATATTATCTTTAATAAAAACTTCCACACATGAATATTCAAGAACTAAAAGAAAAAAGCTCTGAAAAGTTGATCACTGAAGCTGAAAAACTTGGCATAGAAAACGCTAGCACATTAAGAAGACAAGAAATTTATTTTGCAATTTTAAAAAAGCTTGCAGAAAAAGGAGAAGAAATAACTGGTGGAGGGGTTTTACAATTACTTCAAGATGGTTTTGGTTTTCTTAGAGCAATGGAGTCTAATTACTTACCTGGAGCTGATGACATATATGTTAGCCCGAGTCAAATTAGACGATTTGGCTTGAGAACCGGTGATACTGTTGAGGGACCAATTAGATCTCCAAAAGAGGGTGAGAGGTATTTTGCACTTCTTCAAGTAAGTAAAATTAATTTTGAGGAACCAGACAAATTCAAGCACAAAATAGCTTTCGATAACCTTACGCCTTTATATCCTAATAAGCAGTTAGGTATGGAGGTTGAGTCTAACAAAGTCGAAAAAAAGCCTGACTTAACCCCAAGATTAATTGATTTAGTAAGTCCAATCGGTAAAGGACAGAGATCCTTAATTATTTCACCACCAAAAGCTGGTAAGACAATGATTTTACAGAGTATTGCTAATTCAATAACTGCAAATCATCCAGAATGTTATTTAATGGTCTTACTAATAGATGAAAGACCTGAAGAAGTAACAGATATGCAAAGAACTGTTAAAGGAGAAGTTATTAGTTCTACCTTTGATGAACCAGCACAACGTCATGTAGCGGTCGCTGAGATGGTAATTGAAAAAGCAAAAAGATTAACTGAACATAAGAAAGATGTGGTAATTTTATTAGACTCTATCACAAGGTTAGGAAGAGCTTATAATGCAGTTGTCCCAAGTTCTGGTAAAGTCTTAACAGGTGGTGTTGATGCAAATGCGCTTCAAAGACCAAAGAGATTTTTTGGAGCTGCTAGGAATATTGAAGAAGGTGGTTCTCTTACAATCATTGCTACAGCTTTAATTGATACAGGAAGTAGAATGGATGAAGTGATTTTCGAAGAATTTAAAGGAACAGGAAACAGTGAAACTATATTAGATAGAAAGATTTCAGAGAAAAGAATTTTCCCTGCTATTGATATCACTAAATCAGGAACAAGGAGAGAAGAACTAATTTTTGATAAAAATGATTTACAAAAAATGAATGTATTAAGAAGAATTATTGCTCCTATGGGGTCTATGGATGCTATTGATTTTATAAATTCTAAGCTTAAAACCACAAAAAATAATGCTGAGTTTTTCAACTCAATGAATAAGCCATCATAAACAAATTATAGATATTTTAATTCTTTCATTTCTTGTTCAAATTCTTGCTCAATCTTTTTTGATATTTTTCCTTCTAAAATTTCTTGCCAATTATTTTTAGGTCCTAAGTAAAAAAATTTATTTCTATTTCCCTCTTTGTCTATAGTACTTTCAGTAAATCCATGTTCTTTCTCCATTTTCTCCAATTTATCAAATGAGCTTAAATTAATTGCATTCTCAATTTGATCCTCAGTAAACTTTAACTTTAATAAATTCCCAACAAAATCTGCAATTTTTGTAAATTCACTTTTTGTATTTTCCATTAGATCTTCGTATCTAACTAAAAGATAATTTTTCTTCATATTTTTCCAAGATAAATAGTGAGTTTTCCAGGATCCGACAAATTGTGTAAGAGGAAATTTTTTACTCTTTACGTATAATTTTTGTTGTCTTTCTGACAAAGCTAGAATTTGATTCTCTTTAAATATAAATTTGGTAGCCTCATCGTAATTTGATAAAGAATAATGGTTCTTAACCGATGTTATTACATTTCTTGGATCTCTCACAATATGAATAGTTCCGAGTGTATTTTCTGAATCAGTGAATGCGTATCCTTTATATTTACCAAGCATATTGTGCGTTTTGAAAAATCTCAAATTTTTGTCTGCGTTTGCCTTTTTTTGCGATACTATCCAATTTTTTGCTATTTCTCCTAAATCGAACAGGTCTGAGACCAAGCCTTCAAATTGAGTAGAATGAGGATAAGCCAAGATTGCTTTAAGATGATTTAAATTTAGATTTGTTTTTTTGCCCATTAATAAGGAAATGATATAAAATCTCAACCATGTATTTCCACTTTTGGGATACGAAGCAAGCCAAATAATCATCTTTATAAATATCCTAGTTCACGCATCTCATTCTCAAATTTTTTATTTATTTCATCCGAAATTTTTGGTTCTAAAATTTTTGTCCAATCGTTTTTTGGACCAAGAAAAAAAAATTTGTTTCTAATCCCCTCTTTGCTTACTGTACTTTCTGTAAATCCACTGTCTTTCTCCATTTTTTCTAATTTTTCAAAAGAACTTAAATTAATAGCC
>CACKIN010000028.1 GCA_902600205.1 uncultured Pelagibacteraceae bacterium | reverse complement strand
GTTATTAACAGATACCCTACAGAAATAATTACTAGTAGAATAGCAATTTTCCCTTTTTTTGTAATTCGTTCTTTAAAAAAGAAATTTCCTAAAAAAACGCTTATAATCGGCATTATAAAATAACCAAAACTAGCATCAATTATTTTATCTTTGCTAACTGCATAAATCCAAACACCCCAATTTACAAAAATTAAAAATCCAGAAATAAAAAGAATAAATAATTTTTTTTTATCGATAAATATTTTTTTAAAAATATCCCATTTTGAATATAATGAAATAGTGATTAGTAAAACTAAAGTAGTCCAGACACTTCTATGAATTAAAACCTCAATATGACCTGCAAATGATATATATTTAAAATATATTACACCAAAAAAACCCCACCAAAATGAACCTAAGGATGTTAACAAAACTCCTTTATTAAAATTTTTTTTGTCCATTTATAAATATTTGAATATTTTGACTTACTACTTAAGACATTTTATTGTTGAAATATATATTAATAATAATAAAACCTTGCTCACGGAGAGATGGCTGAGCGGTTGAAAGCATCGGTCTTGAAAACCGACAAAGGGGCAACTCTTTCCTGGGTTCGAATCCCAGTCTCTCCGCCACTTATTTAAAATCAATTAAAAGTTTAAAAATTTTGCTGTTTTTAAAACTTAACTCATTTTTTGAAATTTTTAATATATCTTCATCATTCATATTGATCAGCAAATCCAAATCTTTCAAATCATCAAAAGATAAAGAATCAATAATGGATTTAACGAAACGACTAACAAAAATATCCATTTCTTTAGAACCTCTATATTGTGATCTATAAAGGATCTTATTAATTAAATTTTGTTTGTTTGAATTCATTTCTTATAAACATATATATATATTTAATGGCTGATTTTGAATATTTATTGTCAACAATAGATAGAATTAAGGGTGTAGGGAAAAAAACACTTAGTTCATTCAACAAAAAAAAAATATTTACTGTATTTGATCTCTTGTGGCATCTACCTATTTCGAAAATTGAAACTGCAGAAGATACAGAAATAGAAGACCTACAAATTGGAAAAAATTACAATATAAAAGTAAAACCAATAAAATATAATTTTCCACGTATTAGAAATCTACCTAACAGGGTTGTGTGTGAAAAAAATGGTATAAAAATAGATTGTATTTTTTTTAATAGTTATGAAGGATATATCAGAAAAATATTACCTTTAAACAAAAATGTCATTATAAATGGGAAAACAACTATTTTTAAAAACAAATTTCAATTTGTAAATCCAACTTTAAAAAATTTAAATAACACAAATATAATTAAAGATGATAGTAAATATAGCCTTTCTGAGGGATTAACTTTAACAAAATATAATGAAATTATAAACAATGTTTTTCAAAATTTACCTGATTTAACCGAGTGGTACCCAAAAGAAATATCTAAGTTATTTGATCATGTGTCTTGGAAAGAATCTATTATTAAAATTCATAAAGAAGATATAAAAAAAATTAGAGATACAAAATACTTTAAAAGACTTGTTTATGATGAAATTTTTGCAAATTTTTTACTTTCTTCAGATATCAGAAACAAAATAAAAAAAATTAAAAAGAAAAACAAAGTTTTTATTTTAAAACATCAAATTAAAATAATAAATAACTTGGAATTCAATCTAACAAAAGATCAAACAAAAGCATTAGAAGATATTAATAAAGACATGAAATCAAAACAAAAAATGTTTAGATTATTGCAAGGTGATGTAGGTTCAGGTAAAACAATAGTTTCTGTTATTGCCGCTTTAAACGCAGTCAAAGCAGGTTATCAGGTTGCCATAATGGCTCCAACGGAAATTTTAGCAAATCAACATTATAAATATATAATAAATAATTTTAAGAAATATTGTAAACCACAAATATTAACTGGAAAAACTGAATATATCCAAAGAAAAAAAATTTTAAATGATCTACTTTGCAAAAAAATTAATATTTTAATTGGAACGCATGCTCTTTTTCAAAATAAAATAAAGTATAATAATCTTGGATTAATTATTATTGATGAACAACACAAATTTGGGGTTAATCAACGAAAAAAATTGTCTGACAAAGGTGGTGATAATTGCGATGTTTTAGTAATGTCTGCAACGCCAATTCCAAGAACAATGATGATGACAATATACGGAGACATGGATATATCATTAATCAAATCAAAACCCAAAAATAGGAAACCAATTAAAACTTATAGTAAAAATGAAACTAAAATTGATGATGTTTTTAAATTTATTAAAAAAGAAATACTTAAAAAAAATCAAATATTTTGGGTATGTCCACTTATTAAAGAGTCACAAAAAATTGACCATCAATCAGCTATTGAAAAATATAAATATTTAAGCAGAATTTTAAATTATAATGTAGATATTATTCATGGATCAATGTGCAAAGATGACAGAGAGGATGTTTTAAAAAAATTTAAAGAAAAAAAGATTGATATTTTAGTTTCAACAACTGTAATTGAAGTTGGAATTGATTTTCCAAATGCTAATGTAATAGTAATTGAAAATTCGAATAAATATGGTCTTTCACAATTACATCAATTAAGAGGTAGAGTTGGAAGAGGTGAAAGAGAAGCTACATGTATTCTTTTATTTAAAGCAGGCTTAAGTGAAAACGCACGTAAAAGAATAACGATACTTAAAAATACAAATGATGGTTTCAAAATAGCTGAGGAAGATTTAAAAATTCGAGGTTATGGAGATATTTTGGGTTTTAAGCAAAGTGGGCTTAAAAAGTATAATTTAGCAGATCCACTTCAACATAAAGAATTATTTGATTTAGCTGAAACACATATTAAAAAAATTGAAAAAAATAATAATGAAATAGTTAGATACAATAAGCTGTTGAAGCTTTATGATAAGGTCGCAGTTATCAACGATGCTATTTAGTTTTAGAGTCTGAGGTTCCTGCAGAAACAATAAATTTAGAAGCTTCTTCAAATGTCATATCCAAATAAACGATTTCGCTTTTTGGAAACATTAATAGAAAACCACTTGTTGGGTTTGGTGTAGTTGGAACAAAAACATTTACTAAATCTGTATTGGTTTTTTTGGAAATCTCTCCTTTATTTTCTTTAGTGGCAAAACCCACAGCCCAAGTTCCTTTTCTAGGATATTGAATAAGCACAACACTTTTTTTTGAACCTTTTTTTGGTGCAAATGTTTCCGTCATCTGTCCAATTGCTGAGTATATTGTTCTTAGTATTGGGATTTTTTTTAAAAGATCATTAAACAACTGTAGAAATTTTTTACCAATAAATGAAAGGGATAAACCTCCAACAAGAGTAATAAATATTACTGATAGAAGAATTTCTAAACCAGGAATCGCATATGGTAGATAGCTATTTGGGTTTATGCCTTGAGGAATTAGTTTCGAAGATATAGAAATAAAAAAAGTTGTAAGATAAAGAGTAATTCCAATAGGAACTAAAACTACTATACCGGTAATGAAATAATTTCTTAATCTTGCAATAAAGGAAATTTTTTTTCTTTTAAATTTAGACATATCTATTAATTGATTATAAAATACATGTAATATAAATAATAAGAAAAGTGAATAGAAGAAATTTTATATATTTGATGGGATGTGGCTGTCTTTCTGCAAGTTTGCATGCTTGCACTTCAGCACCAATAACTGAAAGAAAACAATTAAAGTTAATTCCAGAATCAAAGCTAAATGCTCAAGCCGCTCAGTTGTATGAACAAGTTAAAAAAAAAGCAAAATTAAGTGATGATAAAGACAGTTTAGACAAAATTATTCAAATTGGTTCCAAAATCGAAAACTCTATTTCTGAATATTTTTATAAAAATAATATGGATGATCCAACAGTCAATTTTTCTTGGGAATATATTTTAATTGATAATAAAAAAATAAAGAATGCTTGGTGTATGCCTGGTGGTAAAATTGCAGTTTATACAGGAATGTTAGATATTACAAAAAATGATGATGGTCTTGCTGCTGTAATGGGACATGAAATTGCTCATGCTGTAGCAAAACATTCTGTTGAAAGAGCAAGTAGAACGGTTTTGCTAAATACTACAACTGGTATAATAGATATAGCAACTGGTGGAAAACTATCACAAGTAAACAGAACTACTGGTATGAATACTGTGGGATTGCTATCTCAAATTGGAATAATGAATCCATTTACTAGAAAACAAGAAAGTGAAGCAGATTACCTTGGTTTAATTTTTTCATCACTATCGGGATATGACATAAGAGAAACTCCAAAAATATGGGAACGTATGAAAAAGGCGAATAAAGGAAAAGAGCCACCTGAATTCATGAGTACTCATCCATCTAATGATAGAAGAATTGAACAAATAAATACATGGATGAATAAGGTTATATTGGAATACCCACCAATTTCATAAAATATGGTGAGCCCTGATGGACTCGAACCATCGACCCATTCCTTAAAAGGGAATTGCTCTACCAACTGAGCTAAGGGCCCAACACGAAATTCTTATATTGATTTTTTTTTATTTGGCAATGGTAAAAATTTACAAAATATTAATGTACTTATCGTGAAATTCCTCAAAAGTTCCTTGTTTGATATTTTTTCTGATTTCATACATTAGTTCCTGATAAAAATTAATATTATTTAACGTTAATATCATTGAAGCCAACATTTCATTGGTGTTGTGAAGATGATTTAAATAATTCTTTGAATATTTATTTAAATCAAATTTTGTGACATTACTATCTAGGGGTGTATTATCTAATTTATTTTCAGAGTTCCTTATTTGAATTCTTCCATTCCATGTGAAAGCCAATCCTGTTCTTCCTGATCTTGTTGGCAAAACACAATCAAACATATCAATACCTCTTTTGACTGCTCCCAATATATCTGATGGTGTTCCTACACCCATTAAATATCTAGGTTTATCTTCTGGTAAATAGTCTTTTATACCATCTAAAACATCAAACATTTCCTTTTGAGTTTCTCCAACAGCTAAACCTCCAATTGCGTATCCGTCAAATTGTATGTTAATTAATTTTTTTAAAGATTCAATTCTAAGATCATTAAACAAACCTCCTTGAACAATACCAAACAATGCTTTATGAGGATTATTTCCAAATTCATCCTTAGATCTTTTTGCCCATTCTGTAGACAATTCCATAGAGGTTTTAATTTTTTTGTAATCTTTGGTATTTTTTGGACACTCGTCCATTACCATAACAATATCTGAATTAAGTTTTTTTTGAATTTTAATACTTTCCTCAGGACTTAGGATGAAGGTTTTTCCGTCTATATGAGATTGAAAAATTGCTCCTTTATCTCTATCGATTTTATTAAATTTAGATAAAGACATAACTTGATAGCCTCCTGAATCTGTTAAGATAGGAAGTTTACAATTCATAAATTTGTGGAGACCACCAACAACCTCAATTCTTTCAGTGCCAGGTCTAATCATTAAGTGGTATGTATTTGAAAGAATAATTTGACTACCAGTTTTTATAATATCATCAATAAAAACACCTTTTACAGTAGCCTGAGTTCCTACAGGCATAAAAGCGGGTGTATCTATTTCTCCACGATGTGTTTGAATTAATCCAACCCGATAATTTTTATTTTGATGTTTTACGCTAAAAGAAAAATTCTTTTTTATGTCTTCCATTCATTAAAATCTACTCAGATTTAAAACTAATTATTTTATCTGGATTAGAGACAGATCCATTTGGTCCATCCCCTTTTGTAATCTTATCTACAAAGTCCATTCCTTCTAAAACTTTACCAAATACAGTATATTGTCTATCTAAATGCGGCGTTGGACCAAAACATATAAAAAATTGACTATTAGCACTATTTGGATTTGAAGATCTCGCCATAGACAAAGTACCTCTCTCATGTGGTAAATCATTAAATTCTTCTTTAAGGTCAGGTAAATCTGATCCACCCATACCTGCCCTGCTTAAATTGAAATTATCAGATGATGAGTTTCCGAATTGAACATCTCCAGTTTGAGCCATGAAACCATCTATTACTCTATGAAAAACTACTCCATCATATTTTCCACTATCTGCTAACTCAGTTATTCTTTTTACATGGTTTGGTGCTACATCTGGAAATAATTTTATTTTTACATCTCCATCTTTTAACTTAAGTATCATAATATTCTCCTTTGCCTTTAAAGCTGTTGTTAATAATAATATTGATATAAATAAAATAATTGTTTTTTTAAGCATAGATTTTTTTCAAAGATTTTATTGTACTTTTAGTTGTAAATTTTCTTAAATCACCTTTATGGTTAGCTATTTCCTTTACAAAACGAGAGGAAATAATTTGGTTTTCAACATCTGACATAAGAAAAACTGTTTCAACATTACTATTCAATTTTCTATTCATTCCCGCAAGCTGAAACTCATATTCAAAATCAGACACTGC
>CACKIN010000027.1 GCA_902600205.1 uncultured Pelagibacteraceae bacterium | reverse complement strand
GGATTATCATTAACACAGGGAAATGCTTATAGAAAAAAATCTTGGTCTCTAGGTAAATTTATTAATCTCTCAAAATTATTAGTAGATAAAGGATATAAACCAGTTTTCTTTATTAAAAAAAATGATGCAGATTTAATTGATAAAATTAAATCTGAAAATAGTTCAGCAATTTTTCCTGAATTAAATACAAATCTTTCCTGTCCAGCACTAATTACAGCAATGTCCACAAGATTAGAAAGAGCAATATCTATTGACAATGGTGTAATGCACATGATTGGTCTTGCAGATATTCCTATGATTGTATTATTTGGCCCAACTAACTCAAAAAAATTTGCACCCAAAATTAAAAATATTGATATCTTAGACTCTAAAGTTATGAATAATACTGATGATATCGATACTATTAAAGAAGCAGATGTTTTAAAATTTATTTAAAGCTTTATTTAAGAAATTCATATTTAAGTTACAATCTTTGTATCCTTGTTTTACAACATTAAGATATCTTTCAGTTGGATATCTAAATTCAGTTTTATTGACCATTGTATAGGTCATAACTTTTTTGTTATAGTAAGGGAAATAAAGTTTTTTATACAGGATTGGATAGTCTTCATATACATCTAATTTTTTTTCATCACTTTTTGAAATTTCAAATATTGCTCCTGGAACAGATGAGTTTTTATTTTTTTCAATATCAGCAGCTCTATATTTGCTTCTAAAATTTAGACGATAACCTTTAAGCTCATATTTTTTAAGGAAAACTGAATCCTTGCATCTGCGTTTCATTTGAAAAAGATTAAGATTACTACCGTAGGCAAAATATAACATTAGTCTAATTCAACAACTTTGATATTTTTTTCATTTACAAAATTAAGAATTAATGAACTACATAAATCTATTTTATTTTGGTTTTTAGATCTTAATACAATTGAAACACCTAACTTTCCCTTTCTAAAGAAAGGGTAACTTCCTATCTCGACATCTTGATTATTATTTTGAACATCAGTTAATGAACTTGCTATCTCACTCTCATAAGTCATTAAATTTATAGTTTTACTTAAAATTGGATCTCCACCTACTAATACATTTTCTAATCCTCCAATCATTGCTTTTAAAATTGATGGAACACCTGGGAGAGAAAATACATTTTCAACGTAAAAACCAGGAGCACCACTAGTTGGGTTTAAGATTAAATTTGCTGTAACGGGCATTTTTGCCATTTTTTGTCTACCATCATTAAAATTTTTTGGATCATAATATTTCTCTAAAATAGCAAGGGCTTCTTTGTGAAAACCATATTCAATATTAAATGCTTTCGAAATTGATTCTGCGGTAATATCATCATGTGTTGGACCTATGCCGCCAGTAGTAAACACATAGTTGTATTTAACTCTTAGTTCATGAACTGTATGAATGATTGTTTTTTCAACATCTGGAATAACACGAACTTCTCCAACAGAAATTCCCAAGGAATTTAGCCAAGTTGCAAGTGTGCTTGTATTCAAATCTTTTGTTCTACCTGACAATACCTCATTACCTATTATAATAATTGCTGCAGATATTTCTTTTTTATTAGTCATTTCTAAATATAAATAAAATTCTATGAAATTTACCAACACTTTAATAAAAGGCAAACTACAACGGAGATATAAGAGATTTTTCGCGGATATAGAAGTAAATAATAAAACCGTTGTGGCGCACTGTCCTAATACTGGTTCAATGATGGGATTATTAGACCAAGGAAATGAGGCTTGGATCAGCGAACATAATGATCCAAAGCGTAAATTAAAATTTACTCTTGAGATGATAAAGGTAGAAAAAAGGATAATAGGAGTAAATACTCATAGAGCTAATAGAATTGTCGAACATGCTTTGGAAAATAAATTAATTAAAGAATTTAGTACTATTAAAAATATTAGAGCTGAATTTAAATTTTCTGATGACACAAGATTCGATTTTTTATGTGATAAAAAAATATTAGAAGTTAAAAATACAACATTAATTAGAGAAAAAGATATAGCAGAATTTCCAGATGCTGTAACCTCGAGGGGCACAAAACACCTAATAAAATTGAGGGAATCTATTAAAAAAGGATATGAACCTTATGTCTTATTTTTAACTCAAATCCAGGGTATAAATAATTTTAGAATAGCAAAAGATATAGACTCTAATTATTATAAAGAATATTTGGAGGCTAAAAAATCTGGTGTAAATTTTCTTGCTTACAGGTGCAATTTAAATTCTAAAGAAATAAAAATTGAAAAAAAAATAAAAATATTAAATGAGTAACTATTCTGAAAAATTTGAAAAAATGCGAATTGCTGGAAAACTTGCATCTAAAGCTTTAGATATGTTAACTGATGAAGTTAAAGAAGGCGTATCAACAGACAAAATTGATCAATTAGGATATGAATTTATAAGAGACAATGGTGGTTACTCTGCACCACTTTATTATCGTGGTTTTAAAAAATCACTATGTACATCTTTAAACCACGTTGTGTGTCACGGTATTCCATCTGATAGAGTTTTAGTTGAAGGTGACGCTGTAAATATTGATGTGACTGCGGTAGTTAATGAGTACTATGGAGACACTAGTAGAATGTTTACAATTGGAGATGTTCCTGTAAAAGCCAAAAATTTAATTGAAACTACTTATGAATCTATGATGAGAGGAATAAAAATATTAAAACCAGGTGTGAAGTTAGGAGACATAGGTTTTGAAATTCAATCCTTTGTTGAAGAAAAAGGTTTCTCTGTAGTAAGAGACTTTTGTGGACACGGAATTAGCAATGTTTTTCATGAACAACCAAATATTCTTCATTATGGTAAGAAAAATACTGGTCATGAGTTAACGCCAGGAATGACCTTTACAATTGAACCTATGATAAATGTTGGAAAATTAGATGTTAAAGTTCTAAATGATGGTTGGACGGCAGTCACAAAGGATAAGTCTTTATCTGCACAATTTGAGCACACAATAGGAATTACAGAAGACTCTTATGAAATTTTTACAGAATCTGTTAAAGGTTATAAGAGGCCTCCATATAATTAATGATTACAAGATACTCAAGAAAAGAACTTACAGACATTTGGTCAGAATATAATAAATATAAAATCTGGTTAGATGTAGAGATTGCAGCGGCTGAGGCCATGGAAAAATTAGGCACAATACCAAAAGGTGTAGCGAGTGCTGTTAAGAAAAAAGCCAAAATCAATGTAAAAAGAATTCATAATATTGAAGCTAAAGTAAAACATGATGTTATTGCTTTTCTAACATCAATTACTGAAAAAGTAGGAATTAAGGCTAGATATTTACATCAAGGAATGACATCTTCGGATATATTAGACACAAGCTTTAATATTCAATTGGTTCAATCAGGCAATATATTAGTTAAAGATATTGATCTGATATTAAAAGTTTTAAAATCTAAAGCAAAAAAATATAAATTTATGCCATGTATTGGTAGAAGTCATGGTATCCATGCTGAACCAATTACATTTGGTCTCAAATTGGCCTCTTATTATGAGGAATTTAAAAGAAATAAAAAAAGACTAATTAGTGCAATAGATGAAGTGTCTACATGTGCAATTTCAGGTGCAGTTGGGACATTTGCTAACATAAACCCTAATGTAGAAAAACATGTTGCAAGAAAACTTGGATTAAAAGTTGAACCTATATCAACTCAAGTTATTCCAAGAGACAGACATGCTCATTATTTTTCTGTGTTAGGAATTATTGCAGGATCTATCGAAAGAGTTTCAACAGAAATAAGACATTTGCAAAGAACTGAGGTTTATGAATTACAAGAATTTTTTTCAAAAAAACAAAAAGGATCAAGTGCAATGCCTCATAAAAAAAATCCAATTTTAACTGAGAATTTAACTGGATTGGCTAGAATGATTAGAAGTTATACTATACCAGCTTTAGAAAATATTGCTCTTTGGCATGAGAGAGATATATCTCACTCTAGTGTTGAGCGAAACATAGGTCCAGATGCAAATATAACTTTAGATTTTGCATTAGTAAGGTTGGCAAGTGTTTTGGACAAAATGATAGTCTACCCACAAAAAATGCTTGATAATTTAAATATCACTAAGGGTACTATTTTTTCACAAGAACTGATGTTGGAACTAACTAAATCAGGTTTAAGTAGAGAAAAATCTTATAGATTAGTTCAATCTCATGCCAAAAAATGCATAGCAGATAATCTCAACCTTTTAGATGTTGTCATGAATGATAAAAACATTACATCTAGAATACCTGATAAAAAAATGAAAAAAATATTTGATTATTCTAACCACTTTAAAAATGTAAACTTAATATTTAACAGAGTCTTTAAATAATGAAAAAAGGTAAAAAATTATACGAGGGTAAAGCTAAAATCATTTATGCCACAAATGATAAGAATTTAGTTATTCAGCATTTTAAAGATGATGCAACTGCTTTTAACAATCAAAAAAAAGATGTAATTGAAGGAAAAGGAATTTTAAATAATAGAATTTCAGAACATATCCTTACACAATTAAGTAATGTTGGAATAAAAAATCATTTAGTGAAAAGACTTAATATGAGAGAGCAACTTGTTAAGCTTGTAGAAATTATCCCAATAGAATTTATCGTGAGAAATATAGCAACAGGATCCTTAACAAAAAGACTTGGTATAGAAGACGGTACAGTTTTAGATTATCCATTAGTTGAATATTGTTTGAAGAAAGATGAATTAGGCGATCCTTTAGTTAGCAGAGAACATATTTTAGCTTTTAAGTGGATGGATGTATTTGAATTAGACTTTATTTATGAAGAAGTAAGAAGAATAAATGACTTCTTGCAAGGCATGTTTAGAGGTGTAGGCATTAAATTAGTTGACTTTAAAGTTGAATTTGGAAGATCTGAAATTGATGGCAAAAGAGAAGTTATGTTAGCTGATGAAATAAGCCCTGACACATGCAGGCTTTGGGACATGAGAACTGATAAAAAACTAGACAAAGATAGGTTTAGAAACGATCTAGGAAATCTAGTTGAAGCTTATCAAGAGGTTGCAATTAGACTTAATTTGTTACACGAGCAATCAAATATTAGACCTTTAAATTATCCTAAACCAAAAGCAGTAAAAATTAAGAAAAAATGAAAGTAAAAGTAATAGTCACTTTAAAAAATGGAGTGCTTGATCCTCAAGGTAAAGCAATACAACAAACCCTAAATGGAATGTCTTTTCAGAATGTATCAGAGGTTAGACAAGGAAAATATTTTGATATTGAAGTTAATGAGAGTGATGAGAGTAAAGCTAAATCTCAAGTTGAAGAAATGTGTAAAAAGCTTTTAGCTAATTTAGTTATTGAGGATTATAAAATCTTGTAACTACTAAATGAAATCATCTGTAATTATATTTCCTGGCTCAAATTGTGATAGAGATATGGATGTAGCTCTAAAGAAATTTGGCTTTAAAAACCAAATGGTTTGGCACAATGATACTGATATTCCAAAAAGTGATTTAATTGTTCTTCCAGGAGGTTTTTCTTATGGAGATTATCTAAGATGCGGAAGTATAGCTGGGAAATCAAGAATAATTAAATCAGTAATTGATTTTGCAAATTCAGGTGGATTGGTACTTGGTATTTGTAATGGTTTTCAAATTCTCACTGAGACAGGTTTGTTGCCTGGTATACTTCAACAAAATAAATATTTAAATTTTATTTGTAAGAATATTTTTGTAAAAATTAAGAATAAAGAGAATAAATACTTTAAAAATATTAAAAAAGAAGTTTTAGAACTTCATATTGCTCACAATGAAGGAAATTACTTTTGCTCAAGAGATGAATTAAAGTTAATTGAAGATAATGGTCAAATTGCAGTTACTTATTGCGATCAAGAGGGTAATGACAATGAAGCAAATAATCCAAACGGTGCTTTAAAGAATATTGCTGGCATTTTTAACAAAGAAAAAAATATTTTGGGAATGATGCCTCATCCTGAAAGAATGATTGACCCATTCCTTTCTGGAGAAGATGGATCGTTATTTTTTGAGAATTTGATTGGAAGTTTATAATGGTTAAAGTTAATGAAAAAATAGCAATCGAGCATGGATTAAAAAAAGAAGAGTATAAAAAGATTTGTGATTTATTAAAAAGGACTCCGAATTTAACTGAGTTAGGGATTTTTTCTGCAATGTGGAATGAACATTGTTCATATAAGTCTTCAAGAAGACATCTTAAAAAATTACACACTAAAGGTGAACAAGTTATTCAAGGACCTGGAGAAAATGCTGGTGTCGTAGATATTGAGGATGATGACGCAATTGTATTTAAAATAGAAAGTCATAACCACCCTTCTTTCATTGAACCATATCAAGGAGCGGCTACTGGTGTTGGTGGTATAATGAGAGATGTATTTACTATGGGCGCAAGACCTATCGCAAATTTAAATTCTATTCATTTTGGTTCACCAAACCATGAAAAAACAAAAAATTTATTAAGAGGAGTGGTTAAAGGTATTGGCGGATATGGAAATTGCATTGGTGTTCCAACTATTGCTGGACAAACTTGTTTTGATGAATCTTATAATGGAAATATTTTAGTTAATGCAATGACATTAGGCTTGGTTAATAAAAATAAAATATTTTACTCTAAGGCTGCTGGTATTAATAAGCCTGTTATTTATGTTGGCTCTAAAACTGGAAGAGATGGAATACATGGCGCGAGTATGGCCTCAGCTATTTTTGATGATAAAATTGAAGAAAAAAAACCTACAGTTCAAGTTGGTGATCCATTTACAGAAAAATTACTTTTAGAAGCATGTCTCGAACTTATGGCTGGAAAATCAATAATTTCAATTCAAGATATGGGAGCAGCAGGTTTAACATCCTCAAGTATCGAAATGGCATCAAAAGGCAATTTGGGTATTGAGATAGATTTAACTAAAGTTCCTTGCAGAGAAGATAATATGTCACCCTATGAAATAATGCTTTCAGAAAGTCAAGAAAGAATGTTGATTGTATTAGAAGAAGGTAAAGAAATAGAAGCTAAAAAAATATTTGATAAATGGAATTTAGATTTTGCAGTAATTGGAAAAACTACAGACAGCAAAAATATAGAGTTATTTTTTAAAAAAGAAAAAGTTGCAGAAATCCCAATTAATTTTTTAGCTGATAACGCTCCTATGTATGATCGAAAATGGATTAAAGCCAAAACCCCTAAAGAACATAAATTTTCAAAAGATTTTTTTAAATCGTTAAAACTAAAAAATTGTTTACAAAAGATTTTAACAGACCCAAATATCGCAGATAAAGAATGGATTTGGAATCAATATGATCATACAGTTATGGGAGATACGATACAAAAACCAGGTGGTAATGCTGGTGTTGTTAGAGTTCATGGTACTAATAAAGCTGTAGCAGCCTCAGTAGACTCATCAGCCACTTATTGTCATGCTCACCCATTAACTGGGGGTAAACAAGTAGTTTGTGAAAGTTGGAGGAATATGATCTCAGTAGGTGCAAAACCTATCGCAATTACAAATTGTCTTAATTTTGGAAATCCTGAAAAAGAAAAAAATATGGGAGAGTTTGTTGAATGTGTTGAGGGAATTTCAGAAGCATCTAAATATCTTAATTATCCTGTCGTTTCAGGGAATGTATCTTTTTATAACGAAACAAAAGATAAAGGAATAAAACCTACTCCATCAATTGGTGGTATAGGTTTACTTTCAGACTACAAAAAAATGATGACAATGGAATTAAAAAATGATGGAAATTATCTTTATGTGATTGGTAAAACTGAAGGCCATTTAAATCAATCTGTATTTGCCAGAAATATATTATCTGAATTTGAGGGACCACCTCCAGAAATAAATTTATTTAACGAAAAACAAAATGGGATGTGTATTTTAAATTTGAAAAAGGAGAATTTAATTGAAACCTGCCATGATGTGTCTTTAGGAGGTATTTTGACTGCTATTTCAAAAATGAGTATAAAAGGAAATAAAGGAGTAAAATTATTTTCCATAGATGGTTTAGTGAATAAATTTGAATATTTTTTTGGTGAAGATCAGGGGAGATATATTATTGAAATTA
>CACKIN010000026.1 GCA_902600205.1 uncultured Pelagibacteraceae bacterium | reverse complement strand
TATTGCCAGAATTAAAAAAACAAGGATTTACTCCAGATATTTCTTATAGTTCATCGCATACAAGAATTGGAAGACCCTCAGCTGAAATAATATATAAAATTTTTTCTGAATTAAATATTACTAAGGGATCAAATTGTATAAAAGTTGATGACACTATTCCTGGATTGTTAGAGGGAGTAAATGCTGGGATGTGGGTAGTGGGTGTTATTTTTTCAGGTAATGAATTTGGTAAAACAGAAGTCGAATTTAATAAACTTTCTTTTAAAGATAAAACTAAATTTAGAAAAAAGATCAAGAAAAAATTTGAGAAAGTAGGTGCTCACTATGTAATAGATACAATTAAAGATTTACCTAAAATTATCAAAATAATTCAAACTAGAATTAAATAAAATTACTTAGTGAAAAGCATTTTCTAAGACAGTGGAAATTACAAAAGCTTCTTTTTGTGTGTCCATGGACCTTTTTTTGTTTTAGGTAAAAATTTTTCAAGATCAATAAGGACTTTTTCAGACAATTTTCTGTAGGTGGTAAGTTTTCCTCCATAAATATTCAATAAAGGTAATTTTTTTATAATTTTTAAATCAAAAACATAATCTCTTGTGACTTTTGAGGCTGTTTTAAAATCTTCAATTAGAGGTCTTATCCCAGAATATGTATCTACGATGTCTTTTGATGTTATTTGTTTTTTTAAGTAATTATTTACTGAACTAATTAAATATCTAATTTCTTTTTTTGATATTCCTTTATTTTCAGGTGATTTCACCTCTTCTTCAGTAGTTCCAATTAAAGAAAACTTCCCTTTATAAGGTATTACAAATATTATTCTTTTATCAGTATTTTGAAATGTGAACGCAACATTTTCTTTGTACAATTTTTTTGTAATAATATGACTTCCTTTAACCAATCTAATTTTTTTCTTAGATTTAATTTTTATATTTTTATTTAAGGTTTCATTTATCCATGGTCCAGATGCATTAATCAAAATTTTTGACTTTACTTTTTCACCATTTTCAAGACTAATAATCCATTCATTGCCAATAATTTCAGCTTTTTTAACTTTGTTGTATTCTAGTATTTTAGCGTTATTTCTTTTTGCATCTTTGGTATTTAATTTCGTTAATTTTTTATCGTCAATTTGTATGTCAAAATATTGGAAACCAGTTTTGTATTTTTCTTTAAGAATATTTGAAAATTTTTTTCTAAGATCAAATGTTTTTGATTTTGGTATATTACTTTTACCACCTAAATTATCGTACAAAAATAAACCAATTTTAATTAACCAGGCTGGTCGAATTTTATCTGCATAAGGAATTATAAAAGGAATAGGTTTTGAAATATGTTTAGCAATTTTATAAACAATTTCTCTTTCTCTCAAAGACTCTCTAACTAATTTGAATTCATAATTTTCTAAATAACGTAGACCACCATGTATTAATTTCGTTGACCAGGATGAAGTTGCTCCACCAATCTCACCTTTGTCAGCTAAACAAACTGATAAGCCTCTACCTGCAGCATCCCTTGCAATACCTGCACCGTTTATACCGCCACCTATTATGAATAAATCGAATATTTTAGACATTTAAATTATGATTTGTTTTAAAATATACAACCTCTTTTAGAAATATTATATATTTTTACATTTAAGTAATCAAAATTTAACGATACTTTAACATAAATAATTTATCATTAAAAAAACGTAAATTAACAAAAGAGGTAAAATGAAAAAAATATTGAGTGTTTTAACAATTCTATTTACTTTCTCTTTTACATCACACAGTTATTCAAAAACAGAAATTCATTGGTGGTATGGAAATAGTGGATTTCTTGGTGATGTAATTATTGAAATTGCAAATAGATTTAATGCTTCACAAGATGAATACACCGTCATTCCTACAGGTAAAGGAAGTTATGAAGATAACATGGCGGCAACTATAGCTGCATTTAGAGCGGGAGACCAACCACATTATTCACAGGTTTACGATGCTGGTGCTGCAATTATGGTAGCCCAAGTTAAAAATGGCGTTGTTATTGGTTTTGAAGATATGGCTGAGAAATATGGAATTAAAGTAGATGCAGATAATTATATTCCTGGAATTAAAAACTTCTATGCTGACTCTGACGGAAAAATGATAGGTGTTCCTTTTAATAGTTCAACTTGCTTAATGTATGCAAATATGGACATATTGAAAGAAGTAGGAATAGAATCAGTTCCAAAAACTTATGAAGAATTTGAGGCTATGGCTCCAAAAATTAAAGCTGCTGGATATATTCCTTTAGTTCAAAGTCACTTTCCATGGATCTGGACAGAAAATTTCTTTTCAAGACATAATCTACTTATGACAGATGGAAACAATGGTTACGATGCTGTTCCGACAAAAACTTTATTTGCTGAAACAGATGCATTTGTTTATCATTGGAAAAAAGTAAAAGAATGGTACGAAAAAGGTCTCTACGGTTATAAAGGAAGAGCATGGGGAGATAATCAAGCACCATTTATAGCAGGTGAGGCTGCTTTTTGGTTTGGATCTGCTGCATCATTTGGTGGAATGAAAGGTGTTGTTCCAAATTTTACAGTTAATCATATTCCTTATTGGGATTCAGTAACTGGTGGCAAAGAGTATCCAACATTTATTGGTGGCGCAGCAAACTGGATCTTAAATGGTCATACAGAAGAAGAGTATAAAGGACTTGCTAAATTCATAGAATTTATGGGTTCTCCTGAAATGGATTTATACTATCACAACATGACAGGTTATTCTGCTGTAACTAAAGGTGGTATAGAATTAGCTGAAACTATAAACTTTTATAGAGCTTCTCCATATCACAAAGCTGTTGGTGAACAATTAAGCTTAGAAGGTTCAACTATTCCTGGTGGATATAGAGCTGGTAACTGGCCTCAAATTCGTGAAGTAATTTACGAAAATGTTGAGCCAATGTTAAATGGCAAAATATCAATCGAAAAAGGATTAAAGAACATGGATAAGGGTGCAGCTAAATTGTTAAAACAATTTGCTAAGACTCTTTAAAAAATAATATAAATTAGGAGGGTATTAATATACCCTCCTATTTATTTTATGAAAAAAGTTCAGTTTAAATCAAACTATTCACAGTATTTTTTTTTAGCACCACAGCTAGGTATTTTATTAATATTTTTATATTGGCCAATAATACAAACTTTTAGAGATGCATTTACCATGCAAGATGCATTTGGATTTGGAAGACAATTTGTATGGTTTGATAATTTTTTATTTATTTTTGATGACCCGGCTTATTTAATAGCTTTTAAGTTTACTATTATTTATAGCTTTGTGATTACACTTGTTACAGGAGCCATTGGATTGTTACTTGCTGTACAAGCCAATAATGTAATGCATGGAAAAAGTGCCTACAAAACTCTTTTGATTTGGCCTTATGCTATTGCGCCAGCGGTGGTGGGTGTTATGGCAAATTATTTTTTTAGTGAAAGATTTGGATTATTGTATCATCTATTTAACGATTTATGGGGTTTTAATTGGTATGAAAGTGTTTTTGATTCTTATATCTACTTAATAATAGCAGGATCATGGAAACAAATAAGTGCTAATTTTATTTTCTTCTTAGCCGGTCTTCAAGCAATACAAAAATCTGTTATTGAAGCATCCATAATTGATTGTAAAAGTAGTTTAAGAAGATTTTGGACAATCACTTTCCCTCTATTGATGCCCACAACTTTCTTTTTAATCATTATCAATATAACTTATGCTTTTTTTGATACTTTTGGAATAATTGACACTACAACAATTGGTGCACCCTCAGGTGAAACAAGAACTCTTGTTTATAAAGCATACATGGACGGATTTAGGGGGTTAGACTTAGGAAGTGCTGGTGCTCAATCAATTATGATGATGTTGATTGTTTTAGTTATTACAATTTTTCAATTTAGATACATAGAAGGGAAAATACATTACAATTAAAATGATTAGATATTTTTCATCAAACTTTTCTCATTTAATTCTTTTGATAGGCATTTTTATTATGATAATTCCTGTTTGGTTAATTTTTGCAAGCTCAACTCATACAGCTTCGATAATTAATACCCAAGGTCTTCAATTTTTTTTAGGAGATAAGTTTTTAGAGAATTATACAAAAGTTTTATTATATGAAGGTGGTTTTTTTAAAGAAATTACTGCATTAAAGATGTTTTTAAATAGTTTTTTAATGGCAACTGGAGTTGCGTTTTTATCAGTTATTTCATCTCTTATGACTGCATATGTCTTAGTTTATTTTAGAGTGAAATATGCAACATTATTATTTTGGATAATTTTTATTACTATACTAGTCCCTCTGGAGTTAAGAATTTTTCCTACCTATTCTGTTATGTCTACACTTAACTTAGTAAACTCATATTGGGGACTAATTATTCCAATTTCAGCTTCTGCTATAGCTACTTTATTTTTTAGACAGTTTTATAAAACTATACCTGATGAATTACTTGAATCAGCAAAATTGGATGGTGCAAATACTTGGAGATTTTTTATTGACTTTTTAGTGCCATTGTCGAAAACAATGATTGTTGCAATGTTCATATTTATGTTTGTATTCGGTTATAATCAATATTTATGGCCGATATTAGTAACTTCTTCTGAACAATATTGGACTGTTGTCATGGGATTAAAGATGATGTCTGGATCAATTGTTAACAAATTTGCATTTGTTATCATGTCAATGATACCACCAGTATTAATTATAATTGTATTACAAAAATATTTTATTAAAGGGATCTTTCAAGACAAATGAAAATTAAATTATCACAAATTTTAGCACACATTGTACTTATACTAGGTGTTTTATTAATGGTAATTCCGATTTGGTTATCATTTGCTAGCTCTACCCACGATACTGTAACTATTTTAAAAGAGGGAATGAAATTTGGTCTTGGCGATCAATTAACAAGAAATTATAACGAAGTTTTAAATGAGAAGGGTGGTTGGTCAGAGGAAGTGACTGCTGCAAAAATGTTTATAAATAGCTTTATAATGGCTTTGGGAATTGCAACCCTTAAAGTAATTATCTCAGCAATGTCAGCTTATGCTTTAGTTTATTTTAGATTCAAATTTGCTGTACCAATTTTTTGGTTAATCTTTATTACTTTACTTGTGCCTCTGGAGGTTAGGATTTTTCCAAGTTATAAGATTGTATCAGATTTAGGTTTAACTAATTCATACACAGGTCTTGTTCTTCCATTGGTTGCATCAGCCACCGCTACCTTTTTTTTTAGACAGTTTTATAAAACTATACCTGATGAATTACTTGAATCAGCAAAATTAGATGGTGCAAATAGTTGGAGATTTTTTATAGATTTTTTAGTTCCATTATCTAAAACAATGATTGCAGCGATGTTTATATTCATGTTTGTATACGGATATAGTCAATATTTATGGCCGTTAATAATGACTACGAGTGAGGAATATTGGACTGTAGTAATGGGAATGAAAATTATATTTACTGAAAATTATGAGGGAGTTGCTTTACCAAGAACAGCAGAGAGATTTGCTTATATTATTTTATCAATGATCCCCCCAGTTTTAGTGGTAGTATTTTTGCAAAAATGGTTCATAAAAGGATTAATTCAAACAGAGAAATAAATGAGTTTTTTAGAATTAAATAAAGTTACTAAAATCTATCCAAACGGAACTAAAGCTGTTCATGAGACAAGTATGAATGTAGAAAATGGTGAATTCATGGTTTTTGTTGGACCGAGCGGATGTGGAAAATCTACTCTTTTAAGAATGATTGCTGGGTTAGAAGACATAACTGAAGGTAATATAAATCTTGATGGAATATTAATTAATAAAGTTGACCCTTCAGAGAGAGATGTTGCGATGGTTTTTCAGAATTATGCACTCTATCCTCACATGAATGTTTACAACAATTTGGCTTACGGATTAAAAAATAGAGGTATTTCAAAAGAAGATATTGAAAAAAAAGTTAATGAGGCAGCAAAGCTATTACAAATTTCTGAATACTTGCAAAGAAAACCATCCATGTTGTCAGGAGGTCAAAGGCAGAGAGTTGCTATGGGAAGAGCTATTGTAAGAAGTCCTAAAATATTTTTATTTGATGAGCCATTATCTAATTTAGATGCAAAACTAAGAATACAAATGAGGCTTGAAATAAAAAAACTTCAGCAAAAAGTTGGAGTGACAAGTATATTTGTAACTCATGACCAAGTAGAAGCTATGACCTTAGCTGATAGACTGGCAGTAATAAATAATGGCCTTATTGAGCAGCTTGGAACACCGATAGAAATTTATAATAATCCTAAATCTATGTTTGTCGCAGGATTTATAGGTTCGCCACAGATGAATTTTCTTGAAGGAGAATTAAAAAATAAAACTCTTACTTCAGAAGGTTTTGAAATTAATAATGTTACAAGTGATTTTAATGGACCAGTTATATTAGGAATTAGACCAGAGCATATGTCGCAAACTGATAAAGGTTTAATAAATTTATCTGTAGATCTGGTAGAACAATTAGGTTCAGATAATTTGATTTATGGAGAAATAAAAAATAAAAAAGATTTTTGTTTTAGATGTCCTGGAAGTCAAATTATTAAAAAAGGAAGTAAATTATCTTTGAACATAAATGATAACAATTATTATGTTTTTGATAAATCTAATGGTAATCGAGTAAATTAATTTTGATTTTATCAAAGCCAAATTATATTAAAATTTACGGCCATAGAGGCGCTAGAGGAGATCTTCCTGAAAATACTCTAGAAAGTTTTAAATATTTATTTAAAAACAATATTAATGCATACGAAACAGATATTTTGATTTCCAAAGATCTTATTCCTGTGATTACACATGACTTTAGATTAGATCCAAGTTTTACAAAAGATAATGAGGGAAATTGGATAACGGATGAAAATATAATAATATTTGACTTAAGTTACGATGAGCTTTTAAAATTTGATGTTGGGGCTTTAAATAAATTATCTAGATATGGAAGAAGATTTGTTAATCAAAAAACTTTAGAAAATCAAAAGATACCAAAACTTTCTGAGTTATTAGAATTATCTTCAAAAAACAAATCTGAAAATTTATTAATAAATTTAGAAATTAAATCTACACCTGACGAGGAAAATTTAACTCCAACCCCAGAGGAAATGGTAAAACTTGTTATGCAAGAAGTAAATAAATCAAATTTACAAAATAAAATAATCATTTCTTCATTTGATTGGAGAACACTGACAGAAATCAAAAATCATTACCCTGAAATTTCAAGAGCTTATTTAAGTTTTCAACAACAGACAGGAATTAAAATTAAAAATACAATTTACAATAGATCTCCATGGATGAGTTTCTTACCTTTTTTTGAAAAATATGAGTTACCAAAAATTATAAAATCACAAGGTGGAAAGGCTTGGCATCCATACCATAAAGATATTACAAAAAAACTAGTAGAAATTTCTCATCAGGAAGATTTGCCAGTGAACGTTTGGACAGTTAATGAAGAGTACGATATGTTAAAAATGATTGAGTATAGTGTAGATGGTATCATGACAGACTATCCATTAAGGCTGAAAGAACTTTGTGATAAAGAAAATATAAACTGGTTTTAGTTTATTTTAATGGATTTAAATATAGTTAATAACCAAGAGCAATTTTTAGCAGGTAAACTTAGAGGGTATACTTTAAAAGGTGCAGAAAATAAATTTGACGATAAAGGAAAACCTTTACCATTTCCAGGGTGCACAATAATTTGTAATATTCCTCTTAATACATATTTATCTGATCAAATTATTGGTTTTCAAAAAAATTTAGAAAATTTTAATCCTGAAAAAACTTATTCCTATTTACCTCCATCTAGTTTTCATATGACATTATTTGACTGTTGTAATTTAAATACAAAAAATACTTATTATTGGCCAACAGATATAGATCTTGATATGGATTACAAAGATATAGCTATTCAATTAAATAAAAGAATTGAAAACTATAATTTTCCAAAAGAAATCAATTTAAAAATAAAAACATTTTTTGGTGGCTACAGCATTGTTTTAGAACCCTTTTCCGAGGAGGACGAAAAAATTTTAAGAAATTGTAGAGATGAACTAAGTGATTTATTGAAAATTAAATTTGAAAATCATCAAAGATATACTTTCCATATTACATTAGCTTATATTTTGAGACAACTTAATGAAACTGAAATAAAAAATTTAACTAAATTTAATAAACAATTATCCTCTGATTTTAATAAAAAATTTCCAAAAATTACTTTCACAAAACCTGAAATGTGTACCTTTAAAAACATGCTGGAGTTTGAAAGTATTAATCCTTCTAGCCTGTAATAGTTTTAACTTATAGATATTCTTCATTATTATTTTAATTTTTGATTTTCAATAAATTTTTTAAAAACTGATTTAGAAAATTGACCTTAAATCTTATAGGTTCAATTTTTCTACGAGATAGTTTTATCTCTTGTCCTGTTATTGAAAAGTATTTTTTTAGCCACAAATACAGCAAAAAGTGCACCGATAATTTCTGCCAATATATAAACTGGAGTATACATATAATTAATTCCAGTAAAACTTTCTGTAAATGTTCTCGCTATTGCTACAGCAGGATTTGCAAATGAAGTCGACGAAGTAAACCAATAACCAGCAGTGATATAAAAGGCTACACATGAGGCAACTACCACACTTCCTTTCTTTAAAGATCCAAAAATTATGAGAATTAATCCAAATGTTGCTACAATTTCAGATGTAAATATATGTATTCCGTCCCTTGATTTTGTTGATAATTCAAAAAGTTGATGTTCAAAAAAGAAATTGGCAAGTGCTACACCTAACAAACAACCTAAAATTTGTGCAGATATATATGTAGGTAATAAATTTCCTTTTAATTTTTTTGTAAGAAACATTGCTAGACTTACAAATGGATTAAAATGTGCTCCTGAAACATCACTAAAAACAGTTATTAGCACAAAAAGTCCTGCGCCAGTTGCTATCGTATTGGCTAAAAGCATAATACCCGTATCATCTGTAAGATTTTCAGCCATTATTCCTGAGCCAACAATAATCATTACAAGGAAACAACTACCAATAAACTCTACAAGAAAAAACTTACTATATTTCATTGTTAATCCAATTTTCTATTTTCTTAAATATTGTTTGATATGTATCATTAAATACTTTTTTTTGATTTGTTGTATCAGTATCTAAATTAAATTTTTTTACTGGATCTTCAATATCCCAATGAATAATTTGATTTTTATCAGGCCAAATAGGACACACTTCATTGTTAGCATTGTTACACACCGTAATTACATAATCTAATTTAATATCTGAGTTAATAAAAGTATCAAAATTTTTTGAACTGTAATTTGACAAATCAAATTTCTTTTCTTTTAAAAATTTTTCTATAATTGGATTAATTTGTCCTGAAGGATTGCTACCTGCGCTATAACCAATAAATTTATCATAATATAAGTTATTAATTATGCTCTCAGCTATAATGCTTCTAGCTGAATTACCTGTGCAGACAAATAAAACTCTTTTCATTAGAATATCACTTTATAAATTCCAATTACAAAAAGAGGTATTTGTAATCCAAAATTTGTTAAGATAGCCTTATCTTTTGAAATAAATCCAGCTATAGTCCACCCCACAACACCCAGTCCATGAAAATAAATATTAATAGGGTAGATATTAAGATTAGTAAGTAAAATTCCAGTTAAGACTAAAAATGTACTTATCCATTTTAGATATTTTTTTATAAACATAATCACTCCTTGATTTTTGTTTATGTCAGTTTTGTTAAGGATTTATGAAATTAAGTAATTTTAAATTATTTTTTTAATGCATCTTCAAGATAATCTAATCTATCTTGACCCCAAAAAATCTCATTATTTAAGACATACGAAGGAGCGCCAAATATATCATTATCAACCGCATCTTTTGAATTTTTTTGATACTCCAAGTTCACATCTTCAGATAAAGCTAATTTCTTCATTTCTTCAAAGTTTAAATTTAATTTTTCACAAATTTCCTGAAGTGTATTGTGATCAGAAAGATCTTTATCCATAGACCATAAATATTTTAAACATTCATTTCCAAAATGAAGTTTATTACCCAATTTATTTGAAGCTATTACAAATTTTGCTGGTAAGTGTGGGTCTTTAGGTG
>CACKIN010000025.1 GCA_902600205.1 uncultured Pelagibacteraceae bacterium | reverse complement strand
TGAAAAATGACTTAGAAAATACGAAAAGCACTGTCAATAAACATTTTCCATCTGACAAAGTAAATGTTGATCATATCTATACTGAGGTTTTAACTTCATTCTGGAGAGATACAATTGATTTGATTGTATCAATCCCAATGAACAAAAACTTAAAAAAAGAAAATTATATGTCTGACATGTATAGATGTAAAAATATTTTCTTTTCTGTAAGAGATCATTTGTTAAGAAAACAAAATGAGAGTAATTATAATTTTAATAGAGCCTCAAGTTATATAATTACTACTTTTTCTACCCCCACAAGTTGGCCTTCATGGAAATATGATCAAAAACAAGTAAAAGATCTTATATCAATGATACAACTAGAAGTTACTTTAAGACCAACAAAGAGATTAGCACTAAGTGAAAATGTGAGCCCAATTCGTTGTAGAGGAGATTTAGCTGCAGATAATGATACCTTAATCATCTCTAAAAAATACAACTAAAAAGTTACCTATTTAACAAAACTGTAATAAATTTGTAATACTAGAGTCCTCAATAAAATTTAATAAGCGAGTCGTTAATTAACTTTAATTCACGAAAGGATATTAAAAATGAAAAAACTAACTATAGTCCTTGCTTCAATAGTTGCCATTTCTGTTGCCACTATTGCTCAAGCAAGAGATCAAATCAAAATAGTTGGATCATCTACTGTATTCCCTTACGCAACAATAGTTGCTGAAAGATTCGGGCAAACTGGATTTAAAACACCAGTAATCGAGTCAACTGGTACAGGTGGTGGTGCAAAATTATTTTGTGCAGGTGTAGGAGAAGCTCACCCTGATATAACAAATGCATCAAGAGCAATGAAAGATAAAGAAAAAGCTCTTTGCAAAAAAAATGGTGTTAATGACATTGTTGAAGTTATTATCGGTAACGATGGTATTACTTTAGCATACAGTGTTGATGCTGAACCAGTAAACTTCACTAAAGAACAACTTTGGAAAGCTTTAGCAAAACACTCAGTTGTTGATGGTAAATTAGTAGACAACATATACAAAACATGGGATCAAATAGATCCAAGTTTACCAAAACAAAAGATTTCAGTTATGATTCCCCCAGGAACATCCGGAACAAGAGATGCTTGGAATTCGTTAGTAATGAAAAAAGGTATGCCTAAAGAGGCTAAAGCATTATACAAAGCAGGTTTCGAAGCTGGAAATAAAAAATATAAAAAACCACAAAAACTTTACAGAGAAGATGGTGCTGCAATTGAAGTTGGAGAGAATGATAGTTTAATTATTCAAAAATTATCTGAAGACAAAGAAATGTTTGGTTTCTTTGGATTTAGTTACTTCTTAGCTGCTAGAGATAAATTGCAAGCTGCAAGTATAGAAGGTGGTCAACCATCACTAGAATCTATCCAAGACTATAGTTATGCTGTTGCTAGACCATTATTCTTTTACGTAAAAAAAGCTCATGTTGGTGTAATTCCAGGTTTACATGAATTTGTAAAAGAATTCACTACAACTAAAGCTATTGGTAAAAGAGGTTACTTAGCGGAAATAGGACTTGTTCCACTTGATGCTGCAACTTACAGAACAGTTAGAGATAATTCGAAATCTCTTACTGCAATGTCAATGGAGTAATATAATATTTGTTAATAAACTCAATAGGGGCCCTATTAAATGGGCCCTTTTTTTTGTATAAATCTAAAGGAGCCAATAATTGAATTCAGTAATATTTTTAACAATCGTTCTTTTAGCTTTATCCAGTTACTTCTTTGGAAGAAAAAAAGCTATTTTAATTCAATCTAACAAACGGTTAACAGCTCTTCCAAAATTTTATGGGTACTATCTTGCTATATGGTGTGGCGCACCCGCTTTTCTTTTGTATGCTTTATGGTCGATATTTGAACCTAGCATAGTAAGATTTTTTATACTTAGTGATTATTCTTCGCAAGGACTTCTAGAAGGAGAGTTGAATTTATTTTATGAAAAAGTAAAATCACTTTCTCGAAACCAGTATTCAGGAGAACTTACTGCAGAGTTACAAAGATCAGCAGAAAAATATTTAAACTTTAGAGACATAGCAAAGTGGTCTAAGGTCGTTATAGTTTTATCATTATTAATTGCATCAACAGGTTATGCGTATACAAAGATTTCAAACAACACTAAAACAAGAGAACCAGTTGAAATATTTCTTAAAGGAGTATTTTTTTTATCATCACTGGCAGCGATATTAACAACCATTGGTATTATTTTTTCCCTTTTGTTTCAAACAATAGAATTTTTTCAAGTTATCCCACTATTTGATTTTGTATTTGGAATGCACTGGTATCCTGCAAAAGCTTTTGTTCGAGATGCAAGTGAAACACTTGATCCATCAATGTATAGTGATACTTTTGGTGCAGTTCCGATATTTGCAGGCACCTTTTTTATAGCTTTGATTGCAATGTGTGTTGCAATACCAATTGGTTTGTTAAGTGGTATATATATGGCGGAATATGCGAGCAAACGTTTAAGACAATATGCCAAACCTGTCATTGAAATTTTAGCAGGAATTCCAACTGTTGTTTATGGTTTTTTTGCTGCTTTAACAGTTGGACCTTTTTTAAAAGACCTTGGATTATCATTAGGACTAGAGGTGTCAGCAGAAAGCGCACTGGCAGCCGGTGGTGTTATGGGAATTATGATTATTCCATTTATATCAAGCTTAAGTGACGACGTAATTACAAGTGTTCCTCAAAATCTTAGAGATGGTAGCTATGCCATGGGAGCAACAAAATCTGAAACAATAAAAAGAGTAATTTTTCCAGCTGCTTTACCTGGAATTGTTGGATCTATTTTATTAGGTGTTTCTAGAGCTATTGGTGAAACAATGATTGTTGTAATGGCATCAGGGTTGGCAGCAAACCTAACTCTTAATCCATTAGAGTCCACTTCAACAATAACTGCTCAAATTGTTGTTATCTTAATTGGTGATCAACAATTTGGGGATCCGAAAACCCAAGCAGCTTTTGCACTGGGATTAAGTTTATTTATAGTTACTTTAGTTTTAAATATTGTTGCCTTATCTGTTGTGAAAAAATATAGAGAGAAATATGAATAAAGAAATATGAATAAAGAAGAACGTTTAATTAAAAGATACAAAGCTGAAAAAAGATTTCAATTTTACGGTAAAGCTGCAATATTTATGGCTTTATTATTTCTAGTGGTATTTCTAACAAAGATATTTTCTACTGGTTACACAGCATTTCAAAAAACATGGTTGGTAATACCAGTCAATTATAATGCAGATTTATTATATTTGGATCCAGATAAAAAACCAACAACCGAAGATATTAATGATGCAGACTTTTATGAGTTTGGGATAGAAACATTTATCACTCTCGATCCAGACGCAAGTGAGGATCAAATTATGGAATTAAAAAAAATGTTTGCATTTACTTTTGAGAGAGAATTAAAATATTATCTTCTAGACAATCCTGATAGCTTTGGAAAAACAGTTGATGTAAAATTAACAGCCTCTGACGACTTAGATCAAGTATTTAAAGGAAATTATCCAAGAGATATACCTGAAAATAGAAGAAGAGCATCTGATTATCAATTAAAAATTTTTGATAAATTAAATGAAGATGGAAGAGTTATAAGTGAATTTAATGCCAGTTTTTTTACAAATGCTGATTCTAGAGAAGCTGAGTTAGCGGGAATAGCAAGCTCATTTATGGGTTCATTATTTTCCATACTTGTCTGTCTGTCAATTGCCTTTCCTGTTGCCTTACTAGCTGCAGTGTATCTAGAGGAATTTGCACCAAAAAACAGATTTACAGATTTTATTGAAGTAAATATCAATAATCTAGCAGCAGTTCCTTCAATTGTTTTTGGATTATTAGGATTAGGTGTTTTATTGGCTGTATTTGGTTTACCTAGATCAACACCCTTAGTTGGAGGTATAACCCTTTCATTAATGACTCTTCCAACAATTATAATAGCAGCCAGAGCATCATTGAAGGCTGTTCCACCCAGTATAAGAGAAGCTGCTTTAGCAATGGGAGCTAGCAGAATGCAAACGACGATGCATCATACCGTGCCATTGGCTTTACCTGGAACTTTATCAGGTACTATAATTGGCTTAGCTCAAGCATTAGGTGAAACAGCGCCTTTAATATTAATTGGAATGGTTGCTTTTGTTAACACAATACCAGGAACCCCTATGGATCCAGCAGCTAGCTTGCCTGTTCAAATCTATATATGGGCGGAGAGTGCCGAAAGAGGATTTGTAGAAAAAGTGTCTGCTTGCATAATGGTATTATTATTTTTCCTAATTTTTATGAATTTAGGAGCACAATTAATTAGACATAAATTTGAAAAGAAATGGAACTAAAATATGAATAAAATAGAAGCAAAAAATGTTGATGTCTATTATGGAGCGAAACAAGCTTTATTTGATATCAATATGGATATCGAAGCAAATAAAGTAACTGCTCTTATTGGACCTTCTGGTTGTGGTAAATCAACATTCTTAAGATGTCTAAATAGAATGAATGATGTGATCGATATTTGTAAAGTCAGTGGTGTCGTAAAAATTAATGACTATGACATAAATCAAAAAGATACAGATGTTGTAAGGCTTAGAGAAAAAGTTGGAATGATTTTTCAAAAACCAAATCCTTTTCCAAAAACCATTTATGAGAATATTTCTTATGGACCTGAGATACATGGGATAGCTCAATCTAAAAGTGAAATGGATAATATTGTTGAAGAGAGTTTGAGAAAAGCAGCACTTTGGGAAGAGGTAAAAGACAGAATTCACGAACCAGGTACTGGTTTATCAGGTGGACAACAACAAAGACTTTGTATTGCAAGAACAATATCAATTAAGCCAGAGGTAATACTCATGGATGAGCCATGTTCAGCTCTTGATCCAATTGCAACAGCACAAATAGAGGAGCTAATTGATGAATTAAGAAAGGAACATACTATAATAATTGTTACTCACTCAATGTCCCAAGCTGCAAGAGTCTCTCAAAATACTGGTTTTTTTCACCTTGGTAAATTGATTGAAGTAGGTTCTACTGATAAGATATTCAAGAATCCGACTCAACAACAAACGCAGGATTACATAACAGGAAGGTTTGGATAATGAATGAAAAACCACACACAGTAAAATCTTACGAAGACCAATTAAAAAAATTAAACAATGATTTAGTTGAAATGGGGGCAAATTGCGAAACCGCTTTAGGTAAAGCAATGAAAGCAATATCAACAAATGATCATAACCTTGCTGATGATGTTATAAATTCAGATGTAGTTATAGATAATTTTGAGTCTCAGATAGAGAATGAGGTAGTAAATTTAATTGCTTTAAGACAACCAATGGCTGTGGATCTTAGAGAAACAGTTGCAGCTCTAAAGATGTCTTCAGACTTAGAAAGAATAGGTGATCTTGCCAAAAATATTGCAAAAAGAACAAAACTTATAAATACGCATTTGCCAAATAATTTAATTGAAGCAATGAATAGAATCTGCATTTTGGTTCAAAAACAATTAAAAATTGTTTTAGACTCATATCTAAGTAGATCAAGCGATGTAGCTCGAACAGTATGGGAGAGTGATGAACAAGTTGATGATTTAACAAATCAATGTATGGAAGAAGTCATCTCATTACTTAAATCAAATATGGAAAATATTGAATATGGCTCACATCTTTTATTTGTAACTAAAAATATTGAAAGGATAGGAGATCATACAACCAACATTGCTGAGCAAGTATATTATTTAGTTACAGGTGATTATTTGGAGGGAGAAAGACCTAAGGGTAGCGACTCAGTATTAACAAAGTAATGAGTGCACACATATTTATTGCAGAAGATGAGGCGCCAATTTCAACCTTATTAAAATATAATTTAGAAAAAGAAGGTCATAAGGTTTCTTCAAGTGAAAATGGAGAGGACTCTTTAAAATCAATAAAACAAAAAATGCCAGACTTAATCTTATTAGATTGGATGTTGCCAGATTTATCAGGTGTTGAAATATGTAAACAGTTAAAAAGGGATAAAAAATATAATGACATTCCAATTATTATGCTTACTGCAAAAGGAGAGGAGGAAGATAAATTAAAAGCATTTGAAACTGGAGCTGATGATTACGTCACTAAACCATTTAGTCAAAAAGAATTAAATGCAAGAATTAAATCTTTGTTAAGAAGGGCTAAACCTTTGTCATCAACTGATGTTGTGGAATTTAAAGACCTTAAAATTGATAGATTAGCAAAAAGAGTTTATAGAAATGATAAGGAAATAATTTTGGGACCCACAGAATTTAAATTATTAGATTTTTTTATTAAAAATCCAAAAAGAGTTTATTCAAGAGAACAATTACTAAATAATGTTTGGGGTGAAAATATTTATGTAGAAAGTAGAACGGTTGATGTTCACATAAGAAGATTGAGAAAAGTTTTAAATGTAAGTGGATTAGAAAGTTTAATTCGCACAGTGAGATCTGCAGGCTATTCGTTAGATAACTAAATCTTTAGGCCTTACAAATTCAGAAATAATTCCTTTCTCTTCAATATTTATCCAATCATTTGTATCGAAAACTATTTTAGCAAATGCACAAGTTGGGAATTTATAATTTAATAGTTTAAAATTACTATTATCTTTATTTTTAGTTAATTTTATAACTAAATTTTTAAGAGCAGGTTCATGATTTATTAGCAATACTTTCTTAAACCTTTTATGGATATTTTTTATATACCCTATAATTTCATTTTCATTAACTAAATAAAGCTTTGAGGAACTTTTAATTTTTTTTGGTTTATTTATTTTTTTCAGTATTAAATTTAGAGTTTTTTTTGTTCTTTTTGATGAAGATAAAAGCACATAATCAAAGGAATATTTTTTTTTAACAAAAAATTCACTTATAATTTTTGCACTTTTGATGCCTCTTTTATTTAATGGTCTTTCAAAATCACTTAAATTTGGGTCTTCCCAACTAGATTTTGCATGTCTCATGACATATAATTCGCGCATTAATTCTAAATATATGACTGCATTAAAAAAACAAGACAAAGAAGAGCTTAAATCTAATTATATAAATAGAGAATTATCATGGTTAAAATTTAACGATAGGGTTCTTTTTGAGGCGCAAAATATTGAAAATCCTCTTTATGAGAGAGTAAAATTTTTATCTATTGCAGGCTCAAATTTAGACGAATTTTTTATGGTTCGAGTTGCTGGACTATACAGTCAAATTAAACAAGAAGTCGACTCACTAAGTTCAGATGGATTAACACCTGAAGAACAGATGGAGATGGTTATCAATGATACAAAAAATCTATTAAATAAACAAAATACCATATTTAATAATTTATCAAATCAGCTGAAGAGAAATAATATTTTATTAACTAAGCCAGAAAACCTTAACACAAAGGAAAAAAAGAAATTATTAGAAATATTTAAGGAAGAAATCTATCCTCTACTTACACCATCAGCGATTGATCCTGCTCATCCTTTTCCATTTATTATTAATCAAGGGAGAGCTTTAGTTATGAAGCTGAAGAAAAAGAAAAAAAAGAGAATTCTTAATTCAATTATTGTAATTCCTAAAGCTTTATCAAGATTTATTGAAATAGACGGAGGAAAATCATTTAAGAAATTTTTAGTTCTAGATGATGTTATTGGTTACTTTGCCTCTGAAATTTTTCCAGATCATTTATTAGAAAAGAAAATGATATTTAGAGTAATAAGAGATAGTGATGTAGAAATTCAAGAAGAGGCTGAGGATTTAGTCAGATCATTTGAACTAGCATTAAAGCGAAGAAGAACTGGTGATATTGTTAGATTAGAAATTTTAGAAAAAAGCGACAAAGAACTTGTAAAATTTATAACAAATAAATTAGAAATTAATCCAAATTATATTTATGAAGTAGCAGGTTTAGTTGGAATCCAGGATATAGACCAAATTTGTAAAATTAAAAATTCTAAATTAAAATTTAAAAACTTTACACCAAGAGACGTAGAAAGATTAAAAGAATACAATAATAATTTTTTTGAGACAATTAAGAAAAAAGACCTAATAGTTCATCATCCATTTGAAACTTTTGATGCTGTAATTGAATTTTTAAATCAAGCGGCTATAGATAAAAAAGTAATTGCTATTAAACAAACATTGTATAGGACTACTTTAGATTCACCAATTGTTAAAGCATTAATTAGTGCTGCCGAAAATGGTAAAACAGTTACTGCTTTAATTGAAATCAAAGCTAGATTTGATGAAGAAGCAAATATACAGCTGGCAAGAAGTCTTGAAAAAGCTGGAGTTCAAATTGTTTATGGTTTTGCAAAATACAAAACACATGCTAAATCATCACTAATACATCGACGTGAGGGTGGTAAAATTCAAACATATTTCCATTTGGGTACAGGCAATTATCATCCTGTAAATGCAAAAATATACACAGACTTATCTCTATTTAGCTCTGATAAAAAAATGGCTACAGATGTAGAAAAATTCTACAATTATGTGACTGGTTATTCAAAACCAAGAAATTTAAATAAAATTTCCATTTCTCCAGTAAATTTAAGAAAAACTTTAAATCAGAATATAGATAAGGAAATAAGTAATGCAAAAAAAGGGAAACACGCTGAGATTTGGGCTAAAATGAATTCATTAGTTGATCCACAAATAATTGATAAGTTTTATGAGGCTTCTAGTGTCGGTGTAAAAGTCTTTTTATTTGTAAGAGGTGTATGTTGTTTAAGACCTGGTATTAAAAATAAATCGGAAAATATTATTGTAAAAAGTATCATTGGAAGATTTCTTGAACACTCAAGAATTTATTGTTTTGCAAATGGAAAATTTATGCCCAACAGAAATGCAAAAGTTTATATTTCATCTGCAGATTTGATGCCAAGAAATCTTGATAGAAGAGTCGAACTTCTCGTGCCAATTGAAAATCAAACTGTGCATGAACAGGTTTTAGACCAAATAATGATGGCCAATTATCTCGACACGAATCAGAGCTGGGAACTTTATCCTGATGGAAATTATCAAAAAATTAAATATAGTCGAAAAGATTCTTTTTCTGCACATGATTATTTCATGAATAATCCAAGTTTATCGGGAAGAGGAAAAGCAAAACTAAAAATTAAACCTAAAAAATTAAACTTAAGGTTGGTTAAAGGTGGAACTTAAAGTAATTAAAAATAAGCAAAATTTAAAATTAAGACAATCAAAATTAGCTATTATTGATATAGGTTCAAATTCTATAAGAATGTTAATTTACGATGATTTTACATCATCTAGAGTACCTTTTTTTAACGAAAAAGCAGTTTGTGAACTTGGTAAAAACTTAGATAAATCAAAAAAACTTCATAAATCAGGCAAGATATATGCTTTAAAAGTCTTAAAAAGATTTTCAGAAATTCTTAATGTTTCAAAAATTAATAACCTTAAAATTATTGCAACAGCTGTATTAAGAGAAGCTACAGACGCAAAGCCCTTTATTGAAGAAGTAGAATACTTATTTAAAAAAAATATAAATATTTTAACTGGTGAAGAAGAAGCCGAATCATCAGCTGAAGGCGTTAAAATTGGATTTGAGAATGTGGATGGACTTGTTGCTGATTTAGGTGGTGGAAGTTTAGAGCTTGCTAGAGTTGAAAACAATATTGTAACAAATAAAACATCACTTCCAGTTGGTGTTTTAAGATTAATTAACAATCCTATTGTTAAAAAAAGAAATTTACCTAAATATCTCAAAAATCTTTTAAGAGATGAAAAATGGTTATCTAAAAAAAAATTTAATAATTTATATTTGGTGGGAGGTACGTGGAGAGCTTTGTTTAAATTACACTTATTTCAAAATGAATATCCAGTCCATATTATTCATCAATACTCAATTGAAAATCAAAAACTTACAAAATTTTTAGAAAAAATTTCTTCATTTAATAAATCTAAATTGAAATCAGTTGAATACATATCAAAGTCTAGAACGCCTTATCTTCCTTATAGCTCAATAATTCTAGAAGAAATTATGAACATAGCAAATCCAAAAAATGTTATTTGCTCAATTAGTGGTATTAGAGAAGGATCTCTTGCCAAAGATTTATTTAAACACTCAGATAGTAATTTTGTTTTTAATAAATCATTAGAGCATATTTCAAAAAAAAGAGGCGATTTAGGATCTACATATAAGAAATATTTTGATTTTATAAAACCTATATTTGAGGGAAATGAGCATTTTAATCAAAAATTGCTTCATCTATCTTGTGTACTAAGTCATATGGATTGGGGTTTGGGAGCATTCCAAAAAGCAGAGTTGGTTTTTCAAGAAACATTAAATACGCCTTTATTAAAACTTTCACATAAAGAAAGAATACAATTGGCACTTTCTTGTTACTGGAGATATTGTAGTATAAAATACAATCCAAAGATAGAATACTTAACGTTTTTAAATAACAACGAGATATATTCATGCAAACAAGTTGGTGCAGCCTTAAGATTTGCTAATTCTCTTACATCAATATCTACAATTTTTTTAGAAGAGTTTAAACTTTATAAAAGAGGTAATTCAGTATTTTTAAAAATTCCATCCCAGCACCAGGAAATTATTTCAAAACAAGTGACTAAAAAATTCAAAGCCTTATCAAGGGAATTATTTCTAGAACCTAGGGTAATTTATTCAAATTAATTTAATATTATTTTAATTTAACTTTAATTATATAATTAAAAAATATAATGAAAAATAATAAAATAGAAGCAATTGTTTTTGATTTAGCAGGCACCCTAATAGATTTTGGTAGTTTGGCACCATCAAAAGTTCTAATTCATATTTTTAATAAGATTGGAATACCAATTAGTAGAAAAGAAGCTATTGGTCCTATGGGTATTGAAAAAAGAGCACATATAAGTCAATT
>CACKIN010000024.1 GCA_902600205.1 uncultured Pelagibacteraceae bacterium | reverse complement strand
AATATTATTAACGAGTATTCTAATCAAAAAATGGTTATGAGCTCCATAGAAAAAGTTAAATGGGACTCTAACTTAAAGAATTTAAAGAACTTCATATACAATGCTGATATTAGCGAAACTAAGGAAATGTATGACTTGCTTGTTTCTTTTTATCAATACGGATTTGTGATTATTAAAAATGTTCCAACTCAAGATAATTTCATTATAAATTTTGCTAATTCAATTGGAAGCGTAAGAAGGACGAATTTTGGAGAGTTTTTTAATGTAAGATCAATACCTAATCCTAATGATTTAGCTTACACATCTTATAATTTAGCTCCTCATACAGACAATCCTTACAGAATACCAGTACCATGTATTCAGCTTCTTCATTGTATTGAAAATGAGGTATCTGGTGGACTGTCAATTCTTGTTGATGGTTATACTGTTACCGAAGATTTAAAAAATGAATTTAAAGATTATTATGAAATTCTTACTAAGATAAAAGTAAAATTTAAATTTATTGATAAAGAAGTCATATTAGAAGATTGGTCTGAACTTATTAAGTTAGATAAAAAAGGAGAGTTTAAGCAAGTAAGATTTAGTCCAAGATTAGATTATGTGCCAATATTAAACAAAGAAGATTTAGATTTATATTATAAAGCAAGGAACAAACTTTCAGAATTTTATAATTCAGATAAATATAGGATAGAATTTAAATTAAATTGTGGTGATTTATTAATGATGGACAATTATAGATTGCTTCATGGTAGAACTAGTTTCGACTCTAATGAAGGAAATAGATTTCTTCAGGGGTGCTACATTGATTATGATAGTACTGAGGGAAAGATAAGACACCTAAAAAGAAAATTTAATATCTAAATTATCCAAGATTTTGCATAAATGGAATATATTCTAAAAGGTAATATCCTAAAGCTTGAAGTTGATTTGTAATCATTAATACTCCAGTAATCAAAAGGAGAGAGCCACCTATTTTATTTATAATATTCATTTTTGTTTTTAAATTTTTAGAAAAAATCATAAATTTCTGAATTAAATATCCTGATAAAATAAATGGTAACGCCAGACCTAATGAATAAAATGATAAAAGTAAAATTCCTTTATTTATGTTTTCCTCTGTAGATGCGATTGCCAGTATTGATCCAAGAATAGGTCCAATGCATGGTGTCCAACCAAAACCAAATGCCATACCAACTAAAATTGAGCTAAATACTCCTGATTTTTTGTCTGCTTGGAACCTTTTCTCGTAATTTAAAAACTTTAAATTAATAACACCTATAATTTGAAGTGAGAAAATTATAATAATTGCGCCTGCAACAATTCTTAGAGTATTAGAGTTATCAAGGACTAATGACCCTAAAAATGTTGCTGTAGCTCCAAAACTAATAAAAACAATTGAAAATCCAACAGTAAAAAGAACTATTGGAAATAAATTTATAGTCTTTTTTTCAAGTAATTCGTTAAGAGTTGAGCCAGATATATATGAAATATATCCCGGAATAAGAGGTAATACGCAAGGTGATAAAAAACTTATCAAACCTGCGCCAAATGCAAGAAATATTTCGATCATTATCCTGTATTTTTAATCGCTGCAGAAATTCCTGCAATAGATGTCATCATCGCATCATCAAGTAACTTTTTACTTCTTTTATTTAATTTCTTTTGTTTTTGTTTTTTCATAACAGTTACTTGTAAAACATTAAGTATTTCTGAGTAGATATTTCTAATTATTGCAGGTCCCCTGAAAGCTTTTCTTTGTTTAAGTATTTCTTTAGGAGTAATATCATGATTTAATTTTTTAACTGCATTAAACTGATATCTTAGTTTTTCACCTACTCTAACTAATTTTTGGTCTGCTAAATTTTTTTCATAAATTTTTGAAATTTCAGGATCAACTTTTGATAAAACCATGTCTAATAAGTCCATTGTAGAGTTAAAATATGGCCAATTTTTTTCCATATCCGTTAAAGTTTTTTTAAATTTTTTAATTGATGAATACCTTAAAGCTTCAGCAGTTCCTAACCAGGCAGGTAACATTAGTCTTATTTGTGTCCAGGCGAAAACCCATGGTATGGCTCTTAAACTATTAATGTTATCTAAATTCTTTCTTTTGGATGGTCTCGATCCTATCGATAACTTGCCGAGAGCCATATGTGGTGTGACAGTTTTAAAGTATCTTATGAAGTCAGAAGTTTGATTTATATTTTTTCTATATGAGCTAGTTGAGATATTTGACATACTTTGTATTAAATTTCTCCATTCTTTTTTTGGATTTGGTGGTGGATTTAAAGTTGCCTCCATAACAGAGCCGATATAACTACATAAATTATACTTTGCTAAAGGCTCGTATCCATATTTTTGCTGTATTACTTCACCTTGATCTGTAATTCTTATTTTTCCATTAACTGAATATGGTGGCTGCGATCTTAAAGTCGCTTGAATAGGTCCTCCTCCCCGACCTGCAGAACCGCCTCTTCCATGAAAAAATGTTACATTAATTTTATATTTTTTTGCTAATCTTATAATTTCTTCTTGTAATTTATATTGATGCCAACTAGCTGACAATTTTCCTGCGTCTTTACTAGAATCGGAATACCCAATCATAATTTCTTGTTTATTTTGTATATATTTTCGGTACCATTTTAATGAAAATAATTTTTCCATTATATCTTTACCATTTATTAAATCTTCTAATGTTTCAAATAAAGGAACTACTCTTAACTTGCTTTTTATATTCGCCTCTTTTTGTAAAAACATTACTGATAAAATATCTGAAGCACTTGATGTCATGGATATTACGTAAGCTCCTAAACATTCTTTTGGTTGACTTGCCAAGACTTTAAAAGTGGACCAAACCTCTTTGTTTTCCTTGTTCCTGAAAACAAAATTGTTAACTGTATTTTTGCCTGTAATTCTTTTTGACAAATACTTAATTTTTTCAATCTCATTCCAAGAGTTATAATTTTGACTAGATTTTCTTTTAATAAATTCATTCAATAATTGAGAATGTCTAGAAGACTCTTGTCTTATATCTAGTCTTGCAAGATTAATTCCAAAACATTTTGCTCTTCTCATTAAATCAAGCAGCTCACCACTAGCAATATTTTCGTTCTGGTTTTGCTCTAAAGATTCTCTAACTACTCTTAAAGGCTTTAAAATTTCTTCTTTTTCAGAAAGAAGTTTTTTTTCATTTAATGGTTTATCGTAATTAAGATGTTGTTCTATTTCTCTATGGGTAAATCTGAGTTTATCCCTTAATGGTCTTAGATAAACTCTATATGGCTCAAAAGTTTTTCCTGTAGATTTTAATATTTTGTTAGAACATTTTTCCATAGAGTAAGATCTAATTAGTTTTGTTAAAGATTTTTCGTAAAGTTTGGCAGCTTCCCATCTTGATAAAAGAATAACTCTCTCAGTTACCTTAGAAGTTACATAAGGATTTCCATCTCTGTCACCTCCCATCCACGATCCAAATTCAATTGGATTGAAATTTTTTGGAAGTCCTTTACCCATATTTTTTTCAAAAATTTGATTTAACCTTCTATACACTTTAGGAATTGTATCCCATAAACTATCTTCAATAATTGCCAACCCCCATCTTGCCTCCTCTGCAGGTGTAGGTCTCGATCTTTTAATTTCATCTGTATTCCAAATAATTGTAATTTCATCGTACAATTTTTTATCTAAAATTTTTAATTTTGATGGAAAATTACTTAATAGAATTCTTTGTTCAAGTATCTCCGTCAGCGTATGATATTTTTGAATTAAGGTTCTTCTTTTTACTTCTGTTGGATGAGCTGTTAGTACTATTCCAATATTTAAACTTTTTGCAATATTATAAATTTTATTATTTGAAATTTTTTTATTTTTAAAAAAATTTTCGAAAATTTCTTCTATAAAAATATTTTGAAATTTTTTGTTTGATTTTACATTTTCATATTGATCTAAAGTTCTGGATGCATCTATTGACTCTGCTAAATTATAAAAATTCATAAAATGATTAAACGCTCTTGTTAATTTAAATAGAGATTGCGGACTAAGTTTATTTACTTCAGTTAAAATTTTATTAAATGGTTCTTTTCTATGCTTATTTGCAATATTTGCCTTTGATAAGAGTCTGATCTTTTCAACTAAATTAAAAAATTTTAGACCTTCTTGTTTCTTTATTACTTTACCAAGAATATTACCTAAATGTCTTACATCATCCCTAAGTGATTTTGTAGGAATTCTTTCATAATAAAGATCTCTTTTTAACATAATTAAATGTAAATTTTTTTTGATTTATACCTTTCGTATTTGTTTCTATCTTAAATAAACTTCCTGAAAATTTAAATTTTTTAATTTCATTTTTTTTCATACCTTTTAAGGCTGAAGTTACAAATAATTCTGAGTTATTTTTACCACCAAACGCACAGTTTGTTATATTTTTTGCGGGTAATTTTACTTTATGAAGTATTTTTCCTGATTTACTAAAGACCGATATACAAGCTCCATGAAAATGACAAACCCAAAGATTTTTATTTTTGTCTAAAGTCATTCCATCGGGTACGCCTTGATTCTTTGTAAATTTTTTAAATACAATTTTTTTGGTAATATTTAAATTTTTATTTATTTTAATTTTATAAATAGTTTTTTTCCTACTATCTGTATGATAAAAATTATTGCTATCTATAAATGCTGGACCATTTGTGATGTAATAACTGGTATCAACTTTTTTTAAATTTAATTTTTTATCAAGGCAATATAATGATCCATTTGTCAAATTTCTTTCAGGATTATCCATAGTGCCAAACCATAATCTACCTGATGGATCTGTCTTACCGTCATTAATACGATTTGTTTTAATGTCTTTTTCAATATAAATTGATTTTAAAATTTTTTTTGTTTTTAAATTTAAAACTCTTAACTCACCCTGAAGACCCAATATAAAAATGTTATTTTTAATATGTGCTAGAAAACCTATCTCTTTATTAATTTTAATTATTTTGCTTTTATTATTTTTTATATTTAAGATATGTATTCTTTTTTTTTTTATATCAGTAAAATATATCGATTTATGTTCTCTTACCCATAATGTTCCCTCACCTAATATACATTTAGCGTTCCACAAAACTTCAGGTTTTGAGGTTTTTATTTTAACCATTGTATTCGTATTTTTTTATGAAATCTTTATTTGGATTAATTCCAATCCCTATATTTTCTAATGGAGATGCGAACCCATTTTTATTTTTAACTTGATCTAAAATTGAAAATTTTTCCTCTGCTAAATCAGTTATGAAAATATTTTTTTCTGTTGTATCAAACTCTAACATAGACTTTGTTGGAAATAGTCCACCTGGCATATCGGGTAATGTTGTTAGCAAATGAAGATTAACCGCCACACTTAAAGCTGAACCCCATACATGATTTACTATTGGAATAAAATTAGACTGTGCTAACGCTGATACTTTTAAATATTCAGTAATTCCACCTAAACCACAAACCTCAGGTTGAGCTATATCAATACAATTATTTTTTATAAGTTGGTTCCAACCATATTTTGTAAACTCTGCCTCACCTCCAGCAATATTAGTCTTTAATTTTTCTTTAAGTTCTTTGTAACTATCATAATCTTCTGGAGCGACAGGTTCTTCAAACCAGTAAATATTCATCTCATCTAATCCTTTTCCAACGTACAATGCATCATTTTTATTATAAGCGTGATTTGCGTCCACCATCAATTTAAATTCAGATCCAATTGTATCTCTTACAGCACTAACTAACTTTAAATCTTCTTTAGGACCCATGCCAATTTTCATTTTCATAGCTTTAAAATTCTTTTCTTTTATTTGATTAGCCTCATTTTTGAATAATTCACAAAGTTCATCGACTGTTTTTTTTTGCAACATCATGCCGTAGCCGTAAACTGGAATTTTATCATTAGTTTTGCCTCCTATTAGTTGATAAAGAGGTAAATTAGATTTTTTTGCCAATATATCCCATAATGCTATATCAATGCCTGACAATGCTTGAATTGGCATTCCCTTTTGACCGCTGTCTCTGAGTAAATTGTATACTTTGTGCCAAATATATTCTTTGTTAAGTGGATCATCTCCTTTTATTAAAGGTTGAATAACTTTTTCTACAATATATTTATTTGCAAGAGCTATATTTCCAGGACCAAAACACTCTCCCCAACCTGTAATACCTTCGTCTGTCTCTACTTCAACTAAGTGAGCAGTTCTATGTTTATAATATTGTTGTGAGTATCCTAGCTCTTTGTCTAACTCATATCTAAGTACATGACTTTTGATTGAGATTATTTTCACAAATTTTAAACAGCAACTACTTTAGAGTTCTGTTCTCCTAAGTTCTCTATTGATAGTTTCATTTGGTCACCTGCTTTAAGAAATACTTGTGGTTTTCTACCCATTCCAACTCCTGGGGGTGTTCCAGTTGTAATTATATCCCCTGGTTGTAATGACATAAATTTACTTACATATGATACAATGATATCAACGTTAAAGATCATAGTACTTGTATTTCCCGTTTGCATTCTCTCACCATTTACATCCAACATCATTTTTAAATTATTTATGTCCTTAATTTCATCCTTAGTTACTAAGTAAGGTCCAGTGGGTCCGTAAGTATCGTGAGATTTACCTTTAACCCATTGTCCCATTTTCTCAATTTGCCACTCCCTTTCACTAACATCATTTACTAAACAATATCCTAAAATATGATCTTGTGATTGGTCTTCTGAGATATGTTTAGCCTCTTTTCCTATTACAATTCCAAGTTCAACTTCCCAATCTAGTTTTTTTGATCCTGAAACTATTTCTACATCATCATTAGGACCACACATTGAACTAGTAGCCTTCATAAACATTATTGGTTCTTTTGGGATATCAGCACCAACTTCAGCAGCATGGTCTGAATAATTAAGCCCTATTGCAACAAACTTTCCTGGACTTGTAATGCAAGAGCCTACTCTTTGATCTGATGAAATTTCAGGAAGACTTGATGTATCAACACTTTGAATTTTTGAAATTGTTTCAAAATTTAAATTGTGTGGGTTTAAATCACTTACATGTGAACTAATATCTCTTATTTTTCCATCACCATCTAGTATTGCTGGTTTTTCTTTTCCCTTTTCGCCTACTCTTAATAGTTTCATTATTTCTCCTTTATATTTAAATTGTCATTCCACCATCTACAGAAAAAGTATTTCCTGTTGTAAATGTTGATTCATCACTAGCTAAATAGATAGCAAAATCAGCTATTTCTTGCGCAGTTCCTAGTCTTTCCATTGGTTGTCTTGCTATGAAATCCTTTTTTGCCTTAACTGGATCTGGACTTTGTTTTACTCTATCTTCCCAAGAGGGTGTAAATACGGTTCCAGGTGCAATTGCATTACATCTAATTTTTTGCTTAACAAAATCAGATGCGATTGATTTTGTTAGTCCAATAATAGCTGCTTTACTTGCTCCATAAACAAATCTGTTTGGCAGCCCCTTAATGCTAGATGCAACAGAGGCAACGTTAATAATACTGCCTCCATTATTATTAATCATTGTTGGCAATGTAGCTTTACACATAAAGTACATAGATTTAATATTAGTATCGAAAGAGAAATCCCAATCTTTCTCTTCGCAATCTAAAATTGTTCCGTGATGGACAAATCCTACGGCATTAAATAACACATCTATATTGCTAAATGAATTTATGAATTCTTTGATGTCTTCATTTTTTGTTGAGTCTAATTTTTTTACTTTAATTTTTGGGTATTCTTTATTTAGTTCACTTAAAGTATTTTCATTAATGTCTGTAGCGGTGACATTTGCTCCTTCGTTATGAAAAGTTATAGCTGTTGCTTTTCCTATCCCTTGTCCAGCTGCAGTAATGATTACTTCTTTTCCGTCAAGTCTTCCCATCATTTATCCTTTCAATTTCTTTATATAGTGAACTATGATCTGTTTCACCATGTCCATTTTCAACTAGTGATTTATACATATCTTTAACTAAATTTGAAATAGGTAATTGAGTATTATAATTATTTGCACATTCTAAGATATTATTCATATCTTTTAGCTGACTTGAAGTTTTACCTTTCGGACTAAAATCTTTATCTATCATTCTTTTTCCATGTGTTCTAAGAACTTTACTATCAGCCCAGCCTCCAGATAAAGCCTTAATCATTTTATTTGGGTCAGCTCCAGCCTTTTCACAAAGAGTAACTGCTTCAGCAACAGCACCAATAGCTAATCCAACAATAATTTGGTTTGCTAATTTTGAGACCTGGCCGCATCCTATTGGACCAACAAGAGTTGGGTTTCCCATTGATTTTAAAATATCTTTAACTGATTCAAAAACTATCTGTTCTCCCCCAATCATTATAGCAAGAGATGCTTCTTCAGCTCCTATTGTTCCACCTGAAACTGGTGCATCTAGGTAATTAATTTTTCGAGATTTTAAATTTTTTCCGTGATTAACTGCTGTATTTTGTTTAACAGAGCTCATATCAATTACAGTTGAATTAGGTTTTAAATTATTTAAAAATTCATCGCTACCTAAAACTTCATTGACCGCATCATCATTAGTTAACATTGTAATTACCACATGACTTTCCTTAACAAGTTCTCCTATTGAATTTGAAATTTCGGCACCAAATTCTTTTAGTGGCTCAGCTTTATTTCTGGATCTATTAAATGCTCTAACTTTGTATCCAGCTTTCAATATGTTTTTTGCCATCGGAAAGCCCATAAGGCCAGTACCAATAAAACCTATATTTTGCATTATTTTCTAGGGACAAAATCGTGGAAGTTTTGCGTCATTGCTTCTGGAAAGAACATAACACAAGCCAAAACAATCAATTGGATTACTATAAATGGTGCAAAACCTCTGAAAATATCAGTTAGTGAAATGTGTGGAGGAGCAACTGATTTTAAATAGAATGCTGCAGGACCAAATGGTGGGCTTAAAAATGAAACCTGCATATTTACACAGAATAGTATTCCAAACCAAATAGGATCAAAACCTAGAGCTAGTACTATTGGTAAAAAAACTGGCATTGCTAATAGAACTATTCCAACCCAATCCATGAACGCACCCATTATTAAAAACATTATTTGCATCATAAAAATTAAATACATTGGCTTTAAATCATAGGCTAAAATTGTTTCAGCAACATAAGTGGGTCCTCCTGCAAGAGAATAGGCTCCTGCTAAAACTGTAGCACCAAAAGTAATTGTTAATATAGTTCCTGAAGCTTTAAAGGTTCTAACAAGTGCATCTTTAAACAAAAACCATGTTAACTCTTTTCTAGCAGCTATTATAATTAGTGTTGCAACTACACCCATACCAGCTGCTTCTGTAATACCAGTCATACCAGAATAAATTGATCCCAAAACAATTATTACAATACCAATAGGTGGTAAAAGACCAGGAAGATATGACATCTTTTCTTTTAAAGTTAATGCTGGCTCATCACTAAGTGGTGCAAGATGAGGTTGTATTCTTGTTCGAATAAGAATGTATGTAATTATTAAACCGGATATCATTAGACCAGGAACAATTGCTTCTTGGAACAACATGGTAATTGAAGTTTCTGTTGTTAGTCCATAAATAATTAAAACAATCGATGGTGGGATCATTGTGCCTAGAGAACCTGATGCACAAATAATACCAATCGACATATCTTGATCATATTTCAATCGCAACATCTGGGGTAGTGCAATCAGCCCCAACAAAACTATCTCTCCTCCGATAATTCCACTCATCGCTGCCATGATTGTTGCCATGATTGCTGTTACTACTCCTACTCCACCTCTAGTTTTTCTTAACCAAGCATTTAGCGCATCATACAAATCTCTTGCAATATTCGAGCGTTCAAGTAAGGAGGCCATGAATATAAATAATGGTACCGATAAGAATGAGTAAGTTACAACAAGAGAATAATATCTTGAAAGCAAAATTCCTAAAGCATGTTCACCTATATATAAAAATACAAGCACTGCTCCCATAAAACCTGAAGCAAAACCCATAGGCACACCTATTGATATCAATGCTAATAGTCCTACTATTAGTATTATTGAGAGTGTTCCTATCTCAAATTCCATTTTATTTTAAATCTTTGGCAGGTTGGTACTGTTTTTCTTTAGGATTTTTCCAGTCAATAATTAAGTTATTTATTGATTGTAGTGCTATAAGAAATATACAAATAAGCGTGAGTGGCTTCATAGTTGCAGGAATTGGTGGATCCCAATAAGTTGCAAATCTCTCCCAATTTATAAATGATCTATATGCATCCTCCATTCCTCCATAAATTACGGCAGCTGCAAAAGTGACAATAATTACAGTACTAATTAGATCAAAAATACGCTGAGTTGGCCTACTTACATAGTCATATAATAAGACAATTCTGATATGACTTCTAAGCCTTGTTGCATATATTCCACCAACTAAATAACAAACACCAGCTAACCATAAACATAATTCATTAGCCCATAATGTTGGTTTAAATAGCACGTACCTCATAAAAATTTCATACATCATTACGATTACTATAACAGGGATTAAATACTTAATTGTGTGGCTTAAAAATAATGAAATTCTATCAATCCAATTTATTGGAAAATCGTCTTTACTTGCAACTTTTTCATTTTGCTCTTGTAATTGCTTGTCTTGTAATTCTTTATCACTCATAGGCAAAAAAAATTTTATAAGAAGGGCCTATTTCAGGCCCTTCTATATTTTGTTAAGCGCTTTTTATTATAGGATACCGTTAGCTTTCATGTAAGCTTTATGAATCTCTATAAGAGCAGCAGCTTCTGGAGACTTTTTCTTCCATTCTTCCCAAGCGCCAAGTGCAGCTTGTCTGAATTTAAGTCTGTCTTCTCTAGACCAGTCATGAAGAGTAACACCCATTTCTTGTAAAGCTTTTACAGCTTCTGCGTTTTTTCTTTCAACCAAGCTAGTGATAGTTCTACCACAGATTTCGATTGCAGCTAACATCGCACCTTGTTCATGAGGCTTTAACTTATTCCAAACTTTAGTGTTACAAGCTAAGTGGTCAGCTGGCATAGAGTGGAAACCTGGATATGTAGCATATTTGTTTTGCTCATAGTGTCCACCAGCATAGTTTGTAGCTAACGATGAATAATCAGCACCAT
>CACKIN010000023.1 GCA_902600205.1 uncultured Pelagibacteraceae bacterium | reverse complement strand
ACTAGAAAATGCTTTAGATAATTTAGATTTTGTAAATAACTATCAAATTGAAAAGTTTGATAGTAATGAAATCATTTATAAGGTTTATTATGCCAGTAGTCCTAAAAGATTTTTAAAAGATATTGTATTTTATGATATAAGTATTGATACCTCTTCAACTGACTGGAAAATAAAGTGAGTGAATTAAATCAATTACTTTTAAGATTTGATCATAAAACTAACTTTAATGAACATGATTTTTACTTATCAAAAAGTAATTTTAATGCATTTAATTTAGTAAATACTTGGCCTGATTGGAACAAAAAAATATTAAATATATCTGGTGAAAAATTTTCTGGAAAAAGCCACTTAGCAAATATTTTTAAATCAAAGTCAAAAGCTTTTTTAATTAAAGGTAGATACATTGATGATAATGTTTTTAAAAGTCTTAAGTTATATGAAAGTATAATTATTGATGATTTTGAAGAATGTAAAGAAGAGGAAATACTTTACTCAATTTTTAATTTGATAGATCAAGATAGTAAATATATGCTTATTAATTCATTGAAACCCATAAATAAAATCAAATATAATTTGCCTGATCTAACCTCAAGATCAAAAAATTGCATTTATGCGGAAATTGAAAATCCAGACGATGAATTACTTTTTGCTATAATATTAAAGAATTTTTCTGATCGTCAGATTAAAATTGAAAAAAAAATTATAAATTTTATCATAAGCAGAATTGACAGATCTTATAGAAAAATTGACGAATTTATATATAATATTGACGAATTAAGTTTAAAAAAAAAAAAACCAATAAATTTTAAAATAATAAAAGAGATTTTATAAATTGAAAAAGTATAGAACTCATACTTGTGGAGAATTAAATAAGTCAAATAAAGGAAAAGAGGTTTCTTTATCTGGTTGGATAAATAAGAAGAGAGATCATGGAAATCTTTTATTTGTAGATTTAAGAGATAATTATGGAATTACTCAATGTGTAATTGACAAGAGCAATGAAATTTTTAAGAAAATTGAAAAACTCTCTTTAGAGACCGTAATTCAAATATCAGGATTAGTTATAGAAAGATCAGATGAAACAATAAATAAAAATATTTCTACTGGTGCAATAGAAGTTAAAATTAAAAATTTTGATATATTAGCAGAAACAAAAGAATTACCATTGCCAGTTTTTTCTGATCAAGAATATTCTGAGGAAATAAGGCTTAAATATAGATTTTTAGATTTAAGAAGAAAAAAAATGCATCAAAATATTATTTTAAGATCAAAAGTAATTTCTTTCATTAGAAGTGAGATGCAAAAACTTGGCTTTTTAGAATTTCAAACGCCTATACTTACTTCATCTAGTCCAGAAGGCGCAAGAGATTTTCTTGTTCCAAGTAGATTAAACCCAGGAAAATTTTATGCTTTACCTCAAGCTCCTCAACAATTTAAGCAACTTATAATGGTCTCTGGTTTTGACAAATATTTTCAAATTGCTCCATGTTTTAGAGATGAAGACGCGAGAGCTGACAGAAGTCCGGGTGAGTTCTATCAATTAGATTTAGAAATGTCCTTTGTAGAACAAGAAGATATTTTTAAAGTTATAGAGACATTATTTTTAAAACTATTTAAATCATTCAGTAATAAAAAAATTTTACATGAAAATTTTCCAAAAATTACGTATGAAGAAGCAATGCTTAAATACGGTTCAGATAAGCCTGATTTAAGAAATCCATTAGAAATATCAGATTTAACAAATATTTTTGTTAGAGAGGATGTAAAATTTGAAATATTTAAAAAATTAGTAAAAAATGGAAGTATTGTTAGAGCTTTAGTTGCTAAAAACACTATTGATAAACCTAGAAGTTTCTTCGATGGAGTTGATAAATGGGCAAAAGACCAAGGTTCATCTGGTCTTGCATATTTTACTCTAGAAAAGACAGATAAGATAAATGCAAAAGGACCAATTGGAAAATTTTTTTCAGAAAATTCACTACTAGAAATTATGAAACAAACTAATGCAAATACTGGTGATACGGTATTTCTTTCTTGTGGAAAAAAACATGATGTGGAAAAAATATTAAGTATTGCGAGAAATAAAATAGCTGAGGATTTAAATTTAGTTGACAATAATTGTTTTTCATTTTGTTGGGTTGTTGACTATCCAATGTATGAAGTTGATGAAATAACAAAAAAAATTAAATTCAGCCACAACCCCTTTTCTATGCCACAAGGTGATTTAAAAAAATTGGATTTATCTAGTCCATTGAAACTCAAGGCATATCAATATGACATTGTATGCAATGGAATAGAATTATCATCAGGTGCTATTAGAAACCATATTCCAGACTTAATGTATAAACTATTTGAAGTTGCTGGATATTCAAAAAATGATGTTAATAGTAAATTTAGTGGAATGATAAATGCATTAAGCTATGGGGCTCCACCACATGGTGGTATAGCACCAGGAATTGATAGAATAGTAATGTTACTAGCCAACGAAAAAAATATAAGAGAAATTACTATGTTCCCTATGAATCAAAATGCACAAGATTTGATGATGAATGCACCATCTGAAGTGAATGATGATCAATTAAAAGAACTGAATTTAACCATCAAAAAAAAAAATTAATTATTTCTTGCCTTTAAGATTTATTCTAATATCCGATAAATCTACAAATTTTTTTTTGTAATTATTTCTTATAAATCCTTTGCTAGTAATATCTTTCACTAATTTTAAGAATTGTGTTTTATCCTCACTATTTTCATCTGCGCCCACTTCATCTAAACTATCAGACCCACTTATTGACGGGGTGTGAGCCAAATCTTCCCTATTCAGATAAGAGATGGCTAACTCTCTAAAAATATAATCCAAAATTGATGTTGCACTTAGTATTCTATCGTTTCCAAAAACTTTGCCAGATGGTTCAAATTTAGTATCTACAAATGCACTTACAAATTCATCTAAAGGTACACCATATTGTAAACCAAGAGAAACTGCTATAGCAAAGTTATTCATTGTTGCTTTTACAAGTTCACCTTCCTTGCTAGTGTCTATAAATATCTCTCCTATTTTTCCATCTTCGTATTCACCAGTATGTAGATATACTTTATGGTCTCCAATAGATGCTTTTTGAATATATCCTTTTCTTCTATCTGGCATACTAAATCTTCTACCTTTGTTATCTTTTAAATTTTTTGATAAAGTTTCCTTATTAATTTTAAAATTATTGTTTTGCTCAGGTTGAGGTAGGTCTTTTTCAACAACGTTTATCTTATTTGTTTCAACCTTTTCTAAATTTTTAGTTTTTCTGTTATCTAATTTAACTTCTAATATCTCAAATTTTCCATCTTCTCTTTTCTCAATATTTTGAATATTTTTTTCATCTATATCATTAAGATAGTGACTTACTTTAAAACTACACGTATAATATGTCTCAACTAAATATTTTGCCATTTGTTTCCTTAGTTTTTTTAAAAAATTGAATCTTTAAGATTTAAAGTATATAGAACTTTAAAATTATAGTCTAATTCAAATTTTACAATTTTGAATTGAAAAATAAATTTTTATTTATGTTGACAATATTAAAACAAATTTTCACTTGGTGGAATCAACAGACACTAGGCACAAGATTACAAATTTTTTTTTCTGGAAAATTAATTGGAAAAGATAAATATGGAAATAAGTATTATCAAAGTAAATCTGGAAGAAGATGGGTAATATATAATGGTGAAGTTGAAGCATCTAAAATACCTAACGAATGGTATTCTTGGATGCATTATATCAATAACAAAATAGAAAATGACCATGATTTAAAAAAATATAGCTGGCAAAAAGAGCATTTATCCAATCAAACAGGATCAAGTAATTCTTATCACCCAAAAAAATATACAAATGGCTTTAAGAAAAAATATAAAAATTGGAAAAGTTAATTTAATAATAATTGCTGTTCTTTACTTTTTTTCGATAAACAACATTAAAGGTGATAATTTAACAAAAACAGAAAAAATTGCTGAATTAAATGTTTTAGATAAAGTTAGTTCAAAAAGTGTGAATATTAAAGTTCAAATAGGTGAAGAATACACATATCAAAACTTAATTATAAAAGTATTAAAGTGTTATAATTCTAAATTTGATGATGATCCCGAAATAACTGCATATATGCAAGTAAAGGATAAGACAATAACTAATAATGATAAAGTATTTATTTTTAATGATTGGACATTTGCATCAAGTCCTTCAATTAAACCTTTTGATCACCCAGTATATGATGTTTGGTTAAAAAAATGTTATAGTTAAATAACTTTCTCTTTATCTAGCCAGCTTACATTAAAATTAGAATTAATGAATTTTTTATTTTTTAATATTTTTTTATGTAGATCAATTGTTGTAGTAATCCCCTCAATAACAAATTCATCAAGTGACCTTAACATTCGTTGAATCGCTTCTTGCCGATTTCTACCATGGGTAATAACTTTACACACCATACTATCATAATAAGGAGTTATTTTATAACCTTGGTATATAGACCCATCTACTCTTGTTCTAAAACCTGAGGGTTGATGACACATTCCTATTTTTCCTGGGGAAGGTTGAAAATTATTACCTGGATCCTCAGCATTAATTCTACACTCAATTGCATGACCTCTTGGGTTAATATCACTTTGTTTTAAAGCTGTATCACCCGAGTAAGCAATCCATATTTGTTCTTTTATAATATCAATTCCTGTAACCATTTCTGTTACTGGATGCTCAACTTGCACTCGAGTATTCATTTCTAGAAAATAGAATTTTCCATCCTCATAAATAAACTCTACGGTTCCAGCTCCCTCATATTTAATCTGACTAACCATACTAACAGTTTTTTCAAATAGATTTTTTCTAATGCTATCATTTAAAACTGGGCTGGGTGTTTCTTCTATAAGTTTTTGATGTCTTCTTTGAACTGAACAATCTCGTTCATATAAATGTACTGTTCTGTTTTTTCCTGATAAAACTTGAACTTCTATATGTCTAGGGTTTTGAAAGAATTTTTCTATATAAACTTCGTCGTTACCAAAAAATTTTTTTGCTTCTTGCTTTGCTGTTAAAAAAAGATTTTCAAATTCTTCAATCTTATTTACAATTTTCATTCCTTTCCCTCCTCCACCTCCTGAAGCTTTAATTAAAACAGGAAAACCAACTTTCTCACAGATTTTTTTGGCATCTTTAATATCATTAATACCTCCATCAGACCCTTCAATCACAGGAAGACCATATTGTTTTGCAACTTTTTTAGCTTCAATTTTATCTCCCATCATTTTAATAAGATTAGATGAAGGGCCAATAAATTTAATATTATTTTGTTCTAATATTTTTGCGAACTCAAAATTTTCTGATAAAAAACCATATCCAGGATGTACAGCTTCAGATCCTGTTAATTCTATAGCTGACATAATTGCTGGAATATTTAAATAACTTAGAGATGGTTGATGTGGTCCAACACAAATGCTCTCATCTGCTAATCTAACATGCATACTATCTCTGTCCACATCAGAATGAATTGCAACAGTAGCTATACCCCATTCTTTACAAGCTCTTATTATTCTTACTGCTATTTCACCTCTATTGGTTATGAGTATTTTTTTAAACATTAATTTTAATCAAGAATCGCAATAGTCTGACCAAACTCAACTGGTTGTCCATCCTCAACAGTTATTTCTTTTACTAATCCATCTATTGGACTTGGTACATGGTTCATTGTTTTCATTGCTTCAACAATCATAACAGTGTCACCTTTTTTAACTTTTTGCCCAATCTCAATAAATTTTTTCCCACCTGGTTCAGGTGCGAGATAAGCTGTACCAATAATAGGTGATGTTATTTTTTTTGAACTATCAGTTTGAATTTCTGTATTTTTAGTTTTGTCTTCATTTAGATCAATTGAAGGCTCAATATTTTTAGTAACTCTCGATTTAGATACTTTTACTTTAACATCTTTTTCTGTGTATTCTATTTCAGTGAGATCAAATTCTTCTAAATAACCACTTAACTCTTTTATAATGTTTTTATTAATTTTCATTTTTTAACATCTCATGCATTGAATTTATGGCTAAAATATAGCCATTGATCCCTAATCCACAAATTATACCAGTAACAACAGCGCTTATAAGTGACTTATGTCTAAAATCTTCTCTTTTGTAAATATTTGATATGTGAAGTTCAATTATAGGTTTCTTAAAAATACTAATGGCATCTCTTATCGCTACTGAAGTATGACTGTAACCAGCGGCATTTATAATAATTCCATCATAAGTTTTACGAGCATCTTGAATTATGTTTACTAAATCACCCTCAATGTTTGATTGTTTGATTTCTATTTCAATATTTAAATCTTTTCCTCTATTTTGACAAATTTCTTCAAGATATTTATAGTCTTTGCTACCATATTGAGTTTGTTCTCTTTCACCTAATAGATTAAGATTAGGCCCATTAATAATTATTATTTTACTCATTGAAACTTTATAATATATGAATAAAAAAAATAAAATAAAAATAGTAGTTAACGGAAGAGTTTTGACAGTAAATTTTAAATTTTCTATAAAAAACTTAATTCAAAAGTTAAAAACACCAATAAGTAAAGTTGCAATAGAATTGAATGGAGAAATAGTTGATAAAAAAAAACTAAATAAAATATTTTTAAAAAATAAAGATATAATAGAAATTGTTCATTTTATAGGTGGTGGTTAGTGAGGCTAGATACTTTTAAAATTGCTAATAAAAAATTCAAATCCAGGCTTATAGTTGGAACTGGAAAATATAAGAATATGTTAGAATGTTCGAAAGCAATTAAAATTTCTGGCGCAGAAATCGTTACCGTTGCGGTAAGACGAGTAAACATATCTGATAGTTCAAAACCATTATTGATGGATTATATTGACCCAAAAAAAATAATGTATTTACCGAATACAGCTGGATGTTTTACTTCAAAAGATGCTCTACGTACATTGAGACTTGCAAGGGAGATAGGAGGATGGAAAATAGTAAAACTTGAGGTATTAGGAGATAAAAAAAATTTATTTCCAGACATGATTGAAACTTTAAAGTCAACAGAAGTTTTAACAAAAGAGGGATTCAAAGTAATGGTCTATTGTAATGACGACCCACTTATGTGCAAAAGGTTAGAAAATGCAGGAGCTTCAGCAATTATGCCATTGGCTGCTCCAATTGGTTCTGGTCTAGGAATTCAAAATAAAACAAATATTAAAATTTTAAGACAACAAACGAAAGTGCCTCTAATTATTGATGCTGGAATTGGTCAGGCATCGGACGCAGTTCAAGCCATGGAGATGGGATGTGATGCGGTATTAATTAATACTGCTATAGCAAAAGCTCGGAACCCGTTTAAAATGGCTGAAGCGATGAAATATGCGGTATTATCTGGACGTAAATCTTTTCTTTCAGGAAGGATAATGCCAAATTTACAAGGATCTCCTTCTACACCAATAAAAGGAATTATTTAATTTTTTTTTTAAAAATTTTTCTTTTTTTAAATTTTTTTCTTTTAAAGTTTGATTTTTTCTCTGTAATTAATTCATTCTTGTTGACATTTTTCTCCTCTGAAATTTTTTGTAAATTTTCAACTTTTTCAATTTTATCTAATATTTTTCCTGATTTTGCTTTGAACTCAATTGAGTAATCCTGTAAACCCAAATTTTCACCTACAATAAGGTTTATTTTTACCTTATTCTTTTTCTTAAAATAATTCAAATCCTCAAAAAAGTAACTTTCAATAAAACTTAGTATTTTTTCATTTAATTTAGCTTCTACCGTCTTAGCATTTGATTCAAAAATTTTAATTTCTATTAGTTTAATTATTTTTAAGGCTAATGTTTCATTTGTTAATTTTATGGACCATTTAATATTACTTTCTCTCAATCTTTGTCTAGACATTTCAAGTAATCCAAAATTACTTATTCTTCCAATTTGAATTCTTGCCCTATCATTTCTACATCTTTCTTTTAATCTCCTTTCTACTTGCTTGCGATTATTAAAACTAAGCATATCTATAAAATCAATTATTATTAAACCAGATAAATCTCTAATTTTAATTTGCCTAGCTATCTCTTCAGCTGCCTCAAGATTGGTATCTAATGCAGTACTCTCTACATTTTTTTGTTTTATGGATTTACCTGAATTTATATCAATTGAAACTAAAGCCTCTGTTGGGTTAATAACAAGGTAACCTCCTGAACTAAGTTTAACTTCTGTTTTAAAAATCTCAAAAAGTTTCATTTCTATATTTTCGCTAAAAAATAAGGGAATTTTTTCCCTAAATTTTTTAACTTTTTTTAATTGTTTTGGCATCATAAGCTTCATATAATTTTTTGCTTTTTGATAGCCTACATTACCTTCTACAATAATATTTTGAGTTTCATCATCATACATATCTCTTATACTTCTTTTAATAATATCACTTTCTTGATGAATTAAAGATGGAGCAATAGAGTTCAATGCATTATCTTTAATTGAGTTCCAAACTGAAATTAAATTTTTAAGATCACTATCTATTTCATTTTTTGTTTTATTGGACCCTGCTGTTCTTACAATTATACCCATTTCTTTTGGTATCTTGATTTCGTTTAATATTTTTCTAATTTTCTTTCTATCGCCTGGATTAAATATTTTTCTTGAAATTCCTCCCCCTTTAGCGGTATTAGGCATCAGAACAATATATTTCCCGGCAATACTAATGAAAGTACTAAGAGCCGCTCCTTTAAATCCTCTTTCGTCTTTTAATACTTGTACTAAAATAACTTGATTGGGTTTAATCACTTCTTGAATTTTATATCTCTTTGAAGGAAATTTTTTTTCACTGTTAGTTTTTTCTTTAGTTTCATCCTCTTGTTTTTCTACTGGATCATTTAATTTAATTTCATCATTACCTTCTAAAATCTGATTTTCATTTTTTTCGCTTTCTTTAGAAAGTTCTTCTCTTACTCTTTCTTCTTCTTCTTTTATTTTTTCTAGATCGCTTTGTGGAAGTTGATAGTAGTCAGATTGAATATCATTGAAAGACAAAAAACCATGTCTTTCTCTTCCAAAATCAACAAATGCTGCTTGAAGAGAAGGTTCAATTCTACTTACTTTACCTAAGTATATATTATTTTTTATTAATGTGTTGTTTACACTTTCATATTCATAATCTTCAATATGATTATCTTTTTTGAGAACAACTCTAGTTTCATTTGGATGCGATGCATCGATATATAAATTTTTTGACATAAATTTTGATTATTTTTCATTAATATTGTTTTTAAATTCAGTGCCTTATCTTTAACAAATTCGTCGAATAATTTAAACTAAAATGAGTAAATTAATAAAAAAACTACTAATAGCTTTTACTCTATTTTCTATTTTGGGATTTATATCAATTTTTTCAATACTTTGGTCTTACGCGAATAAACTACCAGACTATAAATTTTTAAAAAATTATAAACCATCAGTTTCTAGCAAAGTATACTCTGGAGATGGTGTATTAATCAGCGATTTCTCTGCTGAAAAAAGAATATTTGTTCCTTATAATGCTATTTCAAAAAAAATTATCTATTCATTTTTATCTTCTGAAGATAAAAATTTTTTTAAACATCCAGGAGTGGATGCCAAGGGTGTATTGAGAGCAGTAAAAAACAATTTTTTCAATTTAATTAGATCAAATAGACTGGAAGGTGCTTCAACAATCACTCAGCAAGTTGCAAAGAATTTCCTTTTATCTAATGAGGTAAGCATAGATAGAAAAATTAAAGAAGCGATATTAGCTTTTAGAATTGAACGAGCTTTATCAAAAGAGAGAATATTGGAACTTTACTTAAATCAGATCTATCTAGGAGAAGGTTCATATGGAATTGCATCTGCAAGTCTTAAATATTTTGACAAACCAATTGGTGAATTAAATTATTCAGAGGCAGCCTTATTAGCAGCCCTGCCAAAGGCTCCAAGCAAATATAATCCTTACAAAAATAAAAAATTAGCAACTTATAGAAGGAATTTAGTTATTAAAAACCTTTATGAAAATAAATATATTTCAAAAAAAAAATATGAAGAATTAATAAATTCAGAAGTTATTTTAAAAAAAAGAAAAAGAATTTTTCTAGAAGACACCAGATATTTTGTTGAAGATATTAGAAAAAAAGTAATTCAAGAATATGGATATGATAAAGTTTATAAGCAAGGTTTTAATATAAAAACTCCTATTAATTTACAACTTCAAAATTTAGCCTCAGCATCACTTAGAAAAGGATTATTAGAATATGACAAAAGAAAAGGTTGGCGTGGTGCCCTAGACAATAGAACAAATCATGATTGGTATGAGGATTTAAATAAATTTAAATTAGAGAAGTCAATTGGTTGGCAAATTGCTATCATAAAAAGGATTGATAAATTTGAGACTGTAATTCAAACATCAAATAATGAGAATGGTATTATAAGTTATGACGATATTAACTGGACAAGAAAAAATTTTAATGAAATTTTTAAAAAAAATGATTTGATTTATGTAAAAAAGATTTCTGATGGAAAATATAGTTTGAGACAGTTGCCAAATGTGAATGGTGGAATTGTTGTAATTGACCCCTACAGTGGAAGAGTTTTAGCAATGTCTGGTGGCTTTAGTTTTATAAAAAGTGAATTTAATAGAGTCTCACAAGCTAAGAGGCAGCCAGGATCAGCATTTAAACCTTTTATATATGCATTAGCATTAGAAAATAATTACTCTCCCTCAACTTTAATTCTTGATGCCCCCATAGTCCTTGAACAAGGAAATGATTTAAAAATGTGGAAACCTCAAAACTATGGTAAAAAATTTTATGGTCTTTCTACATTAAGAACAGGTGTTGAAAAGTCTAGAAATCTTATGACAGTCAGAATCTCACAGGATTTAGGTATAGATAAAATAATTAATTTTTCAAAAAAACTTAATATATATGATAATCCTGGCGAATTAATGTCAATTTCCTTAGGATCAGCAGAAACCACATTATTAAATATTACAAGCGCTTACTGTTCATTCGTAAATGGTGGAAAATTAGTTACCCCAATTTTAATTGATAGAATTCAAGATAGTGAGGGGAATACAATTTTTAATAACGAAAAAAGGTTTTGTTATGATTGTGATAAAATTTCATTTGATAGTGAAAATATTCCAATTGTAAAAAGTAATTTTAGACAGATTTTCTCTCCACAAACCGCTTATCAAATGACTTCAATATTGGAGGGAGTTATTCAAAGAGGAACAGGAAAAAGATTAAGAGACTTAAAACTTCAACTTGCTGGAAAAACTGGGACTACCAACAATAATACTGATACTTGGTTTATTGGTTATACCTCAAATTTAGTTGTAGGAGTATTTGTAGGATATGATAACCCAAAAAAATTAGGAAAATATGAAACAGGATCTAAAACTGCTTTACCAATATTCAAAGATTTTATTAAAAAAGCTGTAAATAATTATGAGGCCAAACCGTTTAAAATTGCAGAAGGCATAAAGATGATGGTCATTGATGCAGATACAG
>CACKIN010000022.1 GCA_902600205.1 uncultured Pelagibacteraceae bacterium | reverse complement strand
GCATTTGGATTTGATCGAGGAGTAACCGTCCAAGGTGGTCTCCCTGTTCCTATTACAACTCCTGCCCATGGAACAGCTTTTGATATTGCTGGTAAAAATGAATCAAATTTAGAACCTACTTTGAATTCGTTTAAAATTGCATTAACAATGGCTGAAAATAAAAACAATTAAATGTCTAAAATTAAAAGTATTCGAACAAAAGTTTATCAATGGAATGGCAAAACTGTTCCACCGCAAAATAATTTTTGCACAAATGCTTCGGACCTTTTATTTGAAAAATCGGATGCCATGGGATCTTTTAGATTTCATGAATGGTTAATATGCGAAGTTGAAACAGACGATGGAATTATTGGAATTGGAAATGCAGCGCTTGCACCACAATTAGTAAAAAAAACTATTGATACTTATTTAACTCCTTTAGTTATTGGTGAGGATCCTTTTGATTATGCTTATATTTGGGAAAAAATGTACAGAAGAACTCATGCATGGGGAAGAAGAGGATTAGGGATGGTCGCAATTTCAGCAATTGATATAGCTTTGTGGGACATAATGGGAAAAATTACAAATAAACCAGTTTTCAAATTATTAGGTGGAAGAACAAAAGAGAAGATACCAGTTTATGCCTCAAAACTTTATAGCCAACCAATAAAAGAACTGCAAAAGGAGGCTGAAAGTTACGTTAATCAAGGTTTTAAAATGTTTAAAATGAGATTTGGATGGGGACCAAAAGACGGGCCTGATGGAATGAAGAAAAATTTAGAATTAGCAGAGGCTGTTAGAGAAGTGATTGGCTATGACACAGATCTTATGATGGAATGTTACATGGGATGGAATTTAGATTACACTAAAAGAATGATTCCTAAATTAGTAAAATTTAATCCTAGATGGCTAGAGGAGCCTGTTATAGCAGATGATATTCATGGTTATGCTGAACTAAATAATATGAATGCTATTCCGATATCTGGTGGAGAACATGAATTCAACTTATTTGGATTTAAACAATTATTAGATTTAAAAGCAGTTAGTTATATTCAATATGATAATAATAGGGTTGGTGGTTTCACTATTGCAAATAAAATAAATGCGTTAGCTGAAGCTTATCAAGTTCCAGTTATTCCACATGCTGGGCAAATGCATAATTATCATTTAACAATGTCTAACTTTAATTGTCCTATATCCGAATTTTTTCCTGTACATGATGTAGAAATTGGTAATGAGCTATTTTACTATATTTTTGAAGGTGACCCAGCGCCTGAAAACGGATATATTAACTTGGACGACAATAAACCTGGGCTAGGTTTAACTATTACTGATAAATTTAAATCAGATTTCAAAATAATTGAGTAACTAGTAAGTTTCTACCTCATTAATTTTAGGCATTGAATTTGCTGCACCTGCTTTTGTAGTGGAAATTGCAGCTACTTTATTTGAAAATTCTAAAGCATCTTTGATTTTTAAATTATTGGATAAAGCATAAGCAAAAGCCCCATTAAAAGCATCACCTGCTCCTGTTGTGTCAATCACTTTATCCTTTAAACTATAAACATCTATAAAAAAACTTTCATCAGAATTTGCAAAGTAAAGACCTTTTGGGCCTAATGTTATAACTATATTTTTTACTCCTTTTGCCAAAAAAGTTTTTGCAGCTACTTCAATTTCTGTTTTACTTTCAACCTTTTTGCCTAAATAAAAACTTGCTTCAGTTTCATTAGGAGTAAAATAATCAATACATTTAAAATCACTTTCTTTAATATCTGATGCAGGAGCTGGATTAAAAATAGTAATAGATCCTGTCTCTTTTGCTCTATTTAGTGCATAACTAGTTACTTCATTAGGTGTTTCAAGTTGTGTTAAAAAAATTTCTGATTTTTTTATAAAATCAATATTGTTATCAATATCTTCATTAGATATCGACCCAGCTGCTCCTGGTACAATATTGATTGCATTATCCCCTGTTTTTTCATTTATCATTATGCCCGCAACACCAGTTGACTGATTTGGGTCTTGGATTATTGAGCCTGTATTAATTCCAGCTTCTTCATAAAGTTCTAGAGCCATCTTTGCATTTTGATCTTTTCCTATTTTAGTGATAAAATTTACGTTTCCACCAAGTCTTGCAGCAGCAATCGCTTGATTAGACCCTTTGCCGCCTGGTCCAATTATATGATTTTTACCTAAAACTGTTTCTCCTTTAACAGGAATTTTTTCAGCAAAGAAACATAAGTCAGCTACGAATACTCCAAAAATGCATATAGAGTTCATTATTTATCAAGAACCCAAACGCTACCATCTGGTTTAATTACTCCTTTTGTTAGTATAAAACATCCATAAGGTCTTGTTTCAGAAGTAGATACGATTAATTGAGATTTCTTTGCTACTTTATAAAATTCCTGTCTCTCAATTGAGCCTACTTTCCAATTTTCTCCAGAAGTTTCTCTCACAGCTTTTATAAAATCTTTGTGACACTCTGTTAATTCATCTGGTTTATTATCAACTTGCATTCTCTCTGCAGCAGAGTCAATAAAACTATCTAATGGAAAAACTGAAAGAATAGCTTTTGCAGCTTCATAGATATTAACACCATCTAATCTAATTACTTTATTATTTGAAGAATGAGAATAAGCAGGAAAATTTGCATCTGTTAATACTAATTTATCACCATGTCCCATGGCTCTTAAATGATATAATAGTTCAGGATTTAAAATTGGATTAATATTAATTAGCATTAGAATACTATATTACATAAAAAAAAAGGGTGAAATAAAATTCCACCCTTTTAATTTTGTTTTTTCTAAAGATTATTTAAAATCGTTAGCGTTTTCTTTAGTTACTAATTGTGTTCCTGTATCAATATTAGGATCAATACTTCCGCCATTAGCTAGCTCAAGAGCATATTTAACTCCATATGCACCCATGTTGTATGAGAACTGAGCTATTGTTGCAGTCATCTCTCCTTTTAAGATACTTGTAGCAGCATCAGGAGTAGCATCAAAACCAACAACGATTACATCATTCATATCAGCATCCTTAAGAGCTTGCATTGCACCTAAACCCATATTGTCGTTAGAAGCAAATATTGCTTTGATGTTAGGATTTTTCAAAATGATTGACTCAGTAACAGATCTACCTTTTGCAGTATCCCATTCAGCAGTTTGAGTTGCAACAAGATTTAAACCACAATTTTTAAATCCTTTAATTGCACCATCTCTTCTTAATAATGCAGTTGATTGAGACTCAATTCCTGTAAGAATTGCAACATCTGAACCTTTTGGAGTTTTATCACAAATAAATTTTGCTGCTAATTCTGCACCATTCATATTATTTGTTCCAATAAAAGTAACACCTTCGTTTATTCCTTTTGTATCAACAAATACAACTGGAACTCCACTCTTAATAGCATCGTCTACTATTGGTGCAAACGCATTTGGATCTCCTGGTGCAAGAGCTAGAGCATCAACACCTTTTGCAAGTTGGTCTTCAACTTGGTTAATCTGCGCTTGAACATCTCCCTCTTGTGGAGGTGCGATTAGAATTAGTTTAACTCCTAATTTTTTAGCCTCTTCTTCAGCACCTTTTGTAACAGAAGCCCAGAATGGATTTCCAGATCCAGGTCCTTTAATACTGAATAAGATTTTTTTACCATGACCATCAGCAAAAGAAGCTGAACCCATGCTAACTAATAAAAAAACTGCTGAAAAGAAAACAACAATTTTTCTTTTTATATCTCTCATATATTTACCCCTTTAATAATTATTAAAAATTAATTTAATAAAATTTTTAAAAAAAATTCAACTGTTACAAAGGTAACTATTTTTTGATTCAACTTTTACGTGATTTATTTTCTAGTTCCAAAATCTCTTCTTAAAACGTCAACATATACGGCTAATACAATAATTGAGCCTATTAATACTTGCTGCCAAAATGAACTAACATCCATTAAATTAAGACCATTTCTTAAGATTCCCATTATCATCACTCCTGCAAAAACACCTAAAACGGTACCTCTTCCACCGAAAAAACTAGCCCCTCCGATAATACATGCTGCAATAGCATCCAATTCAGACTGCAATCCTGCATTTGGATAACCTGAGTCTGTTCGACCAGCTAAAATCAAAGCTCCAATACCAGATAAAAAACCACAAAGCGAATAAACTATTACAAGAATTTTATTTACATTAATACCTGAGGCTCTTGCTGCATTTGGATTACCACCAATTGCATATATCCATTTACCTGTTCGAGTTTTGTTCATGAATATCCAAAATATTATATAGACAATTGCAATAAGAACTAAACTAACAGGAAGGTATTGCGACTTTTCTAAACCAAGCCAAGTTAAATCAATTCTTCCATGCCCAAGGTATCTCACTTCATCTGTGAAGCCACTTATCGGAGTTCCACCAGAAATTAAATTACCTGTACCTCGAAATATATATAATGTGCCTAATGTCATTATAAACGGATGCGGCATCCTAAGTAAGGTAATCCCTAAACCATTAAATAACCCACATAGAAATCCAGCTATAAGAGGTGTGATAACAACAATATACCATGGAGCACCAGCCTTAGCGACAATTGCAAGTATCATTAGTGACAACATCATTATAGATCCAACCGAAAGATCTATACCAGCGGTTACAATCACCATGAATACTCCTAGAGCCAGCATTGACTGCCAAGAGATTTGTTTAAAAACGTTTGTTACATTTCTCCAAGATAAAAAAACATCAGGTTGAAGAAAATGCATTACTACTATCATTATAACTAATAATAATAATATTCCGTATTTCTCAAAATAAGGAATGAGTTTTAGATATAAAGAGTCTTTTTCTTGATCTTTTGAGTCCATAATTATTTTTTACCCATTATCCATCCAATTACTTCATCTCTTGAAGTATTAGATAATTCAGATTCTGCAAAATTTGTTCCTTGAAACAAAGCCATTACTCGATCACAAACAGCAAAAATATCATCCATTCTGTGACTGATCACAATTACACCTACTCCAGTCTTTTTTAGACTATTTATTAAATCCAAAACTTTACCAACTTCTTTAATAGCTAAGGCTGCTGTTGGTTCGTCCATGATCACTACTTTTGCGTTGAATGCGGTTGATCTAGCAATTGCAACTGCTTGTCTTTGTCCGCCTGAAAGTTCCTCAACTTTTTGATCTGCGCTCTTTACATTTATTTTAAGTTTACCAAGATGTGCCTCTGTAAGTTCTTTTATTTTTTTATAATCAAGAAACTTTAATAATCCTAAATTAGTCGTTGGTTCACGGCCTAAAAAAATATTTTCGCCTATTGGAAGATTGCCTGCTAAAGCTAGATCTTGATATACCATTTCTAAACCTAGGTTTTGAGAGTCCCTAGGGCTTTCTAAAACCTTTTCTTTTCCCTCAAAATGTAAAGAGCCTGCACTAGGTTTATACAAACCTGATAAAACCTTCATTAATGTTGTTTTTCCTGCTCCATTGTCACCTACAACTCCTAAGCATTCACCTGCATGAATTTTAAGGTTTACATTTTCAAGAGCAGTAATTGTACCGAAGTATTTTGTAACGTTTTTAGCTTCTAATAATAATTGATTGGCAGATGACATAATTTAAGAAAATATAAAAAAATCAGTTAATTGCAACTGGTTTTGAGGCTAAAAGTTTTACAGTTTTTCTTTGAGATCTTTTACAGAATTTAGGTGGCATATTTTTTAGAACAAGCTTCATATCTTTCAAAACTATTTCACCCATATTGTAAAAAGCTTCTTCTAAAGCACCTGCTCTATGAGCAGAAAATAGTGTATTTTTTAACTTTCTTATTGGATCATTTTTTTTTACTGGTTCATCTGGAAAGACATCAGTTGCGACATAAATATCTCCCTTTTTAATTCTATTAATCAAATCTTTAAAATTAACTATTGCTGCTCTACTCATTAAGATAAAAACAGTTCCAGATTTCATTTTATTTAATAATTTCTTATCAATTAAATGTTTATTCTTTTTGGTAATAGTTGCTAATACGTAAATTACTTCACAACTACTAAACATTTTATTTAAATTTATTGGATTAAATCCAATTTTTTTTATTTTACTTTTAGGTATCCATGGATCATATACATTTATATTTTTTGAGAATGGTAAAAGTAAGGGGTATAAAGATTTTGCTAAGTCTCCAAACCCCAGTAAGCCAATTTTTTTATTTGTTAGAAGAGATGCTTGTAAATTACTTTCTAAACCGTATTTCTCTTTTGATTTAATAAAATCAAAGTGCGCATTGTGAATATTTCTTAAAAGAGACAATGTCATACCTAAAGCAATTTCAGCTACAGGTTTTGAAAATACTGGCGAGGTTGCAATAACATGAATATTTTTTTTGAAACAATAATCATAGTCTAAATTATCCATAAAATTGCTCTCCACATTGATTATACATTTTAATTTTGAAGCTTTAGACAACAAATATTTATCTAAATTTGGTTGACCTATAATAAATGTTGCCTTGCCAATATTATTTTCATAAAAAATTTTTTTATTTTTTTTTGGAGCAATTATTATTTTATATTTGGTTTTTAGTTCTTTTAATTTTGTCTTTGTAAAAATTAAATCTAAAGTTCTGGGATAAGGATCGGAAATTACAATAGGTTTAATCACATTTTTGCTCTATTTAATTATTTTTCTTATATCTATATTTGTAAATTTTTTTGGTTTAACACACTCGGTTTTAATTGGTTGATTAATACCAGATTTAGAAGCTTTCATGATTGAAGTTATTATATCAAGCACATGCAAAGAAATTTCACCATTACATAAATGTTTTCTCTTTTTTTCGATTGAATAAGCCATTTCTGAAAGTCCTGCACCTCTATAGTTTGCATTTGTCGGAGCTTCATTTGCTCTTGAACTTTGTGTTCTTATATTAATTTTACCTAAATGCATTTTTGTAGTTTTATATTCTTTCCAATTATCTCCAAGTTTTTTACATGTGAAAACTGATCCTCCAAACATATTTGGATCAGGGACAATCATTGAACCTTTTTCACCATATAGCTCAATATGATTTCTTTGGTGAGCAATGACATCAAAAGATAATGTTAATCTAATTACTGTGTTATTTTTAAAGGTGATTGTAGATAGATAAGTTGTTGGGCAATTAACTTTAAATTTTCTACCTTTTTTTGGTCCAATTCCAATTGTTCTGTATTTTGAACCATTTATTATTCTTCCACTTACTTTCTTTGCAGGTCCTAAAAGGTTTACTAAAGCTGTAATGTAATATGGCCCCATATCAATTACAGGACCTCCTTCAAGTTTTGCAAACCATGGTTCTGGATTGGGGTGATATGATTGAATTCCAGGAAAGGCAAAAACAGCATTACCTAATTTTATTTTTCCAATTATATTTTTTTCAACTAACTCTTTTGATTTTTGAATTCCACCTCCTAAAAATGTGTCTGGTGCATTACCAAGATATAACTTTTTGCTTCTAGAAATTTTTAAAAGTTCTTTTCCATCTTTTAAATTAATTGCCAATGGTTTTTCTGAGTAAACATGTTTACCATTTAGTAAAGCTTTCTTTGAAATTTCATAGTGAGCTCTTGGGATAGTTAAATTTAAAATAATTTCTACTTCTTGATCTTTTAAAATTTCATTGACAGTTAAAAATTTGATTCCGTGCTCTTTGGAACATTTTCTTGCAGCTTTTAAATTTATATCCGCACATTTAATTATTTTGATATTATTAAAATATTTCTCTGCTCTAAAATAAGTTTCTGCAATATGACCGCAGCCAATTAGACCAACTTTGAAAACTTTATTCATATAAGGAAATCAGACACCTTGTCTTTGTTTTGATTTACCTTCTTTATGAAGTTTTAAAGCTTCCTCATTTTCTTTCGTTGTTGGAATTTCAAGCGTAGGGCTTTCCCAATAAGCTGAACCTTCGAGCCATTCATAACTGTGAGTTTTTATTGATATTACATATGTCACATCTGATTTTTTAGCTCTTTTAAATGCTTCCTCTAATTCTGAAATAGTGGAGACATGTTCAGATTTTGCACCCATACTAGCTGCGTGTTGAGCAAAATTTACATCTTTAAAATTTTGAATGTTAGATGAATTAAATAAGCAATTAAATTCTTTTCCACCTTTAAATAATTGAAGTCTATTTATAACTGCATGACCACCATTATCACAAACAATTATTATTAATTTGTTATTTGTTAAAACTGAAGAATAGATGTCTGAATTATTTAATAAATATGAGCCATCTCCCACAAATGCTATTACGTCTTTGTCAGGATTTGCCATCTTAATTCCTAGGGCACCAGAAATTTCATAACTCATACAACTAAAACCCCATTCAGTTTCATGCGTATTTAGTTCTTTTGGTCTCCAGACTTGCACAACTTCACCAACCAATCCACCAGCAGCAGTAACTGCTATATCTGTTGGATCTGAATTTCGATAAATTGCTCCTACGGCGTGTGCATAGTTTGGTGTTTCTTGGTTTGTTGGTCCACTTTCTTTATCAACATACTCATTCCAAGACTTAAGTTCATCTTGTGATTTTTTGTACCAGCTGTCAGGAGATTTCCAATTTCCTAAAGAATTTGACAACTCTGATAAACAAACTTTAGCATCTCCAATAACTGCCTCGGCTAAATGTTTGTTTGCATCATGTCTTGCAATATTAATTGAAACCAATTTAAATTCAGGGTTTTCAAAATTAGCCCACGAACCTGTTGTAAAATCTGCCAATTTTGTACCAACACAAATAGCTAAATCAGTTTCTTTTGCTAAGTTATTTGCAGCTTTACCACCAAGGCCTCCTATTGGACCAAGAAAATGAGAATGATATCTTTTCATCGTTGAATATCCCATCACTGTTTGGGTAACAGGTATATTATGTTTTATGGCAAAACTTCCTAATTCATCCATTGCATCTGAATAAAAAACACCTCCTCCAGAAATAATAATTGGTTTTTTTGACTTTTTAATTTTTTCCATTGCTTGTTTAATTTGAAAATCATCTGGTTTAGGTCTTCTTATATTATGTATTCTTTCTTTAAAAAATTCTTCTGGATAATAAAATATTTCTCCTTGCACATCTTGACACAAAGACAAACAAGCAGGACCGGTATCCGCAGGATCAAGCATTGTTTGAATTGCTTGTGGAAGAGATTGTATTATTTGTTCAGGTCTTGTTATTCTATCAAAATATTTTGTAACTGGTTTAAAAGAGTCGTTCGCAGTCATTCCTGGATTTGAAAAATGCTCTACTTGCTGTAGTACAGGATCTGGCATTCTATTCGCATAAGTATCTCCAGGTAAAAATAAAATAGGCAATCTATTACTCATCGCTACTGCAGACGCTGTGACTAAATTTGTAGATCCAGGCCCTACAGAACTTGTTGCAATAAAAATTTGTTTTCTTCTTTTAGCTCTTGCAAAAGCAATGCCTGTTAAAGCCATATTTTGTTCATGGTGACCTCTATAAGTTGGAAGTTTATCCTTATTTTCTTCTAATGCTTGACCTATGCACGCAACATTCCCATGACCAAAAATACCAAATGCCCCCGGAAATAAAGGCTCAACTTTACCATCTATATAGATTTTTTGAGCTATTAGATGTTTAACTAAAGCATGAGCGCAAGTTAGCTTTATTTTTTTCATTTTTATAGTTATATTCTACTCAAAAATTCAACTAATAAACCATAAAATAAAAATTATGTATAGCAAATTTGGACAATTCATTGATGGTAAATGGCAACCATCTCAAAATAATGAAACTTACGATGTGTTAAATCCGGCAACTGAAGATGTAATTGGCAAAGCATCAAAAGCTGGTGAAGAAGATGTAAATAAAGCTCTTAAGTCAGCTGAAAAAGGTCTTGAAGTTTGGAGAAATACCCCACCCTGGCAGAGGTCAAAAATTATAAGAAAAATTGCAGATCTTATGCGAGAGAGAACTGATGTACTAGCAAAATGGCTTACATTGGAAGTTGGAAAACCTTTATCAGAAGCTAAAGGAGAAGTGGGAGGTGCAGCAGACATTTTCGAATGGAACTCTGAAGAAACAAAAAGGATATATGGTCAGATTGTTGAAAGTAGATTTGAACATACAAGAATGTATGTAAAATATGAACCTGTTGGTGTTGTTGCAGGATTAATTCCCTGGAATTTTCCGATAGTTTTATCTTCTAGAAAAATTTCAACTGCCTTAGCAGCTGGATGCTCAGTTATATGTAAGCCAGATGTTATTACTCCGGGAAGTGTAATGGAATTAATGAATATTATAAATGATGCAGGAGTTCCTCCAGGTGTTGTAAATTTATTATCGGGTGATCCAGCACAAATTTCATCACAACTTATATCTTCTGATATAGTAAAAAAAGTTTCTATTACTGGATCAACTAGAGTAGGTAAACTTATTTTAAAGCAAGCCGCTGAGAAAGTTCAAAGAGTAACAATGGAATTAAGTGGTCACTCACCTTTTATAGTTTTTGATGATGTAGATATAAATAAAGTTACAGATATGGCAATAACGGCAAAATTTAGAAATAACGGCCAAGTTTGTATCTCACCGGCAAGATTTTATATCCATGAAAAGAAAAAAGATGAGTTTGCAAAAACATTAGTTGAAAAAGTTTCTAAACTAAAAATTGGAAATGGAATGGATGACGACACAATATTAGGTCCATTAACAACAGAAAAGAGATTGAATGAAATAGAAGCATTAGTCGAGAAAACAAAAAAAGAAGGAGCAACTGTTTTATGCGGTGGAAAGAGACCATCAGGTTTTAATAAAGGATATTTTTATGAACCTACTGTTTTTGACAATGTTCAAGATAACTTTACGATTGCAAAAGAAGAACCATTTGGACCATTAGTTCCACTACTAACGTTTAAAGATACAGATGAAGTTGTTGAAAGAGCTAACGATAATGACTTAGGATTAGCAAGCTATATTTATACAAATTCTTTAGAAAAAGCTCACAAAGTCTCAGAAAAAATGGAAACTGGAACATGTGCAGTAAACCATCCTACTATTGCGTTTGCAGAAGTTCCTTTTGGAGGTATCAAACAGACAGGTTATGGCAGAGAGGGTGGATCAATGGCTATCAAGGATTACTTAAATATTAAATATACTCATTTTGGTCTTAATTATTAATGAGAAAAAATAAAGTTAAACAAATGATGGCTGAAGGAAAGCCAGTTGTTAATGGCTGGTTACAAATACCTAGTACAGTATCTGCAGAAGTTATGGCGCATCAAGGTTGGGACTCCCTTACTGTAGATATGCAACATGGACTTGTTGATTACACAAACGCGCTTCCAATGCTTCAAACAATTTCTTCAACTGATGTAACACCTCTTGCAAGAGTAAATTGGAATGAACCAGGACAAATAATGAAAATTTTAGACGCTGGTTGTTATGGAATAATTTGCCCTATGGTAAGCAATAAAGAAGAGGCAGAAAGATTTGTTCAAGCATGCATGTATCCTCCAAGAGGATATAGAAGTTTTGGCCCAGTTAGAGGATTAATTTATGGTGGGGCTGATTATGCTGATCATGCAAATGATGAGATTTTAAAATTAGCTATGATTGAGACAAAGGAGTCATTAGATAAATTAGATGAGATTATGTCTACTAACGGTGTGGATGGGATATATATTGGTCCAGCTGACTTAAGCCTAGCAATTGGAGAAAAACCTGGATTTGACAAACCTGAAAATTCAAAAGCTTATTCTCAAATATTAAGAATTTTAGAGCATGCAAAAAAAAATAATATATTTGCTGGTATTCATAATGGAACTACAGAATATGCACAAAAAATGATTGATAAAGGATTTAACTTCGTAACAATTGGTGCGGATCAAAGAGCTATGAGCGCAGGCGCAAAGGCAATTGTAGAAAAAATGAAGGGCTCAATAAATAAAAAAGAGTCTGACACTTATTAATTTAGTTTCTCAAGAAATAGCTCAAACTCTTTTTGATTTAAATTTATAGATTGTTTCTTTCCAGGAAATTTATTTGACATAGAATCTTTTTTAAATGCTTTCAGCGCTTTTACTCTCTCTTGATTAATTTGATTTTTTAATTTTATTAAATTTCCATAAGCTTTTGAATGTCTTGGTGGATTTTCAGTATCCCCACAAATATCTTCCATAAACAAGTACATTACATCAGCAAACTTTCCTGAGCCGAGTGATACTGTAATTATATTTGTTCTTTTAGAAATCTCTCCCATTACATTTTCGGGAATTACTTCACATTCAGCTGAGAATGCTCCTGCATCCTCTAATCTTTTAAATTTTAAATACAAATCATATGCTTCATTACTATTTTTTCCAACTGCTCTTAAACCTCCTATCCATGTAGATTTTCTTGGTACTAAACCTAAATGTCCCATAACTGGAACATCTTCGTTTGCAAGCATTTCAACAATTTTCATACTTCTAGGTGTCATTACCGCATCAGCTCCACTCTCTAATGCCTCAAAAGCACCTCTCAATACATCATCTGCTGTTACAAATTTATTAAGTGCTAATGCTGCAGTTAAAAATAAATTTTTAGAACCCTCTCTGGCTTTTTTAACATTAAATGCATTAGATATAATCATATCAAATCCAGCCTGCTCAGCTGCATGTGCTTCTTCAATAGTATTCGCTGTAACTTGGGTAAATTTTTTTTTTCCTTTAGAATTTTTTAAA
>CACKIN010000021.1 GCA_902600205.1 uncultured Pelagibacteraceae bacterium | reverse complement strand
TGAACATTTGCAATAACTGTTGAGAAATTTTTTGGTGTTAAACTCTTATCAACAACTAATAGATCGCCATCATTAATTCCCACATCCACCATTGATTTTCCCTGAACTCTTATGATGAAAGTTGCTGGAACATTTTTGATTAAATGAATATTTAAATCGATATCTTCTTCAATATAGTCTGTGGCAGGGGACGGAAAACCCGCACCAGCTTTATGTAAATAGTAAGGTATAGTTAGCTTCATAAATGTTCTTATTTTGTTCTAATTAATATCTAAGTTATTCAATAGTGTCAATCAGGTTGTATTTTGAGTCTGTAACTGAATCAAAAGTGAATCAAAACGTGAACATCGAAACCACATGTTGTATACATGTGGATAACTTTAACCATAAATAGTTTGAATGTAATAAATGGAAAAAAATGAAAGCTTAACTGGAAGATGTATTTGTGGTCAAGTTAAATATAGAATTACTGACAAACCTTTATTCACGCAAGCTTGTCATTGTAAAGATTGCAAAATTATAACTGGGTCTTCTTATGTTATTAATACAAGCGTCTTAGACAATACTTTAATTATAGAAGGAGAAATAGCATCAACAGAACTCAAAGCAGGAAGTGGTGCCACTTCTAATGCATATTTTTGCACCAAGTGTGGAACTTATATTTATACTGATTACGCTTCAGCTGTCGGTAGATTAACAGTTAGAACTAAAACTTTAGATAATTCAGAAAGTTTTCCACCACAAGTACATATTTTTACAAAAGATAAAGACCCATGGCTGAACCTTACAGATGATGTAATTTGTTTTGAAAAGATGTATGATCCTAAAAAAACATGGCCAGAGGAAAGTTTAAAAAGATACGGAGAATATTTAAAAGTTATTAATAAATAATTTTAATAGGAGATTAAAATATGAAAAAGTTAACTTGTCACTGTGGAGCAATTGAAGCCGAAGTTAAAATTCCAATAGGTGGTGTTGAAAAAATCATGCGTTGTAATTGTTCAATTTGTAAAAAGAAAGGTTACATTATAGGGGTGCTTGGACCTGATGATTTTAAACTTACAAAAGGAGAGGACAAGTTAACACTTTATCAATTTTATACTAATACAGCTAAGCATTATTTTTGTTCTATCTGTGGAATTCACACTCATAACAGGCCTAGAAGTAATCCAAAAATATATGGTGTAAATATTGCTTGCATAGAAGGTGTGGAGCCATTCGAAATTGATGATGTGCCAGTAAATGATGGTAAAAACCATCCCCTTGATCAAAAACAATAAATCTTTTTATGCAACCAGTTGTAGATTGTTATAAAAAAGTAAGCAAAGATTGTTTTAAATTTATTAAATCTCAAGAAACATCCAAAGAAAAATTTAAAAATAAAGAAAAAATGATAAAAACTTTTCTAATTCCAATAAGTTTCTGGATTTCAAATAGAGCAAAAAAATCTAAACCTTACTTAATTGGTTTGGCAGGAGGGCAAGGAACTGGAAAAACAACTATTAGTTCAATTTTAAAAATCATTCTAACAAAATATTTTAAACTTAATGTTTTTAAAATTTCTATTGATGATTTATACAAAACCAGAAAAGATAGAATCAAGTTATCAAAAACAACTCATCCACTATTAAAGACCAGAGGAGTTCCAGGAACTCATGATGTAAACTATATGTTTAATCTTTTAAAAAAAACAAAGAGCAAGAGATTTATTCAGTACAGAATTCCTAAATTCAATAAGGCTATTGACGACAGACAAAAAAAAAAGTCTTGGTATTTAGTAAAAAGAGTACCAGATGTCATAATTTTTGAGGGTTGGTGTGTAGGGGCTAGGGCAGAAAAACAAAAAACTTTAAAAAAAGCTATAAATTCTCTTGAGAGAAAAGAAGATAAAAGCTTAAAATGGAGAAAATTTGTAAACTATCAATTAGAAAAAAAATATAAAAAACTATTTTCAAAATTAGACTGCTTGTTATTTTTAAAAGCTGGAAATTTTAAATTATTACAAACTTGGAGACTTAAACAGGAAGCACTATTAAAATTAAACTCAAAAAATATGGAAAACAGCAAAGTAATGGATAAAAATGAAGTATTAAAATTTATGCAGACATATCAAAGAGTTACTCAAAATATGTTTAAATTTGCCCCAAAATATTCTTCAATTGTACTAAATTTAAATAGAAATCATCAAATTAAATCAATAAAATATAATAAATGAAAAAAATATCTTTAGTTGCCTTTTATTTAATATCTTTAACGCTAACTGCTAGTGCAGCAACTTTAAGTGATGCATTAAAAATTACTTTTCAAAATAATTTAGAGTTACAAGCTGAGAGAAAAAACTTGGAAGTTCAAAAAGAGGTATTAAATATTTCAAAAAGTGATTTTTTTCCAACATTAACTTTATCTGGCACTAAAAATTTTGAAAATACAAATGAAATTACAAATCAAGATGGATCTGATACATCAATTACAGACACAGATACTATGACTTCATCAGTCAAATTAGAGCAAACTTTAATTGATGGTAGTGCTAGAAGCACTAAGTATGAAAAAAGTAAGTTGGGTCTCAACCTTTCTGAGGCAAAGCTTATTAAAAAAGAACAAGATGTTTTTATGAAAGCAATTGAAGCTTATACAGGTTTAATACTTGCTTATGAAAAATTAAATATAAATCAAGAAAATGTAAATTTATTACAAAGACAGTTTGAAATAGACAATGCTAGATTATCAAGAGCCCAAATTACTGCAACTGACCTTGCACAGTCACAATCTTCTCTTTCAGGTGCACAAGCTGGGTATATCGGAGCACAAAATAATATTATAACTAGTAAATTAGCTTACGAAAATATAATTGGACCAATAAATACAAACGAAAAATTAAAAAAAATATACAATTCAGAGGTACCAATACCTTCAAGTTTGATTGAAGCAAAAAAAATATCAGAACAAAAAAGTCCTGATCTTATCATTGCAGAAATTGAATATGGACAGTCTGAATTAGATGTAAAAATAGCAAGATCAGATTTATCACCGACCGCAAAACTTTCTCTTGAAAGATCATATACCGATGACCTAAGTGCTACTTATGATGAGAGAGAAAAAGATGTTCTTCAAGCAACAGTCAGTTGGCCTTTTCAATTTGGTGGAAAGAATAGATCTAACATAAACAAAAATCTTCAAGTAAAAGGAATGAAAAAATTGTTACTTGAAAATGCTTTTAGAAACAATACCCAGGGTGTTACCGCTGCTTGGTCTACATTAGAGTCATCCAAAAGCCTTTTGAGAGCTGTTCAATCTCAAGTTAAGGCTGCTGAAATTGCAAATGAGGGAATTAGTTTTGAATATGAAAGTGGTTTAAACAGATCAACATTCGATGTGCTTCAATCAAGATCAAATTTAATTAATGCAAAAATAAATCTTGCAGAGGCCGAGAGAAATTACTTATTAGCACAATATAGATTGTTAAAGGCAGCTGGTTTATTAAACAGCGAATACCTAAAACTTAGATAAATAAAGGCATTTTCAATTAATTCTAAAAAGATATTGCTAATGAGAACAAAATGTGTACATTTATTTACATGATTCGATTGTTAAAAAACGTAAAAAAAGAGGCAAAAAATGACTAAAAATAACTTAAAAGTGGTGAAAACCACTAAAGATAAAGATTTGGAAAATAAGGAAAAAAATAAAGCATTAGACGCAGCAATTAGCCAAATTACAGATAGCTTTGGAAAAGGCTCTGTAATGAAACTTGGAGAACAAAAGGCTATGGACGTTGAGTCCGTTTCAACTGGATCTTTAAGTCTTGATCTAGCACTTGGTATAGGGGGACTACCAAAAGGTAGAATTATTGAAATTTATGGACCAGAGTCATCTGGAAAAACTACATTAGCATTACAAGTAGTTGCTGAAGCACAAAAAGCTGGTGGAATTTGTGGATTTGTTGATGCAGAACATGCATTAGATCCAGTTTATGCAAAAAAATTGGGTGTTAATACTGAGGAACTGCTTATTTCACAACCAGATACAGGTGAACAAGCTTTAGAAATCACGGATACTTTAATTAAGTCTGGCTCAATGTCGGTACTTGTTGTTGATTCAGTTGCTGCATTAACTCCAAGAGCTGAAATTGAAGGAGACATGGGAGATCATCATGTTGGTCTTCAGGCAAGACTAATGTCACAAGCACTAAGAAAACTAACAGGATCAATATCAAGAACTAATACAATGGTTATATTTATTAACCAAATTAGAATGAAAATTGGTGTCATGTTTGGAAGCCCAGAAACAACATCTGGTGGTAATTCTTTAAAGTTCTATTCTTCAGTCAGAATGGATATTAGAAGAATTGGCGCGATTAAAGATAAAGAACAAATAATTGGAAATACAACAAGAGTTAAAGTTGTTAAAAATAAAGTTGCTCCACCATTTAAAGTAGTTGAATTTGACTTAATGTATGGAAAAGGAATTAGTAAAGTAGGGGAACTAATCGACCTTGGTGCTAAAGCTGAGATTGTAGAAAAATCAGGAGCTTGGTACGCTTATAAAGGAGAAAAAATTGGTCAAGGTAGAGAGAACGCTAAACTTTACCTTGAACAAAACCCAAAAGCTGCAGCTGAGATTGAAATGGCTATTAGAGAAAAAGCAGGCGTTATTTCAAAAAAGATAGAGGGAAACCCTTTAAGCGAAGAGAAGGTTGAAGCTCAGAAAAAAGAGGAAGAAGTTCCAACTAAAAAAAATTAGCAGATAACTTTTAGTTATTAAGAAAAGGCGCTCAATTGGGCGCCTTTTTTCCCTTCAGAAGTGTAGACATCATATAAAAATGCTGTATTTTGGCAATATATGGCTAAAACACTAAATGAAATTAGATCAGCATTCTTAGGTTATTTTGAGAAAAACGATCACAAAATAGTTGAGTCTAGCAATTTAGTTCCAAATAACGATCCAACATTGATGTTTGCGAATTCGGGGATGGTTCAATTTAAAAATGTTTTTACTGGGCTAGAAAAGAGAGATTATCTAAGAGCTACAACTTCACAAAAATGTGTGAGAGCAGGCGGGAAACATAACGACTTAGAAAATGTAGGTTACACTCCAAGACACCATACGTTTTTTGAAATGCTGGGTAACTTTTCTTTTGGAGATTACTTTAAAGAAAGGGCTATTGAGCTTGCTTGGAATTTAATAACCAAAGACTTTGGTTTAGATAAAAATAGACTGTATGTAACCGTGTTCCATGAAGATGATGAAGCATTTAATTATTGGAAAAAAATTGCAGGTTTGAATGATGATAGAATTATTAGAATAGCAACTTCAGATAATTTTTGGTCAATGGGAGAAACAGGGCCATGCGGACCATGCTCCGAAATCTTTTATGATCATGGAGATCACCTTGAGGGTGGTTTACCTGGAACAAAAAATGAGGATGGTGATAGATACATAGAAATTTGGAATTTGGTCTTTATGCAATTTGAACAGATTTCTAAAGATAAAAGAATAAATCTACCAAAACCTTCAGTCGATACTGGCATGGGTCTTGAAAGGATTGCTGCATTACTTCAAGGAACTCATGATAATTACGAAACTGACCATTTTAAAAAAATAATTAATTCAGCAGCAGAAATTTTGAAAGTTAAACCAAATGATGACAATTTAGCAAGCTTCAGAGTAATTGCTGATCATCTGCGAGCAAGTTCTTTTTTAATTGCTGAAGGAGTCTTGCCATCAAATGAAGGTAGAGGTTATGTTTTGAGAAGAATAATGAGAAGAGGAATGAGACATTCTCATTTACTTGGTTCGAAAGAGCCTATTTTTTATAACATATTTAAAACTCTTAAAGACGAGATGAAAGGAAATTATTCAGAAATAGAAAGAGCAGAGTCTTTGATAAAAGAAACCTTAAAGATGGAGGAAGAGAAATTTTTAGTATTATTAGATAGAGGTATAAAAATTTTAAATGATGAAATAGAAAAGATAGACAAAATATTGCCGGGAGAAGTTGCTTTCAAGTTATATGATACCTATGGTTTTCCATTAGACCTCACCCAGGATATCTTAAAAAATAAATCTTTAACAATAGATATAAAAAGATTTCAGAGTTTAATGAAAGAGAGTAAAGAACTAGCCAAGAAAAATTGGAAAGGATCAGGAGATAGTGCTGTTGATGATATATGGTTTTCAATTAAAGATAGACTAGGACCCTCAGAGTTCTTGGGATATGAGACAGATCAGGCCGAGGGAATTATACTTTCATTATTAAAAGATAATAAAGAGGTAGACGAGCTTAAAGAGAATGATGAGGGAATAATTATTGTCAACCAAACCCCCTTTTATGGTGAGTCTGGTGGACAAGTTGGGGATACTGGAGAAATAATTTCTGGTGATTTCAAATTTGAAATATCTGATGTGCAAAAGAAATTAGGAGATTTATTTGTTCACTACGGAAAAGTTAAATCTGGAAGCATAAAGATTAAAGATAATGTTGAAATGAAAATTGACGTCGAGAGACGAAATAATATAAGAGCATATCATTCAGCAACCCACCTTCTTCATGAATCCCTTAGAAGAGTATTAGGGACACACGTTACCCAAAAGGGATCTCTAGTTGCACCAGACAGACTAAGATTTGATTTTAGTCACATGAAACCAATTTCTGAACAAGAGATTGAAAAAATTGAAAGTCATGTAAATTCTATGGTAGAGAGAAAATCAGAAGTCAAAACGAGAATCATGACCCCTAAAGAAGCAGTTGACAATGGAGCACTTGCACTATTTGGAGAAAAATACGGAGAAGAGGTAAGAGTTTTGTCTATGGGTGATGAAAATGAAAAATATTTTTCTACAGAATTATGTGGAGGGACTCACGTGAGAAATACTGGCGACATTGGAAAATTCAAAATTATAAGCCAGTCATCTATAGCTGCTGGTGTAAGAAGAGTTGAAGCTCTTAGAGATAATCAATTAAATAATTTTCTACAAAATAAAGAAAAATTATCTGATCTATCTGCACAAAAAGATGAAGAATTAATTAACGATCTATCAAAACAAATTATTAACTTAGGTGGTAAACCAAATTTAGAAAATGAGGATAATAAAAACTTAATTAAAGATTTATCAAAACAATTAGAGCAATTACAATTTAGCTCAATTTTAAGTGATAATTCTTTAAATAAAATTCAAAATAAGAAATTTAAAGATATAAATATTAGATTTCAAAAAGTTGAGGGTCTTCCACCAAAAGAACTTAGAAAATTAGTAGATATAGGAAAAAAAGAATTAAAAAGTGGAATAATTATTGTATTTGCAAGCCTTGAAGGAAAAGTGGGTCTTGCAGTTGGTGTAACAGAAGAATTGATTGATAAATATGATGCTGTTAAATTTGCAAAAACAGGTTCTGAAGTTATAGGCGGTAAAGGTGGCGGTGGTAGAAAAGATTTTGCACAAGCCGGTGGACAATTTAATGACAAAATTGATGAAGCTTTTGAAAAAATGACTTCTTTAATTTAATTTTTGTCTCAACTTACCATCAATTGTATCTAAGAATTGATTAGTTGTAAGATACTTGGTTGAAGGGCCTATTAAAATAGCCAAATCTTTTGTCATCAAACCCTCTTCAACGCAATCAACACATACTTTTTCAAGAGTTTCTGCAAATTTAATTAATTCTTCGTTTCCATCTAGCTTTCCTCTATGAGCCAAACCTCTTGTCCAGGCAAAAATAGAAGCAATAGGATTTGTAGATGTTTCTTTTCCTTGTTGATGCATTCTAAAATGTCTGGTTACTGTACCATGAGCAGCCTCTGCTTCCATAGTTTGTCCATCTGGAGCAAGAAGTACACTTGTCATTAAACCTAAGGATCCATACCCTTGGGCAACAGTATCTGATTGAACATCTCCATCATAATTTTTACAAGCCCAAATATATTTACCATGCCATTTCATGGCACAGGCTACCATATCATCAATTAATCTATGTTCATAAATAATTTTATTTTTTTTAAATTTGTCTCTAAATTCTTTTTCAAAAACTTCTTGGAAGATATCTTTAAATCTTCCATCATATCTTTTTAAAATCGTATTCTTTGTAGAAAGATACACTGGCCATTTTTTTATTAAACCATAGTTGAAGCAAGATCTTGCAAAATCCTCTATTGATTTATCTAAGTTATACATAGATAAAGCAATCCCCGGACCAGGAAAATTGAATACCTCATACTTTCTTTCATCTGTTCCATCCTCAGCAGTCCATTTAATTTCTAATTTGCCTTTACCTGGAACAGTGAAGTCTGTTGCTCTGTATTGATCACCAAAAGCATGTCTCCCAATAATTAACGGATCAGTCCAAGACGGCACAAGTTTTGGTATATTTTTACAAATGATAGGTTCTCTAAAAACAGTTCCTCCAATAATGTTTCTAATTGTTCCATTTGGTGATCTCCACATTTTTTTTAGATTAAATTCTTTTACTCTGGCTTCATCTGGGGTGATGGTTGCGCATTTGATGCCAACACCATTTTTTTTGATTGCATTAGCACATTCTATCGTGATTTTATCTTCAGTCTTATCTCTACTTTCCATCCCTAAATCGTAGTATTCAATTTTTAGATCAAGGTAAGTAAGGATTAACTTATTTTTTATGAAGTCCCATATGACTCTAGTCATTTCATCACCATCAAGTTCAACAATGGGATTTTTAACCTTAATTTTACTCATTTATTTGATGTATCTTAATAGTTGAATTTATCTTTTTTGTATACATATTAATTCAAAATTATCAATTATAGGATTGTCATGAATAAAATTTTTCCAAAATTACACAATGAAGGATACAAATTTATTATTATTTTTGCAATCGCAACTATAATTCTTTATTTCATAAATGGTTTTCTTGGCTTTATCGGGTTGCTACTAACAATTTGGTGTTACTATTTTTTTCGTGATCCTGAAAGAACATCGATTGGAGATGATAACTATCTAACTAGTCCAGCTGACGGTGTTGTCCTGCAAGTAAAAGATACCAATGGCCCAAAGGAACTTGGTTTAGAAAATAAACAAATGAAAAAAGTAAGTATTTTTATGGATGTATTTGATTGCCATGTTAATAGATCACCATGTTCTGGAGCAATCTCTGAAATACTTTACAAACCTGGAAAATTTTTTAATGCATCACTAGATAAAGCAAGTGAGGATAATGAAAGAAACTATTACAGAATAAGAAACTCCGATGGAAAAGATATAATTGTTGTGCAAATAGCAGGACTTGTTGCAAGAAGAATTGTGACTGAGGTCTCCAAAGATGAGCTGGTAGATCAAGGTTCAAGAATTGGAATGATCAGATTTGGAAGTAGGGCGGATATGTATTTTGAAGACTACACACCTTTGGTAAAAGTTGACCAAAAAACAATAGCGGGTGAAACTTTAATCGCAAAAAGATAATTTTATGCAGTCTCAGAATAAAGATATCAAACTGGTTTCAAATAAAAAGACTAGAGTTATTCTACCAAATATTTTGACACTTTTTGGAGTTTGCATTGGATTAACATCAATCAAATTTGCATTCGACGGAAAATTTGAATTATCAATTATTGCAGTAATAATTGCTGCAATTATTGATGGACTGGATGGTAGAATTGCAAGATTAATTAAAGGAACTTCTAAAGTAGGTAAAGAGTTAGATTCGCTTACAGATGTAATTAGTTTTGGTGTTGCTCCAGCTTTTATAATGTATTTTTGGGCATTGTCTGAAACAGGTAGAGTTGGTTGGTTAATTTCTTTAATTTATGTTGTTTGTGTTGCGTTAAGACTTGCAAGATTTAATGTTTCATCAAATGAAGACAGTTCATGGAAGGATAATTTTTTTGAGGGAATACCTTCACCAGCTGGTGGAGTTTTGGTTTTGATGCCTCTGATTTTAAGTATTAGTGAATTTAAATTTTTAAATTTAAATTATCAAATTATTGTTCCTATTATGTTTATAATTGTTTCAATATTACTAATAAGTAAAATACCTACTTATTCTTTTAAAAGAATAGCCGTGCCTAGAAGCGCATCAATATTTTTGTTATTTAGTATTATTTTATATTTTGGTTTAATTCTTGTTTATACGTTTAATGCAATAATTATTTCAGGAGCGGTCTACTTGTTGATGATACCTATAAGTTCTATCCATTTTATGATGATTAAAAAAAGTGAAAAAAATATGACGGACTATACTGATCATCATGAAGATGTATTATAAATGAAGGAAAACACAATTATCTCCCTTGCAGACGCAAATTACTTTGAATTATTAAATGAGTTAGTTGATTCAATTAACAGATTTGAGCAAAGTAAAAAATTAGACATATGCATAATGGATGCAGGGTTAAAAGATGATCAAATAAAAATATTAGAAAAAAAAGTATTAACTATTAAAAAAGCTAATTGGGATATAGATGTACCAGACTCTAAAGTTAAAGGGAAAGAATGGTTAAAAAGCCAAGTATCAAGAGCTTTTATTCCAAAATATTTCCCTGGATATAAAAAGTATTTATGGATAGATGCAGATGCCTGGGTCAATTCATGGGAGTCTATTGATTTATATTTTAGAGGATGTGAAAATAAAAAGTTAGCAATAGCAACATCAGCCGATAGATCATATGGAAGAGTTTTAAGAGCTGATTGGATATTTGGGAGTCTGGCAAAAATAAAATCTCAAAACTATAAACATGCCAAGTCTTCTGGATTTTCTGAAAAAATTTCAAGAGAAGTAGCCCTAAAACCTCATTTGAATATTGGTTTGTTTAGTTTAGAAGCCGATGCTCCACATTGGGAGGTTTGGCAAAAAAACTTAAGAAAAGCATTATCTTCAGGAAAGATTTGGGGTTCAGAGCAAATTGCAATGAATATCACAATTTATTCTGATAATTTAGAAGTAGAAATTTTACCAGCTTATTGTAATTGGACACATATTGATGCGATTAAATTTGATAAACAAAATGGAACTTTTGTTGAACCATATTTACCAAATCATGAGATTGGTATTATACATTTAGCAGGAAAAAATAATGACAATATAAGAAACGATAAAAATTATATTTCTAAGATTAAAACATTAGATGGTGATATAATTGAAAAATCATTAAGATTTGAGAATAATTGAAAAAAAATAAATTTTCAAAAAATTGGATTATCAAACAAAATAGAGATATTTACGTAAAAAAATCAAAATTAGAGGGTTATAGATCCAGAGCAGTATATAAATTAATAGAAATTAATGATAAATTTAAATTAATCAAAAATAATTCTTTGGTTGTAGATTTAGGAGCTGCACCTGGAAGTTGGTCTCAATATATTTCTAGAAATTTTAATAATTCAAAAATAATTTCAATTGATTTGAAAGAAATTGAACCAATCAAAAATTCAATACATATAAAAGGAGATTTCACAGAAGAACATCAAAAACTACAAATACAAAAGTATTTTGAAAAAAAAGTAGATCTCATAATTTCTGATATGGCGGTAAACACAACTGGAAATAAAAGTGTAGACTCATTAGTTACAGGAGAACTATGTATAGAAGCAATGAATTTTGCTTGTGAATTCCTTAATAAAAAAGGAAGTTTTGTTTCTAAAATCTTTATGGGATCAACATTTAACGAGATTGTCGCACTTGGAAAGAAATCATTTAACGAAGTAAACATTTTTAAGCCACCCTCAAGTAGAAAAGATTCTAAAGAAAATTTTATAATTTGTAGAAATCTTAGATAGTAACTCTTTTATTTTTACAAGAATCATTTATATAAGGACATGGATAGTATTAAAGAAGCATTAACATTTGATGATGTCACATTGGCCCCAAATTACTCAGAAATACTGCCTAGCCAGGTAAATACTTCTATAAAATTAACACCAAAACTTAATATAAAAATTCCTCTTTTATCATCCGCAATGGATACTGTAACTGAGTCACCGATGGGAATTGCTATGGCAAAAGCCGGAGGTATAGGAATTATTCATAGAAATCTAACTATAGATGAACAAATTAAAGAAATAAGAAAAGTAAAATCAAAAAAACTTCTAGTAGGAGCAGCAGTAGGCGCTAGTGAAAAAGAATTTACTAGAGCAAAAAAGCTTTTAAAAGAAAACCTGGATATTATTGTAATTGATACAGCTCATGGACACACAAAAAAAGTAGCAGATATAATAAAAAAGATTAAAAAATTACGTCCAAAAAATACAGCAATATGTGCTGGAAATATTGCTACAACTGAGGCAGCAAAATTTTTAGTAAAATTAGGAGTAGATATTATTAAAGTTGGTATTGGTCCAGGATCAATTTGTACTACAAGACTTGTTGCAGGGATTGGAGTTCCACAGTTAAGTGCTATCTTAAATGTAAAAAAAGGAATAGGTAAAAGTAAAACGACACTAATTGCTGATGGAGGTATAAAATTTTCTGGTGATATTGCAAAAGCTTTAGCGGCCGGAGCTGATGCAGTTATGATAGGATCTTTATTTGCAGGAACAGATCAAGCTCCAGGAAAAAAAATTAAAAAAAAAGGTAAATTATATAAATATTTTAGAGGCATGGGATCGATTGGAGCGATGAATAAAGGTTCTGCAGACAGATATTTTCAATCTAAACAAAAAGATACCTCAAAATACGTAGCAGAGGGAGTAGAGGGATATATTAAATATAGAGGTAGTGTTGTTAAAATTATTTACAACCTAATAGGAGGTTTAAAGTCATCCATGGGATATTTGGGTGCAAAAAAAGTTACCGAACTAAGAAAAAATCCAAAATTTGTAAAAATTACCAAGGCTGGTTTTTACGAAAGTATGGTACATAATATAGATTTAGTTAAAAAATAATATGAAATACTTTATTTTAATAATATGTTTTTTTTTATTTAATACTATTGCAAAGACTAATGAAAATAATTTTTTTAATGAAGCAAAAGATTTATTTGATAAAAAAAAATATGAAGACTCGAAGTTTTTATTTCAAAGAAATATAGTTTATAATCCAAAAGATTCAGCATCATACTTATACTTAGCAAAAATATTTAAAATTGAGGAAGATAAAAGACAAGAGGAAAAAAATATAAATACTACTCTTCTTCTAGATCCAAAGAACGAGGAAGCAATGTATCTTCTAATAGATATAGAATTAGAAAGATCAAACTTCTCAAAAGCAGAAGAGTTAAGCAAAGATTTTAAGAAAATATGTGTAGTAATGTGTAAAAAAATTGATTTAATTGAAAGTCGATTAAAAGATTTTGAAAAAAAAGATGCGTCTTGAAGACAATCTTAATAAAATATTAATTGTAGATTTTGGATCTCAATTTACACAATTAATTGCTCGAAAGATAAGAGAATTAGGAATTTATTGTGAAATAACAAACCACAAAACAATCAAAAATTATATAAATTTTCATAAGAATATTAAGGGCATTGTGTTGTCTGGAGGTCCTTTAAATGTTTATGAAAATAATAAAGTAAAATTTAATAGCAAGATCCTAAAATTGGGTAT
>CACKIN010000020.1 GCA_902600205.1 uncultured Pelagibacteraceae bacterium | reverse complement strand
TTCCCAATAAAAATTTGTTTTCAAACCCATTGATTTTAAAATTATATATTTTGCTACTAAGTCAGAATTGAAGTATTTATGATATTTAGTATTTCCTCTTTGAGCAATTTTTTTTCTTAATTTGTCATCTTTTTTAAATTTATGTATTTTTTCTGTTAGATCTTCTAAATTTTTATAGAAAATCATTTCGTCATTATTAAAAAAATCACTGTAGCAGGTTTTTTGGTCGATAAACGTTAATAAACCATTACCCATTAGCTGAGCAAGTCTATCACTACTATAGTATTTAATTGGCTTACCTCTACTCAAATTAAGACCCATTTTTGAATTAGATAGTTCCTTTAAAAAACTTTGACCCCATATTGGCTGTTTTCCAAACATACCATATGTATCAAATTTAATATTTTTACATTTTTTACGTAGATTTCTTATAAAAGTCTCTCTTTCATCTATTTTACCAGATCTTAAAACCCCTCTGTGAACACCGTGACTTATCGCATAAAAAACATCGTTTTCAGGCTGATGATTAAAATTTTTTAAATTATCTAATGATTTATCGCATGGATTAGGAATAAAAAAAGAATTGTTAATTTTGAAATCTAACGACCCTGGATCGGTCGTTGTGAAAGTAGCATCCATGGATTTAATTTTATCAAGAATTCTTATTTTATTTTTTTGGTAATCAGGACCTTTTCTAGAGAGTGGGTCTAAAAACCATTGCGCAATAGTAAGATGCCTATATTTTGATTTGGCTTCTAATAAGGTTTCATTACTTATTTTATCCGCATGTCCTAATATCAACAAATCTGGTTTAAAGTTATGAATAGTTTCAAAGATTAGATTATTTAAGTATTTACTACCAGTGGGATCCTTGAAAGATTTAGAATAATTTATTATATCTCTATCTGATAAACTAATGACATTATGACCAAGTCTTATAAGTCCATTATTTAATCGTATACCAGTATTATATTGCAATCTTCCAAAATATCTTTGATTAAAATTTGTAACATGAATTATTTTTAATTTTGAATTATTACTTACATTGAACTTTTTAACTTGCAAATTTTCAAGAATATTTGTCCTAACTTTATCAATTATTTTAGAGACAAACTCATGAGTGAGGAAAAAAGATTTGTAGTTTAATATTTGGAATTTTCTTCTAAGTTTTGTATTTTTTATTAATTTTTTAATTTGATTATAAAGAATATTTGCATCCAGCTTCCTAATAATTATTGGATGTCTTGTAGTTTCTGATAAGCCTCCTTTGTTTGTTATAATTGTTGCGCAGGCCAGACTGCTTGCTTCCAAACTTGACCTACCAAAGGGCTCTTCCCATCTGGAACAGGCAACAAAAATACTTGTTTTTTTTAATAAATTTAAAACAAAGGAATTTTCTTTAAAATTATAAATTTTTAGATTTTTGTGTAAAAAAATGAGTTTCTCTCTGGGCTCGTCACCTACGACTACAGATTTCCAGTCAGGAAATTCATTAAGAATTTTAACGACAGCTTGACCAAAAACATCATAACCTTTTGCAGAATTTAACTTACCGACAAATGAAATTATTTTTTCCTTTTTTTTAATATTTATTTTTATTTTTTTTGTTGATTGAAAACATACACCAAACTTTGATTTGTAATTTTCAGAATTTATATCTTTGAAAAATTGATTTTGTGTCCACTTACTATTAAAAAAAATAAATTCACATTCATCTAACAATTTTATTCTATCACCCTTTGACCTAGAACCAGAAATAGTCAGGGGGTTGTTATGGAAATAAAGTATAATTTTTGATTTAAGATTATTTTTTATGATATTGACATATGAAGGTCTATTATGAATCTCAACTATATCAGGGTTATATTCGCTATTGAGTTCAACAAATTTTTCTAAATATTTTTTATTGTTACTAAACAAAATACTTGAATTGACTTTAATATTTTTAAAATTACTGGATAAAAATTTTTTTTTATTTGTATTCCCATAAACAATAGTTGAATTTTTAAACTTTGAATATTTTTGTAAATTAGAAACATGTATTGACACTGCACCTGCATATTTAGGAGAATAATCTTCTTTATAAGGGAGGAGAATTGCAATATTCATTCGTTTGTTAGAAATCTTTCTTTTAAATATTTTCTTAGTTTATAATTTTTTTTCAATCTATACTCTTCTTTCATAGCTTTGCTTTTGCTGATATATTTTTTTTTATATATCAAAAACCATTTTCTTCCCTTCGTAAATTTGGCTCCTTTCGAACTATTGTGAAGCTCAAGTCTTTTTTTTATATTTTTTGTATAGCCTACATAAGATATACAGCTATTTAGCTTTTTTGATAATAACAAATATACATAATAGCTCATTATGCTTTATATTTATTAAAATTAATAAAAAAAACAATTTCTATGTTTATACGACAGTTAAAGAAACAAAGTAAATTCAAAAGATTTCTTTTAAAAATTCTTAATATTTATGCATTTGAAAAAGAAACTTTTAAATTGATTAACCCACTCCACCAAAATAATGCCTCAAACTACTATAAGTTAAATGATAAATCCTTTATTCTTTCAAGTGGATATTTAGATTTAAAAAGAAAAATAAAAAAAATAGATATCTACTTTAGATATGCTCCAAATAACCAACTCTGGAACTCATCTAAAAGATGGAAAAGAATAATCCAAAATATCAATAAAGAAGATTTAATTTTGACTACATTAAATAGTTTAAAAAATAGTATACTTTTTTTTCTAGAAAATAATAAAATTGATATAACTATTAATTTAATTTCTGACTCATCCAATCCAAAATTTGACTTATTGATAAAAAAACTACTCAATAATAGAAATTTTAACATTAATTTTTTTAAAACTAAAAAATCAGGAAATAGAGGTTCCTACTTAGAATGTTGTGATCAAGCTAAAAATGCAGAGGATATAATTTTTTTTATTGAAGATGATTATTTGTTTGAAAAAAAGTGTATTGATGAAATGGTCTTTGCATATTCCAGAATATCTACAATGTTAGATAACGATATATTTTTGTGTCCAAGTGATTATCCTTTTTATTATGATGCTAATTATTACACATCCCTTTTTATAGGTAAAAATTATAGATGGCGAACAGTTTTTGAGACACTATTAACTTTTATGTTTTCAAAAAAAATTTTAGATAAATATGAAAATAAGATTAGATTAATAGGGGAGCAAGAAAATCATCCTTTTGAAAAACCTTTACATTCTGTCTACTTAGAACAGCCATGTTTGTCACCAGTAGGAACACTATCGCATCATATCTCAAAAAGTGTTCCATCAGTAAATGAGGATTGGTTAAAAACTTGGAATATTAATTTTATTAAATCTGAAAATTAATTTTTTATCCAGCAATAACTGCTAACAACAACAATGCTACTATATTTGTTATTTTAATCATTGGGTTCACCGCAGGTCCAGCTGTGTCTTTATATGGGTCACCAACAGTATCACCTGTAACAGCTGCTTTGTGTGCTTCAGAACCTTTTCCACCAAATTTACCATCTTCAATATATTTTTTAGCGTTATCCCATGCTCCACCACCTGCTGTCATAGATACAGCAACAAATAAACCTGTGATAATTACTCCTAAAAGCATTGCACCAACTGCAGATAAAGCAGCCACTTGTCCACCTATAAAATAAATAATTATATAAAGAACTATAGGAGATAAAACTGGCAACAATGATGGGATTATCATCTCTTTAATAGCTGCTTTTGTCAATAGATCTACTAATCTGCCGTAATCTGGCTTAGCCTTGCGCTTCATTATACCAGGTATCTTTTTGAACTGTCGTCTAACCTCAATAACTACAGCACCCCCTGCTCTACCAACTGCTTGCATACCCATAGATCCAAATAAATATGGAAGCATTCCGCCAATTAATAAACCAACAACAACGAATGGGTTAGATAAATCGAATGTAACTATAATTCCCTCTAAATTAGATCCAGCAACTTTAGAAAAATGTTTAATGTCCTCTGTATAAGCAGCAAATAAAACTAAAGCTCCAAGTCCTGCTGACCCGATTGCATAACCTTTTGTAACTGCTTTTGTAGTATTCCCAACTGCATCTAATGCATCAGTTGTTTTTCTAACATTTTTTGGAAGATTAGACATTTCTGCAATTCCTCCAGCATTATCAGTAACTGGACCATATGCATCTAAAGCCACAACCATACCAGCAAGAGCAAGCATTGTGGTAACTGCAATTGCAATACCATACAAACCTGCAATATGATTAGTTAATAATATTCCACCAACAATAATTAATGCAGGGATAGCTGTTGCTTCCATCGAAACAGCCAATCCTTGAATTACGTTCGTACCATGGCCTGTTGTTGAAGATTGAGCAACACTTTTAACTGGTCTATAGTCTGTGCCTGTATAGTATTCAGTAATCCATATAATTAATCCTGTGATAACAAGACCTATTATTCCACAAAAATATAAGCTTAAACCAGTAAATGATTTTTCGTTTACAATGTACTCAGTAGTGAAACCAATTACATATTTAGTAATAGGATACAAGATAATTAGAGAGCTTATTGCAGTTATAACAAATCCTTTATACATTGCCTTCATAATATTTTTATCACTTCCAAGTGTTACAAAAAAAGTTCCTAAAATTGATGTAAGTATGCATGCGCCACCAATTGCTAAAGGATAAATCATCATGCTGAAGTCACCGATAAAAAATATTGACGACAGAACCATTGTGGCAACAATTGTTACAGCATAAGTTTCAAATAAATCTGCTGCCATACCCGCACAGTCTCCAACATTGTCACCAACATTATCAGCGATTACGGCTGGGTTTCTAGGATCATCTTCAGGAATACCTGCTTCTACTTTACCAACTAAATCGGCACCAACATCTGCACCTTTAGTAAAAATTCCTCCACCTAGTCTTGCAAATATAGATATCAGAGAAGCACCAAAACCAAGCGCAACTAAAGCATTAACTATTTCTCTTTCATCTATGCCAATCTTTACAAGAAAATAATAATAAACTGCAATTGACAACAGAGCTAGTCCAGCTACCAACATTCCAGTTACAGCTCCTGATTTAAAAGCAATTGACAAACCATTTGCTAGGCTTTTTCTTGAAGCTTCAGCGGTTCTTACATTAGCTTGGACCGAAACAAGCATACCAACATAACCAGCTATTCCAGACAATGCAGCTCCAATTAAGTAACCTAGACCTACCAAAGGACTAAATGCAACAGAAATAATAATCAAAACAACAACCCCAACTATTGCTATAGTTTTATATTGTCTGTTTAAATATGCACGAGCACCTACTTGAATAGCCGAAGCTATTTCAATCATTTTAGCATTACCAGAACTTGAGTTTAAAATATTTCGACCTGTAAAAAAACCGTAAATAATCGATATAATTCCTGCTGCTATTATGTATAGAAGTATTGTTTCTGTTGATGAGTTCATTGATTCCTTTGTTAAATATATTTATGGGGTCAATGTAATACAAAAAAAATTATAAAACGCAATGTTTAACTTCATTAGAAATTATGGGAATATCCCTCATTATATCTGTGTTTTATAAGGTTTTTATTATATATAATTTGATTACTTTTAATTTTATTAGTTAAATCTCCTATTAAAGTCACTTTTTGTTTCATTCTTTTAAATATAGATTTTATATATCTTCTATTTGATTTTGATGAGGTAAATAGAATTTGATAATCATCTCCCTTAGAAATAAAACTTATTTTTTTTTTGTTGGTTTTGACTAGATAAGTTTTAAGTTTTGATGAAATAGGTATCTTTTCAACATCCAATCTAAAATATAAATTGCTTGTATTAATTAATTTAGATAAATCAGCAAATAAACCGTCAGATATATCAATTGATGAATTGGCAAATTTTATTATTTTCGAACTAATTTTTATAGGTAAATCTGGCATATAATATTTTTGAATAAAATATTTTCTTTGCTTAGTTTTTTTTAAAAATAACTTTTTTTTCAAAATTAATAAACCTAAATAACTATCACCGAGGTTTCCAGTAACATAAATATCATCATTATTTTTACATTTGTTTCTTCTTACTATTCTTTTTGAATAACCCAAACTAGTAATTGTGAATGTTGTTTTATTTGATTTTGTTGTATCACCGCCTGATAATTTAATTTTATATTTTTTTTGTTCTTGTTTTAAACTTTTATATAAAAGATTTAAATTTTTTTTTGAAAAAGATTTTTTATTTCCACTAGCTCCAATAAAAATAAATTTTGGTTTTACACCCTTGCAATACAAATCTGATATTGAGGATCTTACTATTTTTTTAATTACTAAATCAGGTTTTCTAAAATTAAGAAAATGAACACCCTCAACATAAGTATCAGAAGAAACAACAACGTTATTTCTTTTATCAAAAAAAACATCATCATTTAAATTTAATGCTGATGGATTATTATAAGTTAATTTTTTGAAATACTTTTGAATTAGAAAAAATTCATTCATTACTAATTCTAATTTTTTTTGAAATTTTATCTAACAATGCATTTAAGTATTTGGTTTGTGAGTCATCGATAAAAAAATTTGATGCCTTTAAATACTCATTTATAATGATTTTGATTGAAATATTTGGTTTATATAAAAATTCAAAAATGGCACTTTTGATAATAATTTGAAAAACTTTATCCATATTTTTAATTTTCAGATCCTGATTTAAATGGTTATCGATTTCTGCATTTATCAATTCTTCTCTCTCTATAGTGCCGTTGACAATATCTTTAATAAATTTTTTGAACCTGTGTTTTGGAAAACTTATATTTTCTTCGTTGTTATATAGTTTTCCATAAAGTTTTTGAATTATTATCACTCTAGGATTTCTTTGCGGAGAAAATTGAATAGTCATAATTTATTGAAAAAGAACTGATAATACTGCTTCTGCTGCTTCAAATCCTTTCTTACCACGTTCTACAGCTTGTTTTTTACTTAAGCATGTGATCACACCGTTTCCGACAGGTTTCATTGATGTAATCGATAATGTCATTAATGCGTCCGTTGTAGATTTTGATATAAAATCAAAATGTGGTGTTTGTCCTTTAATTACACATCCTAAAGCTATAAATCCATCAAATTTTTTTAAATTCTTGGCAATTGTAACTGGAATTTCAAATGCGCCAGGTACCCTAATTACATTAATATTACACTTATTTTTTATTTTATTTTTTGCACTTTTTAACAAAGAGTTAGCAATGCTTTCATAATAACTTGCAACAACAATTAGAACTTTTTTTTTCATTTTATAATTTCCTGTTTTTTAATTTTAATGCCATACCCGTCTAATCCAATTACTTTTTTTTTTGATCTAGTAACAAGTATCATATTTTTTATGTTTAAAGATTTAATAATTTGGGCTCCTATGCCATAATTTCTAATCAATTTATCATGACCTTTTTTATAAAAAGTTTTACTATTATACTGTTTGAGTGTTTGTGTTACTGATTTCAAATTTGGATCTCTAATAAATACAAGAACACAATTATTGAATTTTTTAAAATAAGTAATTGTTTTATCAAATGAATTTGGTAATTTTTGGTTAATAAGATAATTTTGGACTACATTAGATGATATTACTCTTAATCGAGGCACTATTCCTTTTTTTAAAGTGCCTTTAATTAAAGCAAAGTTTTCAGATCCATCGAGAATATTTTCAAATACTTTAATTTTAAATTTTTGTTTTTGAACAATGATTGAAGAGGTTTTTTTTAATTTGATTAATTTCTCTCTCTTTAATCTATAGGCAATTAGATCCTCAATCTTTCCTATTTTAAGTTTATGTCTTTTTGCAAAATTAAATAATGTTTTGCCAGTAGCCATTTTTCCATCATCTGCCATAATTTCGCAAATGACCGCGGAATTATTTTTTTTGGCAAGTTTTGATATATCAACCGAGGCTTCTGTGTGCCCCGCTCGTACAAGAACACCCCCGTCTCTAGCTATAACTGGAAATATATGTCCAGGAGATACTATATCAGTTTTTTTTGCATTTTTATTTGATGCAGCTTTAATTGTTTTTGCTCGATCATAAGCCGAGATACCTGTTGTAACGCCTTTTTTAGCCTCGATAGAATATGTGAAAGCAGTTTTACTTCTAGATTGATTGATTGGTGATGCTAAAGTTAGCCCAATTTTTTTTGATTGTCCACTATCCATTGCTAAACAGATCAATCCCCTAGCATGTTTTGCCATAAAATTTATGTGTTTAGGGCTGACTGCAGACGTAGAAATTACTAAATCACCTTCATTTTCCATTTCTTCGTGCTTACTTTCGTCATCTACAAGAATAAACATTCCGTTTTTTTTGACTGTCTTGATAATACTTTCTATGGAACTAAAATTACTTTTTTTCATTAACAAACTTTTTTACATATTTGGACATAATATCTATTTCAACATTTACTAAATCTTTTTTTTTTAAATTAATTAAATTTGTCAATTTTAATGTGTGAGGTATAACCCATATTTCAAATGAATTTTTTTTAATTTTTGAAATAGTTAGTGAAACACCATTAATTAGTATAGATGCTTTTTCAACTAATTGTTTTTTAAATAAATTACTAATTTTAAACTCTAATATGTGTGACTTATCTACTTTTTTTATACTTTTTAAAGAGCAGACTGTATCTACGTGGCCCTGGCAGATATGACCCGAAATATTATCACCATATTTTAATGGTTTTTCTAAATTAATTTCATCACCGATTTTTATTCTTTTGTATTTTGATTTAGCCAATGTTTCATTTGATAAATAAAACTCTAAAATCTTATTTTTATATGAGATTAAGGTAAGACAAACACCATCACAAGAAATTGAAATGCCTAGATTTTTGTTTGATACTTTTAAAGAAGACCTTATGAATAAATTAATTCCCTTAGTTCTTTTTTTAATACTGCTTATTTTACCTTTGTTAAATATAATTCCATTAAACATTTTAATAATAATGAGTAAGTGTATCGTTACCTAAATATGTATTTATTTTTTTTTTATTTTTGTAGTTTTTATTAATCATTTTAACTAATGATGATATATTAATTTTATGTCTATTTAAGATTATTTTGTCGCTTTTAAAAAAATAGAATTCATTCAATAAATTTTCCTTAAGAAAATTAGTCAATAATTCATTTCCTGACTCTACCAATAATCTATGTAGTCCCAACTTATAAATTTTTTGAGTAATTGTTTTAAGATTTAAATCTAAGTTATTTTCAGCTTTTTGAAAAATAAGTTTAACTCCTTTATTTTTTAATAATCTAATTTTTGAGATATTTTTAGAACAGTGAAATATAATTAATTTACTCTTTTTTGAATTTTTAATCAGAAAAGAGTTTACTTTTACTTTTAGGTTTTTATCAATCACAACAACTGTTGGTGAATATTTTTCCAATCCATTTAGTCTGCAATTAAGTTTGGGATTATCTGTATTTACAGTTTTGTAAGATGTTAATATTGCATGATTCTGAAATCTTAATAGATGTGAAACCTTTCTAGAATGTTCGTTTGTTATTGGAGAGTTGTTTTTTAAAATATTTAAATTTGATGAACTTGCAATTTTTCCTATTATATAGGGAGCCTTTTTCGATCTTATATAATTATATTCTTTATAGAGGTTATAAACTTTATTTTTTTGAAGGCCTGATTTTGAAATTATATTTTTTGACTTTAATATTTTTTTTGTTTTATTAAAAGTTCGAAAATCTTTATCCTCTATCGAGTAATAAACTTTTTTAACTTTATTTTTTATTATTGTATTCGTGCATGGTGGTGTTTTGCCATGATGAGAGCACGGTTCAAGTGTTGAATATAATGTTGTTCCTTTGTTAAATCGATTTTTACCTAAAGCAATATTTTCTGCGTGTGGTCTTCCTCCATTATTAGTTGTTGCAAAAGATAAGATTTTTTTATTTTTTACAATTACACATCCAACTGATGGATTTGTCCCAGTTAAATACTTATTATTCTCTGCTAAATTTATAGCAAAGTTCATAATTTTTTTATCTAATGATTTAAAATTATCTTTTTTTAAAGACATCAATTTTATCCACAAATTGAACAAAGTCTTTTTCTTCTCTGAAGTTTCTATAGACTGAAGCAAATCGGACATATGCCACGGGGTCAAGTTCTTTTAGTCCTTCCATAACCATTGTTCCAATAGTATTAGATGAAATTTCGCTTTGACCTAATTCTTCTAATGATCTACTAATTTTTGAGATGAATTTTTCTGCTGTCTCGGAGTCAATAGGTCTTTTCTTTAAAGCTACATAAACTGATTTTGAAAGTTTTTCTCTATCAAAAGATGATTTTCTACCGTTTTTTTTAACAACAGTAAGTTCTCTAAATTGAACTCTTTCAAATGTTGTAAATCTTTCACCACAGCTACATAGTCTTCTTCTTCTAATTGCCGTTCCATCCTCTGTAGGTCTTGAGTCAACAACAGATGTGTCACCTTTTTTGCTGCATGGACAAATCATAAATTAATTTAGCCTAAGTGTTTATAGATAGGGAAATTTGAACAAAGGCTTACAACTTCTTTCCTTACTTCATCTTCAGTTTTAGAGTTATCTGTAGGGTTTTCTGAAAGGCCTTGAATAGTTTTTGTTATTAAATCACCTACTTTTTGAAATTCTTTCAAACCAAATCCTCTAGTTGTAGCAGCTTGAGATCCTAGTCTAATTCCAGATGTTACCATTGGGCTTTCAGTATCAAAAGGAATACCGTTTTTGTTACATGTAATGTTTGCTCTTGATAAACTTTCAGAAGCTACATTTCCTTTTACATTAAAAGGTCTTAAATCAACTAACATTAAATGTGTGTCAGTACCACCTGAATAAATTTTAAAACCATTATTTTTTAATGTTTCAGCTAAAATTTTTGCATTAGCTAAAACAGTTTTGATATATTCTTTGAATTCAGGTTTTAAGGCTTCTTTAAAACCTACAGCTTTTGCAGCTATGATATGCATTAAAGGGCCTCCTTGATATCCTGGAAAAACAGCAGTGTTAAATTTTTTAGATAAATCTTCATGGTTAGTTAATATTATTCCACCTCTTGCACTTCTAAATACTTTGTGAGTAGTTGATGTAACTACATGAGCATAATCACAAGGATTTGGGTATCCCTTACCTGCAACCAAACCTGAAAAATGTGCCATATCAACCATTAAATAGGCTCCTACTTTATCTGCAATTTCTCTGAATCTTTTAAAATCAATTACTCTAGAATAAGCGCTTCCACCGGCAATTATAAGTTTAGGTTTATGTTCGAGAGCTAGTTTTTCAACATTATCATAATCAATAAGTTCAGATTTTTTATCAACATCATACCCGATTGCATTAAACCATTTACCAGACATTGAAATTTTCAACCCATGTGTAATATGACCTCCCGAATTCAAGCTCATTCCCATGAAAGTGTCACCTGGTTTTAGCAAAGCTAAAAATACTGCTCCGTTTGCTTGCGCTCCTGAATGAGGTTGAGCATTAGCAAATTTACAATTAAATAATTCTTTAAGTCTGTCAATTGCAAGTTGTTCAGCTACATCAACGTGTTCACAACCATTGTAATATCTCTTGCCTGGATAACCTTCAGCATATTTATTTGTCAGAACTGATCCTTGAGCTTCAAGAACTGCTTGAGATACTATATTTTCAGATGCTATTAACTCTATGTGATTTTGTTGTCTAACTAACTCATCATTTATAGCTTTATAAATTTCAGGGTCACTATCCAATAAACTTTTTTCAAAAAAGTCTTTATATTCACTGTTTAAATATTTTGTTTCACTTGACATAAATTTATATTTTCTTAATTCTTTTTAAATGCCTGCCTCCTTCGAATTTAGTATTTAAGAACGCATTTATACATTTAAAGGCTAAACTTTTACTAATCAACCTTTCTCCTAATGTAATAACATTTGCGTCATTATGCAATCTAGATAATTTAGTGTTTTTTACTGAATAACATAATGCCGCTCTAATATTTTTATGCTTATTAGCAGACATTGACATGCCCATCCCTGATCCACATACTAAAATACCTATATTTTGTTTTTTATTAATTTTTTTAGATAATTTATGAGCATAATCAGGATAATTTACAGATTTAGATGAATTATCTGGTCCTAGATCAAATAAATTGTATTTTTTTGAGAATTTTTTTTTAATACTTTCCTTTAAACTAAATCCTGCGTGATCTGATGCAATATATATATTTTTCAAATTAATTAAATTTATAATCTAATACACAAGCAACAAGATGAATTCTATTCTCTTCACCACCGTTGAAGGCATTATGATATTTTGTATTATTAGTTACCCAAACTGAGCCGTCTGCAGGCATATGCATTGCCACATTATCTATTACCATTAAACATCCAGGGTTAGTTATTATAGGTATATGCAATCTTGGTTCTGGATCTCTATGCCAACTCAAAGTTGATCTTGGTTCTTTTATTAATATTCTTATTCTTCCCAACTTATATTTTGAAGAGAGAACATCGTATACTTCTTTGAAGTAAGTATTTTCATAATCCTTGATAAACTCACAATACTTTGACTCATCAATGTTAACATCTCTTGAAACTTCTTTTCCAGATTTATCTGGTTTAGTCCAGTACACTCCTCTAGCCTTATTTCCTTTTATAGAATCTGGATCTCCTGGTATTTGAGTTAAAGATATTGCTCCAAAATTTGTTACGCCAGCATCTTCAAATTTTTTAATCTTTACAATTTGATTGTATGCATCTTGTAGTTTATCAATGTCAAATTGTATAGTTTGCTTTTGAAAATCACTAAAATTTAAAACTCTATCGTTATCATTATGAAGGTTTAAATTTATTATTTTGTCATTAACATGTTTCATGATATTTGCTTTCTACTCATTTCTATATATATTTGTATAATAGATTTGTCGCACAATAAAACACAATATGATTACAGGAAAATATCCAAGTTTAAGGCTTAGAAGATCAAGAAAATTTGAATGGTCTAGAAGACTTGTTCAAGAAAACTCATTGTCATACAGCGATTTAATATTGCCTATTTTTTTAATTGAAGGAAAAAATAAAAAAGAGTCGATTAAATCTATGCCAAATGTTTTTAGATACAGTGTAGATAGATTAAACTCTGTAGTTAACAAAGCTATAAAAAAAGGAATTCCAATGGTAGCATTGTTTCCGCATACTAAAACAAAAAAAAAAGATAAATATGGTTCAGAGGCTTTAAATCCTGACAATTTAGTTTGTAGAGGAATAAAGTTTATTAAAAAAAAATTTAAAAATAAAATTGGAATCATGTGTGATGTGGCGCTTGATCCTTATACTTCACATGGCCACGATGGATTGTTAAATAAAAGAAATATTCTAAATGACGAAACTTTGGAAATACTTGCTAAACAAGCTGTACTCCAAGCTAAAATGGGATGCGATGTAATTGCTCCATCAGATATGATGGATGGGAGAATTGGTAAGATAAGAAAGGCATTGGATAAAAATAATTTGAATGATGTTCAGATATTGTCTTATGCAGTAAAATATTCTTCTAGCTTTTATGGACCATTTAGAGAGGCCGTTGGATCAAAAAAATTATTAAAAGGTGATAAAAAAACATACCAAATGGATTTTAGAAATTCAGATGAGTCTTTGAGAGAAGTTTCATTAGATATAAAAGAAGGTTCAGATATGATCATGGTTAAACCAGGTATGCCATATCTTGATATAATTAAAAAAGTAAAAGATAATTTCAAAATACCAGTATTAGCGTATCAAGTATCAGGTGAATACAGTTTGATAATGAATGGAATTAATAAGAAGCTAATAGACAAAAAGTCTATTAAAGAGTCTCTTATTTCTTTTAAAAGAGCTGGAGCAAGTAGTATTGTAACTTATTTTGCAGACCAAATTGATCTTTAATTATTTAAGCAAATTAATAAAATCATTTCTTGAAGAAGGAAAACTTTTGTTATTAGGCTTAATAATTGTTTTATCCAGAAAATCTCCAACTATAGAATATCCGTTATAAAGATCTTTTAAATTTTCTGGAAAGATTTTTTTATCTATTAAAAAATTGGGTATAATTTTTTGACTTGAGTCTACAACATATTT
>CACKIN010000019.1 GCA_902600205.1 uncultured Pelagibacteraceae bacterium | reverse complement strand
TAAGCTTGCTACAACAAACTCATTGCTAAGATTTAATATTTCTACCTTTGATCTTAGTTTGTAAAGATTTAATTTTTTATATAAATCATCAATAATTTCTTTTTCACAATCTAAAAGAAAGCCTGATTTATGTTTAATAATTATAAAATCGTAAAGATATTTTCCTTGTGGAGTTAGAAGAACTGAAAAACAACTTCTATCTTCTGAAACATTTTCAATATTGTTTGTAATTATATTTTGTAAAAATTCTTTTGCTTCATCTCCATTTATATAGAGAAGCCCTCTGTCTTTTAATATGTAAACTTTTCTATTCATATTGTAATATTATAACAAATGATATAAGTACTTTTTCTAATAATGTTAGATCTTATTATTAAAAATGGAAAATGCTATATTGATAAAGATCTGAAAGATGTTGATATAGGCATTCAAAATAGCAAGATTACAAAAATTGGAAAACTAGCAGAAAAGGCTAGTCAAACAGTTGATGCAAATGGACTTACAGTTCTACCTGGTTGCATAGATACTCAAACACATTTTAGAGAACCAGGTTCAACAGATACCGAGGATTTACACACAGGCAGTAGAGCAGCAATAGTTGGCGGTATCACTTCAGTTTTTGAAATGCCAAACACTAATCCAGCAACTACAAGTCAGAGAGAATTTCAGAGAAAAATAGATCTAGCAAAAAATCGAATGTATTGTAATCACGCATTTTATTTTGGCGCCACTCCTACCAATCAAAGTGAATTAGCGAGTCTTAAAGGTTTAGAAGGGTGTTGTGGAGTTAAGTTGTTTGCAGGCTCTTCAACAGGTACCCTTTTAGTTCATAAAGAAGAAGATATAGAAAAAGTATTTGAAAGCACGTCAAAAATTGTTGCAGTCCATTCAGAGGATGAAGATATTTTAAATTTAAGAAAAAAATTAAGAGAAAAAGGGAACGTTCATTCTCATCCTATATGGAGGGATGAAGAATGTGCAATTTCATCGACAAGAAAAATTGTTAAAATTGCAAAAAGATTAGGTAAGAAAGCTCACATCTTACACATTACTACTAAACAGGAAATAGATTTTTTATCTCAGAATAAAGGAAATATTACTTTTGAAATAACTCCACAACATTTAACCATATATGCACCTGACTGCTATGATAAACTTGGAACTTATGCTCAAATGAATCCGCCCATAAGAGATAAAAGTCATTATGATCGTTTATGGTATGCAGTAAGAAATAATTATAATGATACAATTGGCTCTGATCATGCTCCACATCTAAAAGTGAATAAAGACAAAGAGTATCCTGATACGCCGTCTGGAATGCCAGGAGTTCAAACTTTAATGCCTGTAATGCTTAATCATGTAAATGATGGTAAATTATCACTTGAACAATTAATGAACCTTGTATGTGAGAACCCTGCAAAAATTTTTGGAATTATAGGAAAAGGTTTCATAAAGGAAGAGTATGATGCAGATTTTACAATTGTAGATATGAACAAAATTATTGAGATTAAAAATGATAAGATAGAAAGTAAGTGTGGTTGGTCGCCTTTTAACGGATATAAGTTTAAGGGAACCCCAGTTTATACAATTATAAACGGAGAGATTAAAATGAAAGATGGAGAAATCATTGGAGAACCATCTGGAAAACCAATTAGATTTGAAGATTAGTTAATTTTATTTAGAAAGAATTTTACTATCAATTAAACTTTGAGTAATTTCACCTAGAATTGCTGGATCATCAATTGTCGCTGGCATTTTGTAATCCTCCCCATCAGCTATTTTTCTAATAGTTCCCCTTAAAATTTTACCAGATCTTGTTTTGGGTAATCTTTTTATTACGATGACAACTTTAAAAGCTGCTACTGGTCCAATTTTATCTCTAACCATTTTAATACATTCCTTTGAGACAGTATCATTATCCTTTTCAACTCCTGTTTTTAGAACAACTAGACCTATTGGTAACTGTCCTTTTAATTTATCTGCAATTCCAAGAACAGCACACTCCGCAACTGATTGATGTTCGGACAAAACTTCCTCTATTGCACCAGTAGATAATCTATGTCCTGCAACATTAATAATATCATCAGTTCTAGACATAATCCAAATGTATCCATCTTCATCAATATGCCCTGCATCATATGTCTGATAATAACCCTTATAATTAGACATATAGTTTTCCTCATATCGTTTATCAGCATTCCAAAGTGTGGGAAATGTTCCTGGAGGCAAAGGTAATTTAACGACTATGTCTCCCATTTCATTTGGTTTTGCAACTGAGTGATCAGGTTTAATTATTTTTACATCATAACCAGGAACTGCTTTACATGCTGATCCGTATTTAGTTTTTTGCATTTCAATTCCAGTACAATTTGAGCTTATAGCCCAGCTGGTTTCTGTTTGCCACCAGTGGTCTATGACTGGAACCTTTAATAGATTTTCTGCCCACTTAATTGTATCTGGATCAGCTCTCTCTCCAGCTAAAAATAAAGACTGAAATGAACTTAAGTCATATTTAGAAAAAAATTTCCCATCAGGGTCTTCTTTTTTAATAGCTCTGAAAGCTGTAGGAGCCGTAAACAATGATTTTATTTTGTATTCAGAAATTATTCTCCAAAAAACTCCTGCATCAGGGGTTCCAACCGGTTTACCTTCAAACAATACGGTTGTACATCCTTTGAACAAAGGGGCATAAACAATATATGAATGTCCTACTATCCAACCAATATCACTTGCAGACCACCAAACATCATTTTCATCTACATTATAAATATTTTTCATTGTCCACTTTAGAGCAACAATGTGACCTCCAACATCTCTTACTATGCCTTTTGGAATTCCTGTGGTGCCCGATGTATATAAAATGTAAGCAAATTCATTAGCACCTATTTCAACACAATCTTTATCTTTTGCATTTATTAGAAACTCTTCCCAACTAATCTCAAGTGGAGAATTAAGTTTCACCTCGTGACCCTCCCTTTGAAAAAAAATTACTTTTTCAACTTTATGTTTTGTAAGTTTAAGCGCTCCATCAACTAAAGGTCTATAATCAACTGTTCTACCTGGCTCAAATCCACATGAAGCGGTAATCAAAATCTTTGCTTTACTATCATCAATCCTACTTGCTAGTTCATTTGATGCAAATCCACCAAAGACTACTGAGTGTATTGCGCCAATTCTTCCACAAGCAAGCATTGCTATAACTGCTTCAGGTATCATTGGCATGTAAATAATAACTCTATCACCTTTTTTGACTCCTTGATTATCAAGTGCACCAGCTAATTTCGAAATTCTTTCTCTTAATTCATTGTAAGTAAACTCTGCTTTAGTATTTGTGATAGGACTGTCATATATTAAAGCTGTTTTATCTCCATTACCTTGATCAATATGAGTATCAATTGCGTTATAACATGTGTTCGTTACCCCATCTTCAAACCATTTATAAAATGGAGGCTTAGATTTGTTTAAAATTTTTGTTGGTTTTTTAAACCAAAAGATATCCTCAGACACATTATGCCAAAACTTCTCAGGATTTTGGATTGACTCTTGATAAATCTTGTTAAATTTGTCTGTCATAGTGATTTGGTTTTTGACTCACTTTTATAATGATTTTACGTAACAGGTTGTATTTAATTTCACAAAGTAAGTAAAATCAATACTTTTTAGAGGTCAAAAACTCTTCAATAAACTAATTTTTTTTGCTATCTAACCCTAACTTTAGACTAATCATTAGATTAGTCTGTAGTTTAAATTTAAACTAATAAAAAAAACTAACTATGAGGGAGTTTTTTATGAAGACAATGAAAATGTTAGCTTTAGCGGCAGTGCTTTTCGGAGCAACTACGGCAGCTAACGCAGCAACAGCCTTTTTAGCTACAGACGATTTCGTAGGTATTTCGTTTTGGTTAATTTCAATGGGTATGTTAGCAGCTACAGCGTTTTTCTTTATGGAACAGGCTAATGTCGGTTCTCAATGGAGAAAATCAGTAAATGTAGCTGGATTAGTAACTGGTATAGCATTTATTCACTATATGTATATGAGAGCAGTATGGGTTGAAACAGGTGATACTCCAACTGTATACAGATACATTGACTGGTTAATTACTGTACCGCTACAGCTAGTAGAATTTTACTTAATTCTTTCAGCGGTAAGAAAAGTTGACACAAACATATTCTGGAGAATCTTAATTGGTTCACTAGTTATGTTAATAGGTGGATATCTTGGAGAAGCTGGATTCATCAACGCTACACTAGGTTTCATAATCGGTATGGCTGGATGGATTTACATTCTTTATGAAATCTTTTCAGGAGAAGCAGGAAAAGTTGCTGCTAAATCTGGAAATAAAGCTTTAGTAACTGCATTTGGAGCTTTAAGAATGATTGTTACTGTAGGTTGGGCAATTTACCCATTAGGTTACATTTTTGGTTACCTAACAGGTGGAATTGATGCTAACGCGTTAAACGTTATCTATAACTTAGCAGACTTTGTTAATAAAATCGCATTTGGTTTAATTATCTGGTCTTGCGCAGTTTCTAACTCTACAAGAAGAGCATAGTAACAGTTAGTTAAGATATAAAATAGGGCAAGTTTAATTACTTGCCCTATTTTTTTTTGTGCTTATATAAATTGCATGGCAAAAATCAAATACATCGAGCATAACGGTAAAGAACATATAGTCGAAGTTCAAAATGGCCTAACTGTTATGGAGGGTGCTGTTCAAAATGATATCCCAGGAATTGATGCGGATTGTGGTGGCAGCATGTCTTGTGCTACATGCCATGTTTATGTCAAAGAAGATTGGTACAATAAATTACCAAAAAAAGAAATGGGTGAGGATGACATGCTAGATCAAGCCTATGAACCAAAATCAAACAGTAGGCTAAGTTGTCAAATTATGGTCTCTGATGACCTAGATGGTCTAAGTGTATATATGCCGGAGAAACAGGTTTAATGATTAAAACTGATGTTGTGATAATTGGTGCAGGACCAACAGGGTTATTTTGTGCACATCAATTAGGAATCATAGGATTGAAATGTGAAATAGTTGATAACTTAGATAAAATTGGTGGTCAATGTATAGAACTCTATCCAGATAAACCAATTTATGATATTCCCGCGGTCCCGGAATGTACTGGTGAAGAGCTTACTAACAATTTAATTAAACAAATAAAACCTTTTAACTTTAACTTTCATTTAAATGATAGAGTTCAAGAACTAAGACAAGAAAATCAAATCTGGATAGTAAAAACAACTAATGGCAAAGAGTTTAACACACCAAATGTAGTAATTGCTGGGGGAGTGGGATCTTTTGAACCACGAAAATTTCCAACAAAGAGTGCAGAAAAGTTTGATGGTAAAACAGTTTTATACTCAATTAAAGACAAAAGTATTTTTAAAGATAAATCAGTAGTCATTTTTGGAGGTGGAGATAGCGCACTTGACTGGGCAATTGAACTGTCAAGTACTTCAAAAGTTTCTCTTATACATAGGAGAGATGAGTTTAGAGGCGCACCTGCAAGCGTTCAAAAAATAAAAGAACTTAGTGAAAAAAATAAAATTAATTTATTTACAAAGTACTCAATTAAAGATGTGAAAGGCAATGGCTCTTTAGAGGAAGTCGAGATTAAAAGCGAAGAAGGAGAAAGCAAAACTCTAAAGGCTGATTATGTTTTAGGTTTCTTTGGTTTAATAATGCAGCTTGGGCCAATCGCGGAATGGGGACTAAATTTAGATAAAAAAACAATACCGGTTAATACAGAAAATTTTGAAACCAATAAAAAGGGTATTTTTGCTATCGGCGATATTTGTAGTTATCCAGGAAAACTTAAATTAATATTATCTGGTTTTCATGAAGGAGCCTTAGCTGCTAGAGGATGTTTTAAATACGCAAGACCTAATGAGAAATATAGGTTTGAATTTACTACAGCATCAAACACTATAAAAGACAGATTAGGTGTGAAATAATGATCGAGCTATTTACAGCCGATACTCCTAATGGTTGGAAAATTAGTATAATGTTGGAAGAGATAAGCTTTGACTACAAAATTACCAAAGTAAACTTAAATGAAGGTGAACAACATAAAGCTGAATTCAAAAAAATTAGTCCTTTCAATAAAATACCAGTGATCACTGATCACGAAAATAAAAAGTCAATATTCGAGTCAGGAGCAATATTGATGTACTTGGGTGAAAAAAGTAAAATGTTTTATCCAGAAAATAATAGATTAGAGATAAATCAGTGGTTGATGGCCCAAATGGGTTTGATTGGTCCAATGATAGGACAGCATCATCAGTTTCATTATTATCACCAAGGAAAAAGTGAATGGGGAGAGGAAAGATATTTTAAAATAACTAGAAAGTTATACGAAGATTTAGAAGCAAGACTATCAAAAAGTGACTTTTTAGCAGGAAAAGAATATTCTATTGCTGATATTGCAACATGGTCATGGATCGCACGTCACAAGAGACATGATATTGGATTAGAAAACTTTAAGGGGTTATCTAGATGGTTTGTTGATATTGCAAAACGTCCAGCGGTTATCAAAGGATTTAAAGCATTAAATAAAGATGCTGAAATAGACTATCCTTAAATATCAGCGTAAACTTTTTCTTCTTTTTCATGTTTCTCTTGAGCGGATATGCATAATGTTGCAACTGGCCTTGCCATTAATCTTTTAAGACCAATTGGTTCTGCAGTTTCCTCACAAAAACCATATGTTCCGTCTTGAATTTTTTTCAAAGCTCCGTCAATTTTTGAAATTAATTTTATTTGTCTGTTGATTGCTCTCATTTCAACATTTTTTTCTGTATATGAACTTGCTTGATCAACAATGTCTGCTGAAGCACTATTGTCATCCATCGAAGCATTAAATATTGCTTCATTATTTGTTCTCTTTAGATCTTTTTTCCAGTCCATTAATTTTTGTTTAAAATATGCAAGATGTTTTGCACACATGTATTTTTCAGTTTCTTTTGGAATATATTTTTTAGAGATCTTTACCATACCCAATTTTATAAGTTTGGTGAATATATTCATCATTTATTAAGTGTCAAGAATGCATTAATTGTATAAATTAATAAAAATGGCCATTTATAAAAAAAATATAAACAATATATTTTATATTTTTATCACATCACACTTATTGATCTGGACATTGATTCCAACTTTTACAAATCATAATTTGCCATTAGATACAATCGAAGCCTTAGCATGGGGGAGCAACTTAGATTGGGGATTTAATAAACATCCCCCAATGAGTGCATTTTTACCTGAAATAATTTATTTTATTTTTGGACCACAAGATTGGGCGTATTATCTACTAAGTCAAATTTGTATTGTAGTCTCATTCTTTGTAGTTTTTAAGTTAGCTGAAGATTTTTTTGATAACAAAATTTATTGTTTACTATCTGTTTTGTTATTAGAAGGAATATACTTCTATAACTTCACTACACCTGAGTTTAATGTAAATGTTTGTTTAATTCCTTTTTGGTCTCTTTCGGTTTTTTATTTATGGAGAGGAATTAAGAATAATAAAATATTAGATTGGTTATTACTTGGTCTATTTGCTGGACTTGGGTTTCTATCTAAGTATTTATTTGTCTATTTAGGTTTAGCAATAGATGTACTTTTAATTTACATGATTTATACCAAAAGACTAAATTTTAAGTGTCTAGTTTCTTTCGCTCCTTTTATTATTATTTTATTACCACACATTATTTGGTTAACTGATAATGATTATGTAACCATTACTTATGGACTTCTCAGAACTGGATCAGAAGAGGCAAGTATTTTAAACCATATAAAACATCCTACGATATTTTTAGCTAAGCAAGTTGGTATATTATTGCCATTTTTACTAATGATTTTTGTTTTAGTTAGAAAATTTAAAATAAATATTAATTTAAACGACGAAAAGCTTTTGTTTGTATTGTCAATTAATTTAATTCCAATATTTTTTATTTTTCTTACATCATTTACTATGGGTGTAAAAATAAGAACTATGTGGATGACGCCATTTTATATAAGCTTTGGCTTGTTATTTGTTTATATTTTAAAATCAGAAATTAATTTTGAAAAAATGACAGCTTTTACCTCTGTCTTTTTAGCATTATTCTTATTATCTCCAATTTTATATTCTTATATTTCAATTACTCAAACTGATAAAAGAACTGATTTTGGTGGCAAAAAGTTAGCTGAGCAGGCCAAACTTTTTTTTGAAACTGAGGGTAAGGATCTTGGAAAAATTGAATATATTAAAGGTAATGAATGGATTGCAGGAAATATATCTTACCATCTTCCAGAAAGACCAAAATGGATTTATAGTTCAAATGAAGTCCAATTGTGCAACAAAGATATGAAATGCTTAACATATAAATGAAATTTCAATTAAACCAAAAAAACAAGAGACTTTTATTAATTATTGGAATTGTTGTTTTAATCGAACTCTCGGGATATGGTTTTTTTGCTTCTCTATTTAGATTGATAGGCTCAGTAAGTTAATGAAGATAATAATTCTAATTCCAGTCTTTAATGACTTTAAATCTGCCTCAAAATTAATTGAAGAAATCAATATTAATATTTCTGAGCTTAAAGCAGAATTTTCAGTAATAGTAGTGAATGATGCTTCAACAGAGGAAAAAATTTTAGAAACTAAAAATTTGAATAATATTAAATCACTAAAATTAATAAATATGAGAAATAATAAAGGACATGCACGTTGTATTGCAGCTGGGCTTAAACATATTTCAGAAAATGAAGATTTTGACTATGTAATTCCAATGGATGGTGATGGAGAAGACAGGCCTGAAGAGATAGGAAAATTTGTAGAAAAGATTAAAGATAAACCCAATAATACCATTGTTGGAGAAAGAGTTAAAAGATCAGAAGGCTTAATTTTTAAAATCTGTTATTTTTTTCATAAAATTTTAACTTATACATTTACAGGAAAATTTATTAAATTCGGAAATTTCACTTGTCTTACAAAACAAACTGTTAAAAAATTAATCGAAGAGAAAGCAACTTGGAGTAGTTTTTCTGGTTCTTTGGCAAAAACAGAAAATAACTTAATTAAATCTCCTTCAATAAGAGGATCAAGATACTTTGGTCCCTCAAAGATGAGTTTCATAAATTTAATAAATCATTCTTTGGCAATAATAGCTGTCTTTAAAACAGGTGTTATTTTTAGATCGATAGCATTTTATGCAATATATTTAATAATAATTGCTGAATATATAAGTATAATTACAGCAATACCTCTAGCTATAATCATTATTTTTGGTCTGGTTATATTAAAAATCTCAGGTAGAGAAAATATGAATGAGTTTAATAATTCTTTAACAAATATTTCAGATATTGACATTTTAAAGTAGGCCATTTTATAATTAATTTGAAATTAATTTGATTTAATGAAAGCAGTATATTCGTTTTTTTTAATTATCTTTTTTTGTTTATCTCAATTTAACAAATCCCAGGCAATAAATTTAAGTGATTATTCTAAAGAAGAGCAAAAGCAATATAAAGAAATTAAACAAATGAAAAAGGATGGAGTTAGTGGTAAAGATTGGATTGATAAAAAATATTGGATCAAAGATAAGAAAAATTTTTATCACAATATAGCTTCATTCCATACAGGAATTGAGGGTTTAAGAATAAAAAAAAAACAAATGCCAATTCTTGGAATTAAAGTAGGTGGAAATTGGAATTGGAAAAGTGGTAAGAAAAAACTTAACCAGGCTGCCTTTTCTGTAATTGGAGGAGATATTATAGAGAATGGCGAAATGGGATTGATAAAATCAAAAAATCATGCGTGGCATGGAGAAGAATTTTATCAAATTACAGGTTCATATGAAAATTGTAATCCACAATACTGGGAATTTAGAGAGTGTGATCATCATATGGGTTCAATACATAATGAATCTAGAGATAAACGAAAATGGACTAAGCTTTTATCAAAAGAAGGTGGAGAAGCTTGGATACATTTTGCAACTAAACCAGTAAGAAATATTTTATTCCCATTCAACAAATCAAGAAATTTCCATATAATGCAATGTCATCCCAAAGGTGACACTATAACTTTTATGATTACCTATAAAAAAGGTCAACTAAAAGCAAATTTACAATTTTCAGAACCATATGAAAAACATTGGTTACTAAAAAAATTTAAAGTTAATGAATATAACGGTGCAGATGAATGGACAAGTGTCACAATACATTTGATAAACTCTACAAAAAGTGAAAAAGGAAGATTTAGAGTTTGGATTGACGATAATGAGAAACCAACAGTTGATTATACAGGGCGAACAGCTACAAAAAAAAGGTTAAATTGTTTTATTGCCTCTGGACTTTATATCAATGGTGCTCAAACGGCGATTGATAAAAATACTTCCCAAGACTCAACAGTTTGGGCTGATGCAGTTGCTATTGCAAAAACAAAAGAAAAACTTTTAAAATTGATAGAAAAAAAAGATAAATAATGAAAAATTTTTATCGTAAAGTTGCTTTTGGTTTAGGACCTGATGAAAAAGTACCCTCAGATCCATTAGAATGGGCAAAAGACCAATTGAACGAAATCCCTGAATTTTCTTGGAAAGGTAAAATCTTACCAGAGAAAGAACTTAGAAATCATTATCGAGATTACGTTTATGGAGATAGAAAAGTATTAAGAAAAAAATTTAAAAACGACAAAGATGGCTATAAAAGAGAAAAAAATAAGTTAAGGCATGCGACTGGACAAAAATTTTGGTGGAACCTTGAACTTTGCATAAGATATTCAGAAGCATTAAAAAGTGAAACACCAGTTTTAGCAAAACTTTGGTACTTTTGGGGTAATCATTTCGCAATCAGCGAAAAAGATTTTTTAGCGCAGTATACAACTGGAGCTTACCAAAGAGAGATCATTAGAGCTAACATGAATCAAAACTTTGAAAAAATGGCCCAAGAGGCAACTATTGGTTGGTCGATGATACATCACTTAGATAATGAACAGAACATAGGACCTAAGAGTCAAGAAGCTAAATGGGCAAGAGAAAAAGGGAAGACAAAAGGTGTAAATGAAAATCATGCAAGGGAGCTTCTTGAACTTCACACTGTGTCGCCAGATTGTGGATATACACAAGAAGATGTAATTCAAATGGCATATATAATGAGTGGATGGAGACCTAAGTGGGGAAAGAAAAGATTAGAGACAGGAGATGTTCATTTTAACCCTGATGCTCATGAGCCTGGTACTAAAATAGTTTTAGGTAAAAAATATAAAAGAGGCAGAAAAAGTTTATCTGTTGCCATTACAGATCTTGTTAATCACCCTTCTTGTAGAAAATTTATTGCAATGAAACTCTGTAGATATTTAATCACAGATAACCCAACTGAGGAAATGATGGAACCGATTATAAAAGCTTGGGAAAAATCAGATGGTTTTTTACCAGAGGTTCACAAAGCTGCTATAGAAGTTGCTTTTAATTATTCTGACAAATACAATAAATTCCAGAATCCAGAAAACTGGTTATTGCAAATGAGCAAAATGGCGGACGTTGATTTAATCCCTTCTCCTTCATTTATGGATCTTTATCAACTTGGAAATAAACCGATTAAGGATCAAAGAGCTTTAGAAAGGTTGATGGATGAGCTTGGACAACATCCTTATTTAGCAAAACAACCGAATGGATGGTCAGATATTTCAGAGGATTGGATGTCACCAGAGTTACTAATTAGAAGGCTGGTTTATGCAAGAGAGGCTTATTACAAAAAGTCAGGCAAGTCACAGACAACTGAATTTTATGAAGAAATGATTGAAAAAAATTATGATAATCCAAGTGAAATTTTACAAATTATAAATCAGTATAAAGAGCTTGTTCATAAACATGTTATTTTATTTAATTTACCGGAGACGCTTAAATCATGAAGATATCAAGAAGAAATTTTTTAAAAGGTTCAGCTACTACATTATTTTTAGCTGGTTTTAATTTTCCAGTTTTAGCAAATACGGACAAGAAAAAAAATCTCGTTGTTATAATGTTAAGAGGTGGAATGGATGGTTTGTGCGCTGTTCCAATAATTGGAGATAAGAATTTTGAGAAAAGAAGAAAAGATTTGATTTTAGATGAAACAATACAATTAAATTCTGATTTTGCGCTTCATCCTAAACTAAAAAATTTTCATGATTTGTGGCAAAATGATCTGGGAGCAATAATTCATGCAACAAATATCCCATATACTAAAAGATCTCATTTTGATGGACAAAACTTAATGGAGACTGGAGGTCATATCCCTTACTCCATAAAAACTGGTTGGTTAGGAAGAGGAATGAAATTAGCAGAATTGAAAGGTGATGGTCTTGCATTAGCATTACCAATGCCTTTACTTCTTAGAGGAATTCCTAGTAATGATAATTTTTATCCTTCAAAAAAAAGACTTCCAAGAACAGAACTTTTGCAACTTTTGAAATCAGTTTATGCAGATAAATCTGAACATGACTTAGCAAATATGATGGAGATAATTGCTAACAGATCTATGATGAATAATGGAGGCAACTCTATGTCTAGAAAGAATTCATCATTGGCCCATAAGGCAGGTTTAGAACTTAAAAAAATCAATGGTCCAAGAGTTGCAGTTTTTGAAGTTGATGGATTTGATACACATGCTGCTCAGGGTGGAGTGAATGGTTCACATTCAGATAGTTTGATTGAAATGGACTCAATTTTTAAAAGTTTAGAGAAAGGTCTAGGATCAGAGATAGAAAATACTCTAGTTTTAACCTTAACAGAATTTGGAAGAACAATTAAACAAAATGGAGGTCGCGGAACAGAGCATGGTTATGGTTCTGCAATTTTTATGGCAGGTGGGCTTTTAAAAAAATCTCAAGTTTATACAGACTGGCCAGGACTTAAGCGAAAGGAATTATTTGAAGGAAGAGATTTAAATTCAACAATTGATGCTAGATCTGTCTATGCATCAGCTATGTCTACAGTTTTTGATATAGACTTTAAAAGAATTCAAAAAGAAGTTTTCTGGGGAGATAAACTCCAAGATTTATCTGACAAATTATTTAAAATTTAATGAAAAAAATTTTCTTAATTTTATTTAGTATATTTTTATGTTTATCTGCTGAAGCAAAAGTTAAATCTAAAGATATATCTTTTCCTAAACATTTTTATATAGATAAGATTAAATCATGCTCATATGTGGGTGGTGAGACTTTTAAATCTAAATATAAAAAAGCTAGAATTGAAAGCTTAATACGTTTAGATTGGATGAGTGAATGGGCGCTGGGTAATTCTAGAAGTGTAAATCACCTAAATCTAACTGGTCCAATGAGCTCGTATGCTGTTGCTACCCATAATGCAATTGGTAATAATGATAAAACTGACATTGATGCCGCTAAAGGAATATTGATTAAAATAGCTAAAGCAAATGTTTTACTAGATACAATCGGTAAAGAAGAGTTAAAAAAGAAACCAAAATGTTGGAAAGATGGAAATCCCGAGGCACCTTGCTGGTATCATGCATATGAATTTGCAAGGGATGCTTTTACAAATTATTTGCTGATAGCAATTTATCTTAAAGATTACTTAAGTGATAAAGAAATTAAAATTGTTAACAAGTATATTAAAAAAATGCATAAAAAATTTATTAAGCCTGAAGAATTTTTAGAGAAAGAAAAAGGATTTTATGCAATGGGAAACGGAGGAATTCCAAACTTAGCTTATGCTCATTGGACAAACAATAAAAAACTAGCAGCAAAAGAATTCAATTTTAGATTTAAAAATATAGAGGAAGTGTTTTATGATGATGGCTATATCAATAATAATTCTTTTAGAGGGTTTCGAGCCTTATGGTATCACTCTTATGGTTTAAATTCAGCTTTAGGTTACATCTATTTAGCTAAAAATTGGGGGGCTAAAGTTCCAGACTTAGTTATGAATAGAATTACTAAAGCAGCAGAAGTATTAAATTTAGGGATCACTGATTATGAAAGTTTCTCCTCAAGAAAATACGATGGTAAGCAAAAAAATAATCAATATAAAAAACATAATGCTAGAAAGCACACACATCAAGAGGCTATAGCTATTGACACCTTAATGGAAATGGTAACTGGAATAAAACATGAAAAAGATATTACTTATTTAGCCAAAAGATCAAAGTATGGCATAGACAATCTAATTGGATTTAATGCTAATTGTATAAAATGAAAAAACTTTTAATTATCTTTTTTATTTTAATTTTATCATCTTTTGCTCAAGCAAAAGATCCGCCTAAAAAATATTTAGATGAAAATTATGTTTTTAAACACTCGAAATTTATAAAATGGCCAGAGAAAACAGGATCATGGGGTAAAATTGAAACACATGGACGTATCGCACCAAATCCTTGGAATTTAAGATATGAGACAAAAATTGTTAGAGATGGAAAATATTCATTACGTTTTGAAATGAGAGATGGGGATTGCCATCGACGAGATTGTGATAGATCTAATAAAGCTGGACGGAGTGAAGTTATTTTTGAAGGAAATTATCCATCTAGTGCAAAAGGGCATATAGGAAATGTTTGGTATGCATGGTCTATGTATATCCCCGAAGGTACAAATCATATTAGACCTGCCTATACAATCTTAGGACAATTTAAAATGCCAAGTGACTATACTAAGCAATTGAATAGAGTTAATTCTTCTGGTTTTGATGAAGATTGTCCCGAAATACCAATAGTGTTCAAATTAGAAAGAGAAGGAGTTACAATTGAAAAAGATGGAGTGCTCCAATGCGAAGGGTATGGAAGAGAATTAATTATACCTACAAAGGCTTTGCACAAGAAATGGCATGATTTTTTAATGAACGTAAATTGGACTGATAAAGAGGATGGTTTCATTGATTTATGGATTAATGATAAATTAGTTTATCAATCAAAAGGCAAAACATTTGGTAAGTTGCTTAAAAGAAAAAAAGATGGAAAAAAAATGGGACCTAGTTTTCGTTTTGGAATTTACAATGGAAAAAGAAAAATTCCTGTAAAAACACAAGTTGCTTATTATGATTCTTTTAGAAGTGGAAAAAAATGTAAGAAAACAGCCTTATTTCATGATTGTAATAATTTACCAAAATAATTTATGAAAAAAATTTTAATCATTCTTCTATCTCTCTTGTTAATTCCATCATATTCGTACGCTGGTAAATGGCATATAAATATGAAAAAGCAAGAGAGGAAAGATTTTGCAAATTATGTTCTTAGAAATCAATCTAAAAATAAAATGGTTTTTAATCTTAGAAATGTTCCAAATCGTCCAGGTCTAATAAAATTTTTTGATAAATTAGAAGATAGAATGGGTGTTGCGGAAAAAGGAATTGAATTTAATTTAAGCTATTCAGATGTAGGGGATGAAATGGACTGGAGTAGGTGGGGAAGTCCAGGTTTTGCTCAGAGATTTCAAATTATGGAGCCATATAAGCAAACTACAAAAAAAGGAAAAACAAAGTGGTATAGAGTTGGTTATTTTATTCCAAATGAAGTAGATACCGAGAAACATAATATCTCATTATTTGATTTTAAAATGCTTTATGGAAAAGGTGAAAAAACAGTTGGCCCTTCTTATAACTTAAATAACAATAGTTTTGCTTGGTTGTTCAATGGGCCAAATTATAGAGTTTCAAAAAATGAAGTTGATGAACAATTTTTCTTTGATCATTATGTAGTTAATTTGGATCAAAAATTTTCTCCGTTGAAAGGTAAATGGGTAAATATTTTGATTAATGCTAAATGGTCTAAAGATGGATTTTTACATTTTTGGATAGATGGTAAGCTCAGATCTAGTTACTTCGGAGATGTTTTAGGTGGTGCTACTAGTGTGAGATTTAAATTTGGACCTTATAGAAATTATATGACATATGCTACTGATGCAGGTTTAACAATAAAAGACGCAATTATTCGTTATTCTAATGTGGGCAAAGCAAATTCCTGTGATGAACTATGGAGTGGATGTGATGAAATAACAGGCCAGCTTAAAAATCAATCCCAAGTACATGGTGCTTCAGCAGTTGTACTTTGCAAACCAGCTGATGCAGATAACGATAGTACTTGTGAAAATCTTGGCTATCCAAATAATCCTAGACCTTTTTAATTAGGCTCTAATCGTTGGTAGTAAATAGAAATCAGCTGTATCTATTTTAGAAGAATGCTCTCTTCTCATGTTCCATCTCTTTTGAACACCAGCGCTAGCAAGACTTAACGTAGATCTTCCATACCGATAGTTAGTATTATCAATAGACCTCATTAAACCCTTTATTTTCTCGTCTTTTTCAGAAGAAAATAGATTTTTACTACCATCTTCATTGGATAAACCGGTAAGCATTACACCTGCTTTTTGATAACGGTAGCCATTTTTGAAGATAGAATCTAAACCAACTAAAGCAGTTTTAACTATTTCAATACTATTATTTGTTGAAATTGCAAAATCTATAGTCTTTGAGTTTGAATAATATCCAAATCTACTTTGGAAAGGACTTGTTCTGACAAAAACAGTAATTGATTTTGCTATTAAAGACTCAGATCTAATTTTTTCAGATGCATTCAAACAATAATTTGCAACTGCTTCTTTTAATTCTTGGTATTTTTCAATTCTTTGACCAAAAGAACGCGATACAACACAGCTTTTTCTTTTTGTTTGCGTTGTCTCTAAATCAATGCAAGGGACTCCTCTTAACTCCATTGCAGTTCTTGAACCCAAAACATTAGAGTTTTTCTTTATCCATGTATTTGATTTGTTCTTTAGTTGTTTTGCATTATAAATTCCATTTTTGTGATAAAATTTTGTTAACTGTCTTCCCACACCCCATACATCATTAATTTCAACTTTTTCTAATATTGGATCAATATTTTCAATTCCTATCAAACTTGTTACACCTGATTTTTTTTTCTTTGCAATATGATTTGCAACTTTGCTTAAAGTTTTTGTTTTAGCAATACCAATACTAGTTGGAATACCTGTCCACTTTAAAACTGTCTCTCTGATTTCCCTTCCGACCTTTTCAACTTCATCATCTGAAAAATTTGACAAATCTAGAAATGCCTCATCGATAGAATATACTTCGATTGCAGAGTTGAACCTTTTTAGTGTTCTCATTACTCTTCTAGATAAATCTCCATATAAAGAATAATTAGATGAAAAAACCTCAACTTTATTTTTAATAATAATATCTTTTGCTTTAAAGTAAGGCTCTCCCATTTTAATACCTAAAGCTTTTGCTTCAGTTGATCTTGAAATTATACAACCATCATTATTAGATAAAACAACAACAGGTTTTTTTCTTATCTTAGGATTAAATAATCT
>CACKIN010000018.1 GCA_902600205.1 uncultured Pelagibacteraceae bacterium | reverse complement strand
GGGTATTTCTCTCATATTATTTTTGTCTTATTTCTATTATTTTATTAAGTTCATTTACATTAAATGTCTCTAATAATCCATTTGTCCAAACAACATCTATGGATATATTTTTTTCACCATCTCTAATTCCATAATGTGCAACTGGTTCCATTTGACATAAATAACCAGATCCAGCATCAATTGTTTTAGCATGATTTCTTAAATTTGATTTTAATATAACAGTAGCTCCTCTAGCAGGAGCCCCAAATTTATTTAATGGCTTTATTCTCAAATATTTAAAATTTTTTTTAGTATCAGCTTTGTACATTGTTAGTGGTTGCATTCCAGATTCTCCATGAGCAATTAACAATTCTAAAATTCCATCATCATCTATATCTGCAACAGCAGCACCTGTTCCAAGACCATTTGCTTCATAAGCATTTTTAATATTAATCTCTTCAAAAAATCCATTTTCTTTTATTTTGAATAGTTTATTTGGTTCGCCAATGTTATTCATAAATATCTCATCATAACCATCGTTATCAAAGTCTGCCGATATTACAGTCCTAATTCTAGTTGGAATATTGTATGTTGGAGTAGCAATGTCTCTAAATTTGTTGTCTTCTAAAACAAATGCCCTATGATATCCATTCCAATTAGATGTAACTATATCTAGTCTTCCTCTATAAAATATATCAGTTAAAGTTGTGCCTCTTCCATTTTCGTATTGATCGTCCACTTTATAATCTTCGGCAATGTCCTGAAAATATCCATCAGAGTTGTAATATAAAAAATTTTTACCTCTTTCATTTGCAGCAAATATATCCATTTTTCCTGACAAAATATTTCCTGCAACCACTGCTCTTCCTCCAGTTATTTTGTTGATTTTAAGCTGTTCTGCTAAATCTAGAATTTGTCCAGTGCGGAGTTCATAAAATCTTGTAGGTCCTCCATAATTAGCTACATATATGCCATATTTTCCATCACCATTTCTATCAACACAAACAACTGATCTTCCAGCAGTTAAATTCAAGTTCTTTTTATTAATCTCTTCTTCAAACAAATCTACAAAGCTATTGCCTATATTATCGATCAATCTATCTGAATATTTTTTTTCTCCACTGTAAGTGTCTGTGTTTAAAAAATAAATTTCTTCAAAACCATCTTGATCTATATCACATGCAGCTACACCAATTGTTTTTCTTTTAGCATCGTCAAATATTTCATTTTTATTTATATTTACCAGTTTACCGTTTTGATAAGAGAGTGCTAAATTTGAAAATCCAAATCCAGTAACAACAAATTCATATTTGTTATCTTGATTTACATCTGTAACGGAAATACCATAACTAAGTCTAAAGTCATTATCATCAATTTGAGATGTAATATCTTTAAAAAAGTCTGCTTTAGAATGGTTGTGCGACACAAAAAAAAATAAGATCAGAAAAAATTTTAATAGGTATTTAATAACCATAATTGTTGTATATTAGTGAAAAAATATATTAAAATAATTTAATGAGCAAAGTAAAATTAGCGATATCTGGTTGCATGGGACGAATGGGCCAACAACTGATAAAATCTTCTAGAATTGATAAAAGTTTTAGACTTACAGCACTTACAGAAAATAGATTAATAAAAAAAAATATTGCTGGGATAAAGCCTAGTTTGAATCATGAAAATTCTTTTAAAAATGTTGATTTAATAATCGATTTTACAATTCCTAAATGTACATTTGAAATTCTAAAATTGGCATCAAAGCTAAAAAAAAGAGTAGTTATTGGAACAACTGGATTCTCTAAAAAAGAAGAAATTCAAATTAAGAAATTTTCAAAAAAAATTCCTATTTTAAAAGCTGGCAATATGAGTTTAGGCATAAATCTGTTGATGTATTTAACTGAGATTGCCTCTAAATCATTAGGTAATAATTTTTTAAGTAAGGTATATGAGGTACATCATAAGCATAAAATAGATCATCCATCTGGAACAGCATTAATGCTGGGTAAAGGTATAGCAGTTGGTAAAAATAGGGATTTTTATAATTTAATTGGAAAAAAATATCTAAACAAAAAAAATTTTCCTTATGGAAAAAAAATTAATTTTAATTCAATACGTAAAGGTAAAACTGTTGGTGAACACGAGGTAAAGTTTTCTAGTGGTAAGGAAATTATAACACTAAATCATGAGGCTTTTGATAGAGCTTTATATAGTGAAGGAGCTTTAACAGCTGGAAAATGGTTAATGAAAAAAAAGCCAGGTTTGTATTCGATGCGTGATGTTTTAAATTTTAAATGAGCGAAGAGCAAAGAGCAAAAATTGTTCTTAAAATTTTAAATAAAATATATCCAAAAACACCTATACCTCTCAAACACAGAAATATGTTTACTTTATTGGTTTCTGTTCTTTTATCTGCACAATGTACGGACGTAAATGTTAACAATGTTACAAAAAATATATATCCAAAATATAATAAGCCAGAACATTTTGTTAAGCTTGGAAGAAAAAAAATTGAAAAACTGATAAGAAGTATTGGTATCTTTAGAATTAAAGCAAAAAGTGTTTATAACTTATCAAAAACTTTAGTGGAAAAATATAATGGAAAAGTTCCTAAAACATTTGAGCAACTTGAAGAGTTGCCAGGTGTTGGACACAAAACAGCTAGTGTAGTGATGTCTCAAGGATTTGGATATCCTGCTTTCCCTGTAGATACGCATATTCATAGACTTGCTCAAAGATGGGGTTTGACAAACGGAAAAAATGTTGTTCAAACAGAGAAAGATTTAAAAAGGCTTTTTCCAAAAAAGTATTGGAATAAGTTACATCTTCAAATAATTTATTATGGAAGAGAATACTGTAAGGCAAGAGAGTGCTATGGTTTATCTTGTAAAATCTGCACTAGTTGTTATCCTAAGAGAAAAAAACCACTTATAACAAAGAAAGCATAAACGATGAAAATTTTGGGAATTGGAAACGCAATTGTAGATGTAATTTGCAAAGTAGATGATGATTTTATCATTAAAAATAATTTAACAAAAAGTACTATGAAATTAATTTTTGACGATAAAGAGTTCAAAGAATTATTGTCAAATCTTAAGATAGAAAAAACAGTATCAGGAGGATCAGTTGCAAATTCAATTGTCGGGTTATCTCAACTTGGTAATGAAGTTGGATTTATAGGTAAAGTAAATGATGATGAACTTGGTGGTAAGTACGAAGATGGGCTGAAACAAGAAAATGTTAAATATTTTTATTCAAAGAAAAAAGAAGACTTACCAACAGGCACTTGTTTAATTTTAGTTACGCCAGACTCAGAAAGAACAATGTGTACTTTTTTAGGAACAGCAGGGAAAATAAATGAAAATGATGTAAGCTCTGATGCAATTAAACAAAGCGAGATAATACTTCTAGAAGGATATCTGTGGGATGAAGGAGAACCAAAAAAAGCTTTTGAAAAAGCAATTAAAAGTGCAAATAGAGTAGCCATGTCATTATCTGATCAATTTTGTGTTGACCGACACAAACCTCATTTTTTAGAATTAGTTAAAAATAAATTGGATATTACTTTTGCAAATGAGCAAGAAATAATGTCTTTAATAGATGCAAAATCTTTTGATGAAGTAATAAATTTCTCGAAATCTTTAGGTAAAATAATAGTTTTGACTAGAGGAGAAAAAGGTGCTGTTGCTATTAATGGAGTTGAAGTTGTGGAATGTGGTATAAAACAAGGTCTAAAAATTGTTGATTTAACTGGTGCAGGAGATCTTTTTGCAGCTGGATTTCTTCATGGTCATTTAAATAATATGTCTTTAAAAGAAAGTTTAAATAAAGGTACTGAAATGTCTTCTAAAGTTATTCAGCAAATTGGAGCAAGACTTTAATAAATTATTTTTTTTTTCTTTTAAAACTACCTTTACCTTTTTTTGGTTTTACTACTCTAGTTTTATATTTTGGCGTTAATAAATCTTTAGCTATAAAATTTTTTTTAGATCTCATTTTAATTTTTTTTTATCCAAAACTGGTACATGCCTTGAAATATATCAGGATATTTAATCTCAAATTCGTTCCAGTTTTTTAGAGAAGTATTCTTTTCATCATCTTTAAAGAAATTTGAATAATCTTTTTTAATTGATTTATTAGTAAAACCTAAAAATTCGAGGTTGTACTTTTGAATAAGTTTTGAAATTTTTGGTATCGTAAATTGATGTTCTTGAGCATGAAAAATTAAATCCCTAACACTTGATGTTGTATAAAAATCAAAATTTAAATTTAGTTTTTGAAATGAATTATTCTTATTATTTTTTATCATTTCTCTGAAATTTCTTATATCATCTATATTTTTAGAAAAATTTTTATTTTTAATTATTTTTCTTACATCAATTATATGCTTCCTAGCAAGTTCACTGTATAAACCTAGTTTCAAAAAACCATTTGGCTTCAAAATATTTAGTAATACTTTTAAACCAAGTTCTGGGTCCTCAAGGTGATGCAAAACACCAACACATTCTATGATATCAAACTTTTGTTTCAAATTTTCTAATTTAAGCAAATCTAAGTGCAAAAATTCAATATTATTTATATTTAATTCTCGCATTTTTCGCTTAGCAAAAGCTAAGCTTGAAATACTTAAATCAACTGCAAGAACAGATGAACCTTTATAATCAATTCTTCTGGCTAGTTGTTGTCCGGTTCCACAGCCCGCAATTAGTGTTTTAGTATTAGTGAAATCATTCTTTATAAAAATTTTATTTGGGCTAATGTCAGAATTAAGTTCAAATAAGAAGTTAGCTTTTGGATTTATATTTGCATATCTCCAACGAGGGTAGGGATTTTCTTCATATTGATTTCTAACCAATTTTGATATTTTATTTGAAATTTCAAAAGATTTAATTGTAGTTTTAAGTTTTTGCTCATCTATATAGTCTTTAATTTGCATTTTAATTAAATCATTAAACAAAATATTTTTAGATAAGTAATTTTGAAGTTTGTCCCTAATTATTTTAGACTTATAAAGAGGAAAATAGCAGGCAAAAACCGCAATTTCTAGCTCATTTATTTTTTTAGAGTTTTCAATTTTAAGTTTTAGTTTTTCAATTAAGTTCATCTCATCATTTGATTGAAAAAAAATGTATTCATTGAAAAAAGATTGTTCAGCATATGAAAGGATAAAATCAAAAAATTCTTTCATTAAAGATTCATTTTTATTTTGAATTGAAAATAAAATTTCTTTTCTGACTTGACATAAAAATTTCTCTAAGAATTGGTCTCTAATTAGAGATTTTTGTAACATGTATTGAAAAAGTTTTTTTTTTAAAATTTTTTTGACTAATTTTTGTTTTATTAAATTATAATTTTTTACAATTAATGTTTCTAATTTCTTTTTATCTTCTGTGTAAATAATTAATTTTTTGGCGTTATTAAATAAATAATTGTGATTAATATTTATTTTTTGGTACAAAAATGTAAACATTTCTAATAAATCATGACTATTACCCTCTGATAAATTTGTCAGATTTATTGTATTAAATAGATCTATAGTACCCGACAGAGCCATAAGATTTTCAGGATCTATTTTGAAAATTTTTTTATAACATTCTAATGTTTGTTTAAAATTCCTTATATGATTATATATATTAGCAATAATAGCATAGGACTGAATGTTATTTGGTTCTAGTTCAATTACTTTGTTTAAATAATTTAGAGCTTTTGGATAATTCTTTTTTTTAAAGCTTATTATTCCTAAATTCAAATTTGCTTGAACTAGGTTGGGTTTTAAAATAATTGCTTTCTCATAATATAATTTTGCCTTGTCTATCTTTCCAAATTCATTGTAAATATTTCCTAAATTATTAATAAGAAAAGGGTTTTGTGGTTCTAATTTTTTTGCTTTTAAAAATAATTCCTCAGCTTCATTAAATCTATCCGTTTGTGCTAATAATGTGCCAAGATAATTTAGACAGTTAATATTTTCTGGCTGTATTTGTAAAATTTCATAATAAAGTTTTTCTGCATCAGAGAAATTTTTATCTTTGTGACTTTTTGTAGCCTTAGATATTAAGTTATCAATCAAAGATTGATTCATTTTTTTGAAATCGTGTATCCCAACTTGGAACTCAAAATAAAATTATTATCATTAAAATTCTTTTTAATCTTTGCTCTCAATCTATAAATATGTGTTTCCACCGTATGTGTTTCTAATTTTAAATTATGACCCCAAACCTCAGTCTGTAATTGACTGATTTTAACTGGCTTTTTTATCTTATTAAGAAAAATTAAAATATTTGACTCTCTTTCAGTTAAATTCAAATTATTTTCTTCATTATAAATCATTCTGGAGTTTAAGTTTAATTTGTAATTTCCTAAATCTATTTCAGATTGTTGGTTAAAATGCATTTTTAAAAATTTAATATTTATATTTTCAACTAATTTTGTAATTTCAATCGGTAAATTTTCAATAACTACTAGATTATCTAAATCTCTTTTTTTTTTGTTGGATAAAAATAAGTATTTAACACCCTCATTTAATTTTAGCTCATTAGTATTTTTAATGTTTATTAAATCAAAATTAATATAATTATCTATTTCAGAAAGTATCTCATATAAAATTCTGAAATCATAAATTACCAAAATTTGATTATTCATATATAATCAAGAATATGACAATTATTCTTAAAAATAAAACACTTATATTTGATGATTTTATATTTAATTGTTCAATTGGAAAGAAAGGATTAATTAAAAAAAAAGTTGAAGGAGACAAAAAAACTCCAATTGGAATATTTTCGCTAGGTAATTTATATTTTAGGAAAGATAGAAATACAAAACCTCAAACAAAATTAAAATGTATTCCAATTAAAAAAAATATGGGTTGGTGTAACGATGAAAAAAGTAAAAAATATTACAATAAGTTAATAAACGTTAATAAAAAAATTAGACATGAAAAATTGTTTAGAAAAGATTATAAATATGATTTTGTAATTCCAATCAACTATAATACAAAAAATATCAAGATTGGGAAGGGAAGCGCAATCTTTATTCATTTATCAAAACGGTTATTGCCTACAGCTGGATGTATAGCTCTTCGAAAAAAAGATTTTTTAATTTTGGTAAAAATTATAAACAAGAATACTAAAATAAAATTAGTTTAACCTCTTTGTCCAAATATACTTGATCCAATTCTTAGAAATGTAGCATTAAATTCTATGGCATTTAAATAATCAGAAGACATACCCATGCTTGTCTGAGTTAAATTAACTTTTTCACTTAATTCTTTCATTTGAGAAAAGAATTTAGTTGAGTCCTGGTCATAAGGAGGGATACACATTATTCCTACTATATTTAAACCAAGATTTTTTGAAGAATTATAAAACTCCTCTAAATTGGTTTTTGATATTCCTGATTTTTGACTTTCCTGTCCTAAATTTATCTGAATGAATATTTTTGGTTTTACATTTTGTTTTTCTTGTTCATCTGAGATTTTTTTTGCTAATTTTTCATTATCTAATGAATGTATATAATCAAAAATTTTAAGAGCAAATTTAACTTTATTAGTCTGTAGCTTGCCTATTAAATGTAAATTGATTTTACTGTTTTGTTTTTTTATATCTGTCCATTTCTCTAATGCTTCTTGAACTTTATTTTCACCGTAATCTAAATGACCATATTCAATTAATGGTAAAATATGATCCATCTTGAATGTTTTTGAAACAGCAATAATCTTTGGTATACTCTTTTTTTCATTTAAATCTTCCAATTTTGATTTGATCAAAGTTTGAATTGATATTAAATTTTGAACAGTTTTATGCATAATAAATTTCTCGAAAAATATTACTTTATAGAAAAATTTGAAAGAAGTAATATTGATAAACAAGACTTTAATACAACCATAATATACCGCAATTATAAAAAAAATTATAATATTAGAGAAATTCTTCTCATAAAAGATTACTGCAAAAAAAGGAGAAAAAAATTTATTATTTCAAATGATATAAAATTATCGATAAAACTAAGTTTAGATGGTGCTTATTTACCCTCATTTAATAAAGATTTTTCACATTTAAATTATCGCTTTAAAAAAGATTTTTGCTTAATAGGATCTGCACATAATTTAAAAGAGATTAAAATTAAAGAGAAGCAGAAAGTAGATAAAATTTTTTTATCCTCAATATTTAAAAAAAATAAAAATTTCCTTGGGATTAATAGATTTAATTTGATATCAAAACTTTCTAATAAACGGATTATTGCCTTAGGTGGTTTATCTAAAGATAATATAAAATTAATAAGTCTTACAAGGTCGGTTGGTTTTGCTGGTATCTCATTTTTTACAAAAAAAAAGGCCCCTTAAAGGGGCCCTTTTTTAAATAAAGTTACTTCTTAAATTAGAATGCAAATGAGAAGTTTACTTCGTATGAAGTGTTATCAGTCGTAGATGATCCAGCTACATTGTCTGTAGACTGATGTGAAGCTGAAATTGCTACACCACCCATTGTGAATGATACACTTACCGCAGATGACTCTTGATCTTCTAAAGTTGAAGAGTAATCAAGAGTAGATGCACCGTATGAAATAGATAAATCATCACTTACAGCGTATGAAATACCATATGCTGAAAAGTCTTCATCTGTTCCAGTACCAGCATCTGATTCATTTGACTGAATACCTACAGAAATTGGTCCTGATGCATAAACTGCACTAAATACATTTAAGTCTAGCTTATCTGCAGCGTCATTGTTTTCACCCATTGCAGCTTTAACAGTTAAACCCTCAATTCCAGTATAAGCAATACCGATTTCAGTAGAGCTTTCTAGTGGAGTACCTTTTGCAGGTTTGTATGCAGCTTTAATAGCAATTGAATCATTTACTGTATAGTCGTAAATAAATGAATTGTTACCAATTGTTGCATTTGTTGGTCCATCAACTGTACCACCGATTGAAGTTCCCCATGACTCTTCGTTTGCACTTGGAACTAAGTCATCCCATGCACCTACTGGTCCTGAAGTTCCGTGACCTGAGAATACTAATACACCCATATCACCAGTATCGATTGTTATGCTTCTGTCATCGTATGGAGCAGCATTACCAGCTTGACCAGTACTATCTAGTTGTAAGCTAGTTGAAATTGTGAAACCATTATCCATTTCACCACTTGCAGAGAAAGTAACTTGGTCAGTCATTGACCAACCGTTTCCACCGTTACTATTATCTTCTCCACCAAAAAAGATTGAAGTACCACCAGATACACTCATAGTAGCTGCTTGCGCAGATCCTGCTACTAATACAGTACCTAATGCTGTCAATCCTACCTTTTTTAGATTGTTCATATTATTACCTTTCGTTAATTGTTTAATATTAAACAAGTAATCTCTATCAATTTTCTTTGATTTTTCTGATATAATCTCAATTTTGAAGTAATTTTTTATAATAGTGTTGTATTTTTACATCACATAAAATGTTGAAATAACTATCATTTTTGACATTCTTAAAAAAAATCTTTTAATTATAGTGTTTTTTCATCTATTACTAAGATTTTAAGAACATTTATGCCAAAATTTTTAAAATTTAGAATCGTAAATTTTTTATTCATTTCTATATTTGCACTTGCCTCCTGTAAAGGTTTGGAAAACCTTCCTGGAGGAGATGCTAGAGAAAACCCACCAGATCCAAAAGCAAGGGTAAAGAAAAATCTTGAGGAGGGTCGAGGTTTTAGATTAGACGATGCTTTTAAAGGAGGAAAAAAAGGAGGGGATTTCATGTTTGCTAGCGCTAACGAACTTTGGAGAGCTTCTCTAGACACTTTGGACTTTATGCCTCTTTCGTCTGTTAATTACAGTGGTGGAATAATTATAACAGATTGGTATTCAGATGGAGATAGCCTCGATGAGTCAGTAAAGATATCTATTCGTTTTTTGACTAATGAAGTCAGAGCCGATGCATTAGATATAAAAGTTTTTTATAAAAAATGTAACCAAGTAGCAAGTTGTAAGATATCACAAAAAACGGGATCATTATCAGCTGAACTTAAAAAACAAATTTTATCGAAAGCAACAATTTACAAAAAACAAAACAAAGACAAAAATTTCAAGCCTTATGATGGTGGAACAACTACCAGAAAAAAATAATAAAAGGTAATTTTTAATTTTTAATTCAATGGAAAGATACAATTTTAAAACCGTAGAAGAGAAATGGCAAAAAGAGTGGGTTAATAAAAGAGTTTTCAGATCAGAGGTAGATAACTCTAAAGAAAAATTTTATTGTCTGGAAATGTTTCCATATCCCTCAGGTAAAATACATATGGGGCATGTAAGAAACTACACAATAGGAGATGTTTTATCTCGTTATAAATCTTTACAAGGTTTTAATGTAATGCATCCAATGGGTTGGGATGCATTTGGGATGCCAGCTGAAAACGCTGCAAGAGAAAATAATTTAGATCCTAAAGAATGGACAAATAAAAATATTTCCACAATGAAAAGCCAATTGAAGCGCCTTGGACTTTCAATTGATTGGGATAGAGAAATTTCAACCTGTTCAGAAGAATATTATAAGCATCAACAATTATTTTTTTTAGAACTTTATGATAAAGGACTGGTTTATAGGAAAGAAAATTATGTAAATTGGGATCCTGTTGATCAAACTGTACTTGCTAATGAGCAAGTTATAGATGGAAAAGGTTGGAGATCTGGAGCAATCGTTGAGCGTAAAAAGCTAAATCAATGGTTTTTTAATATTTCAAAATTCTCACAAGAATTACTTGATGGTTTGGATGAACTAAAGCTATGGCCTAACAAGGTAAAAGTAATGCAAAAGAATTGGATTGGAAAATCATTCGGATGTGAAATTTCATTTAAAATAGAGGGAGATTTGCCGGTAAAAGAAATTAAATGTTTTACTACTCGACCAGACACTTTATTTGGATTTTCATTTTTAGCTCTTTCAATAGATCATGAAATTTCTAAATATTTTTTAGAAGATCAAGCATTTAAAAAATTTAAATCAGAATGTTCTAAAACTGGGACTACTGAAGAAGCAATCGCTATTGGGGAAAAAATAGGTTTTAAAACAAATCTTGAAGCAATCAATCCACTTAATCCTGCGCAGAAAGTGCCTGTTTACTTCGCTAATTTTGTTTTAATGGATTATGGTTTTGGTGCTGTGTTTGGATGCCCTGCACATGATCAAAGAGATTTTGATTTTGCAAAAAAATACGGTCTTGAAATTAAAACAGTTGTAAGACCAGAAAATGAGAATGACAACTTTAAGGTAAGTGGTGAAGCTTATTCTGGTTCTGGAGTTTTAATAAACTCCGATTTTCTTAATAAACTTAAAGTACCAGAGGAGTCAATTTTAAAGACAATTGATATTTTAGAGAAAAAAAAGATTGGTAAAAAGAAAATTAATTTCAGACTCAAAGATTGGGGAGTTTCAAGACAAAGGTACTGGGGTTGTCCAATACCAATGGCTTATGATGAAGATGGGAATGTTACAACCATTCCTAAAGAAGATTTGCCAGTAAAACTTCCAGAGGATGTGGATTTAAATTCTAAAGGAAATCCACTGGACTCTAAAGCAGATTGGAAAAATATAACCATTGGTGGGAAAAAATATACCAGGGAAACGGATACTCTGGATACATTTGTTTGTTCATCCTGGTATTATTTAAGATTTTGTTCATCCAATAATTCAGATTATGGATATAAGCAGGAAGAAATTGATTATTGGATGCCAGTTGATCAATACATTGGTGGAGTAGAACATGCAATACTTCATCTTTTATATTCAAGATTTTTTACAAAAGCCTTAGGATACAAAAATAAAAAATTTAAGTTTAATGAACCTTTTAAGGGTTTGTTTACACAAGGAATGGTATGCCATGAAACTTACAAAGATGAAAACGATAACTGGTTAAGCCCTGATGAAATAGAATTAGATGGGCAGCAATATTATAAAAAAGGAAATCCAAATAATAAAGTAAGGGTTGGTCCTTCAGAGTCAATGTCAAAATCAAAAAAAAATGTTATTGATCCTGAAAATATTATTAATAATTATGGAGCTGATGCAGTAAGACTTTTTATATTATCTGATAGCCCACCCGAAAAAGATGTGCAATGGTCTGATCAAGGAATGGTTGCATCGTTCAAATTTTTACAAAAACTTTGGATACTCCATAACAAAATTAAAGAAAAAATTGAAAAAAACAAAGATGATGGTGAGGACAATGAGAAATTAAATAAATTTACAAATCAAATGATTGAAAAAATAACAAATAATTTAGAAGATTTTAGCTACAATGTTATAATAGCAAATATTTACGAAACATATAATTTTATCAACAAAATAATTGAAAAAAAAATTGATAGTGAGATACTTAAACTTAACTATAAAAAAATATTAATTTTATTTTCACCAGCAATTCCTCACCTCACAGCCGAATGTTTAGAAGATCTAAATTTGGTGCATGAAATAAAATGGCCAAAGGCAGATAAAAATCTTTTAGAGGAAGATAAAATAGATTATGTAATACAGATAAATGGTAAAAAGAGGGCCATTTTAAAAGAAAATAAAGATATAGACCAAGATAGTCTTATGAGCAAAATAAAATTAAACAAATTGTCAGACAAGTATTTAAAAGATAAATCTATTAGTAAAATAATATTTGTTAAGAATAGATTGATTAACTTACTAATAAATGAATAAAATATTTTATAAAATAATAATTCTTTTTTTCATATTTGGTCTTACATCGTGTTCTTATAAGCCAATCTTCTTAGAAAAAAATTATGATTTTAGAATCAAAGAAGTTATTTTAAGTGGGAATAAAGATATTAACAGAATTATTAAAAATAAACTTAATCTTGTTAAGAGTAATGATGATAATCAAAATAAAAACTATATAATTGAATTAAATACAAAAAAAAACAGAGAAACCATATCTAAAGACTCCAAGGGTGATCCTTTAAAATTTCAAATAACAATTGTAGTTAATTATAAAATAATTAGTGAAGAAAATTTAATTTTGGATAATAAAATCGAAAAAAGTAATATCTACAATAATGACTCTGATCAATTTAAATTAGAACAGACAGAAGAAATAATTATAGAAAATTTGTCTGAGAGTATAAGCGGTATAATTATTTCATCTATTATAAATTTAAATGATAATTAAAAGTTTTGAATTAGAAAAATTAAAATCACAAGAATTTAATTTTCATTTAATTTATGGTAATAACGAAGGTATTAAACAAGATATAATAAACAATTTCTATATCAAAAATTTTAAAGGTGAAATATTAAAATACGAGGAACAAGAAATTTTAAATAATAAAGAAAATTTTATATCTACATTGCTGACAAAATCTCTTTTTGAGGAGAGCAAATTGATTATTATATCAAGGGGCTCTGATAAACTTAAAGAGTTTGTAGAAGAAATTTTAGAAAGAGATGAAATAGATGCAAAAATTATTATAAAATCATTAAACCTAGAGAAAAAGTCTAAGTTACGAAATTTATGCGAAAAAGAGAAAAAGGTAATTTGTACACCAGTTTATGAGGATGATAATAGAGCATTAAATACTGTTATTAATAATTTTCTGTCAAATCAAAAAATCAATTTGTCACAAGAAATGAAAAATATTCTCATTGAAAGATCTAATGGGGATAGGATCAACCTGAAAAATGAATTGGTAAAATTAAAAAATTTGTCGATTAGTAAAAAAAAATTAAGTATTGAAGACGTATTAAAACTTTCCAATCTTGCTGAAAACTACAGTGTGTTTGAATTATCAGATAATTATTTAGCTAAAAATTCAAAGAAAGTTTCCAACATTCTAAATGAAAATAATTATTCCTCTGAAGACTGCATACTGATTATAAGAACAATATTAAATAAATCAAAAAGACTTTTAAAAATTAGAACTGAAATGGATAATAATTCAAATATAGACCAAATTATATCAAGTTTTAAACCACCAATATTTTGGAAAGAAAAAGATATTGTAAAAAAACAGGCCCAATCATGGTCCACTAATGAGGTAAAAGAAATTATTTTTAAAATAAACGAGTTGGAAACCTTAGTTAAAAGAAATAACGTAAATTCAATGGTTTTTGTCTCTAATTTTGTTAGCAATTATTAATAATTTTGCTTAATAACCTCTACTAACCTATCAAGCTGATCTATACCTTTATACTCTAAAATAATAGTACCAGAGTTATTTCTTGTATTTTTAACAAAAACTCTCATACCAATTTTGTCTGTTAACTCTTTCTCAAGACTCAAAATATTTGGATCTTTTCTCTTATTTGAGCTGTTGGAATTTGATTTTAACAATCGTACTAAATTCTCAGCTTGTCTAACAGATAACTTTTTTTGAATAATTTTCTTTGCTAAAAGTAATGCATTATCTAAACCAACCAAAATTTTAGCATGACCCTGTGATAATTTTTCTTCAATTATGAAATCTATAATTTCTTGAGGAAGAGATAGGAGTCGCAAACAATTAGAGATATGAGCTCGACTTTTACCAATGAATTTTGATACCTTATCCTGGTCATAATTAAATTCATCTATTAATCTTTTATATCCCTGGGCTTCTTCAATTGGATTTAAATCTTTTCGTTGAACATTTTCAACAATGGCAAACTCTAATGACTTTAAATTATCTACATTAATTACAACAACAGGAACTTCATGTAATCCTGCATATTGAGCTGCCTGCCACCTTCTTTCCCCAGCTATGATTTCAAATTTATCTTGTAAATCAGAAGATGGTCTAACAATGATAGGCTGGATAATACCTCTCTCTCGTATAGAGTTGGTTAATTCCTCTAAAGCTATCTCATCAAATTTTTTTCTTGGTTGATACTTATTTCTTACTAAAGAACTGATTGAAATATTTTTTTTATCATCAATTTTTTGACTTTCGCCTATCAAGGATGACAGTCCTCTTCCAAGTCCCTTTTTTGATTTAAACGGATTTATCATGCTGCGCTCTCCACTGGACTATCTTGGTTTAAAAATTCCTCTGTAAAATTAAAATATGCTTTACTACCTGGACATGCACTGTCATAAATAAGTACTGGAACACCATGAGAAGGTGCTTCTGATAATCTGACGTTTCTTGGTATTGCAGTTGTATAAACTTTATCTTTAAAATAGTTCCTTGCCTCTGCTTCTACCTCTCCTGATAATTTGTTTCTCTTATCGTACATTGTCAAAAGTATTCCTCTTATGTCTAAAGAGGGATTTAGGTTCGCTTTTATCCTTTCAATTGTTTTGATAAGTTGCGTCAATCCCTCTAAAGCAAAGAATTCTGTCTGAAGCGGTACCACAAGGGCATCAGAGGCCACTAATGCCATGACTGTAAGAAGGCTTAACGATGGAGGGCAGTCAATTATGATGTAGTCATAAGATAGCCCAGAATTGTTTAAAATAGCGACTAATTCATCTTTTAATTTAAAGGCTCTACGACTATCACCTGCTGTCTCAACCTCAAGTCCAGACAAATCTACATTTGATGAAATTAAATCTAGATTTTCAAAACTTGTAGATTGAATAACCTCTGAAATTTCTTTATTTCCATTCAATACATTATAAATTGTTTGATCGGAATCAGTTGTATTGGATAATCCAAGGCCGGTAGTAGCATTTCCTTGAGGATCAAGATCTATGACAAGAATTTTTTTTCCTTTCATTGTTAAACCAGCAGCCAGATTAATGACAGTTGTAGTCTTACCCACTCCACCTTTCTGATTTATAACTGAAATTATTTTTCTATTCATATTTTTTTTTTAAATTTGATATTTTTACTACCGAGGACTCATTGCTTGTTAGACTTTTCATTTCTTCTAAATCAAATTTCCATTTTTTAGAGACATCTTTTAAAATTTTTTTTCCGCTTCTACCTAAATATACGACTATGTATTTAAATTTTTTAAAATTTTTTGTTGCTATTTCAAATATTACAGGCAAAGGTTTGAATGCTCGACAAATTATTACATCAGTAACTAAATTTTTTTCCTCAAATATGTTTTTTTGGTGAATTCTTGCTTCTAATTTAAACTTTTCGACCATCTCTTTTAAGAAATTACTTTTATGATAACTTTTTTCATAGAAAATTAGCTTAAAACCTTGCTTTTTTGATTTCATCAAAATACCCAAAACTATACTAGGAAGACCTGCACCAGAGCCAAGATCAGTACATACCTTTATATCATTTTTATTAATAAATTCAATGGTTTGTGCACTATCACAAATATGCCTTGTATTTATTGAATTTTCTGTGCTTGAACTTATCAAATTAATTTTTCTATTTGTATTTATAATTGATTTTGAATAGTCTTCCAGCTCTCTCAATGTTTCACGTGAAACATTTGGTATTTCAATTTTATCTATTTTTATTATTTTCGAATCAATCAAGCTATATTCTTAATAGACTTTCTTTTAACATGAGACAACAAAATATATACTGCTGCTGGTGTAATTCCATCTATCCTGAGAGCCTGACCTAAAGTTTTTGGCTTTATTTCCTTAAATTTTGACTTTACTTCATTTGATAATCCGGAAAATTGATCATAGTTAAGGTTTTCTGGTATTTTTAAATTTTCATCTCTTTTAAATGCTAAAATATCTGCTTTTTGCTTCTTTAAATACCCTTTATAATGTGCTTTTATCTCAATCTGCTCATCAATTTCACGTGAAATATATTTAATTTTAGGCCAAATTTCCCTGATTTTACTCATATTTACTGACTTTTGGCTCAATATTTCAATTGCATTCCTTTTGATACCGTCTTTAGCAATATTTACACCAAATTTTAGAGCTTTTGAAGGTGAAATTAGAGATTTTTCCATATCTGCAAGACTTTCTGCCAGTTTAAACGCTTTCTCTTTATATAATATTTTTCTTTCCCCCAAAATAAGACCTATATCAATTCCTTTTTGGGTTAGTCGAATATCAGCATTATCTGATCTTAAAGATAACCTATACTCTGCCCTTGAAGTAAACATTCTATAAGGCTCCACAACTCCTTTAGTGACTAAGTCATCTACCATAACTCCTATATAAGCCTCGGATCTATCTAGGATAAATGGTTCTTTTCCTTTTATAGAGAGTGCAGCATTAATTCCTGCTATCAATCCTTGTGCAGCTGCCTCTTCATAGCCAGTCGTTCCATTAATTTGACCTGCTAGATAAAGATTTTTAATTTTTTTAGTTTCTAATGTTAGAAACAGCTCTCTAGGATCTATAAAATCGTACTCTATTGCATATCCAGGCCTCAAAATTTTAACATTTTCTAAACCATTGATATTGTTGCATATTTCTTGCTGAATTTTAGCAGGAAGCGAAGTTGAAATGCCGTTTGGATAAATAGTGTTATCATTTAGACCCTCTGGCTCTAAAAAAATTTGATGCTTTTGTTTATCAGCAAACTTTACAATTTTATCTTCTATAGAAGGACAGTATCTAGGACCAATTCCTTTGATGCTTCCAGAGTACATAGCGCTACTTTTTATATTTTTTGAAATTATTTCATGCACTACTTGATTGGTATAAGTCATCCTACATGAAATTTGTCTATTGATATTTTTTTTAGTTAGAAAGGAAAAAAAATATGGATCTTCATCTGCATGCTGCTCCTCGAGTTTTTCAAAATTTATTGTTTCTGCATCCAACCTTGGTGGAGTTCCTGTTTTTAATCTTCCAATTTTAAAGTTATATTTTTCTAATTGTTCACTTAATCCTGTTGAAGGTTTTTCATTAAATCTTCCTGCGGGTGTTTTTTCATCACCAATGTGAATCAAACCATTTAAAAAAGTTCCAGTAGTTAGAATTACTTTTGATGAAAGTACCTTTTTACCTCCTTGCGTATTAAAGCCGATTATATTGTTTTTTTCGAATATAAACCCAATTACAGGATCTGAAAAAATGCTTAAATTACAGTAGTTTACAAGTTTTTCTTGCATATATTTTTTATACAATGATCTGTCACTTTGCGTTCGTGGCCCACGCACAGCTGGACCTCTACTTCTATTTAATAACCTAAATTGTATTCCTGATTTATCTGCAACTTCCCCCATTACACCATCAAGTGCATCTATCTCTCTAACAAGATGACCTTTTCCCAAACCTCCTATAGCTGGGTTACATGACATCTCTCCAATTGTATCGAATTTATGTGTAAATAATGCAGTATTTACGCCTAATCTAGCCGATGCTGCAGCTGCCTCGCAGCCAGCATGACCTCCACCAATTACGACTACATCAAATGACATTTCATTTTTCATAGTAGTAATTTATTATTGATCTTAAAATTTACAAGGAAACACTTAAAATTGGCTAAAAATTAAGTAATTTCAACAACTATTTACCTATACAAAAATCGTTGAAAATTGACCCCAGTATTTCTTCAACATCTACTTTTCCTACAATCATACCAAGATGTCTAGTTGCTAACCTTAAGTCTTCTGCAGCTTTATCAAAATCTTCTTTGGAATTTTTATCTTCAAAATTTTTTAGGTTTTGAACACAAGCCTCTAAACTATGTCTATGTCTTTCTCTCGTAATCAATGTTTCGTTCGAACTAACAAATTTATTTTTTAATTTTTCTTTTATTCGACTAATTAATTCATCTAAGTTAGTTTCATTTTTTATTGATATAAGAATTGGATTAAATTTTTGAATTTGTTGATTAATATTTTTGTAATCTAAATCTATTTTATTAATTACAATTATAGATTTATCAGTTACTAAATCGTTCAAAAAGCCAGTAAAATCAACACTTTTTGGCTCAATTAAAATTATATTTAAGTCGGCATCCTCAGCTCTTTTAAGGGCAAGTTTAATTCCTTTTTTTTCTATCTCATCTTTAGACTCTCTGATCCCGGCTGTGTCAGAAATTACAACAGGATAGCCATCTAAATTTAAGTGTGCTTCAATAACATCTCTAGTTGTTCCTGCAATTTCAGAGACAATAGCAACATCACGATTGGAAAGATAATTTAATAAAGATGACTTACCTGCATTAGCAGGTCCAATAATTGCAATTTTAAAGCCCTCTCTTATTCTTTCACCAACTTTTTGATCATTTAAAATTTTTTCTATTTCTAATCTTATTTTTTCAGAGTCATTTTTAATATTTTTAATGACATCTTCTGGGAGATCTTCTTCGGGAAAATCAATTTTGGCTTCCACGTTTGATAGAATTTTTAAAAGTTTTTCTCGTATAGAATTAAATCTTACTGAGCTTTTTCCACTCATAATTTTTATTGCTTGTTGTCTTTGAATTTCTGTTTCGGCAGAAATAAGATCGGAAATACTTTCAGCCTTAAGAAGATTAATTTTTCCATTTTGAAAAGCAATTTTTGTAAATTCACCAGGTCCAGCTAGCCGACAATTCTCAATTTTTGATAATTCATCCAAAATTGCCTTCACTACTGCAATACTACCATGGATATGAATTTCAGCCATATCTTCTCCTGTGTAGCTCTGAGGTCCAGGAAACCATATCAAAATGCCCTCATCTATGAGCTCAGAATTACTGATTTTATTGAATTTTTTTAAAGTTGCTACTCTTGGTTTTGGCACTTGGCTATTAGTTATCAAATTTAGGATTTCTTCGACTTTTGTTCCTGATATCCTTACGACAGCAACTCCTGAAATACCAGGTCCTGATGATAGAGCATAGATTGTCATATTAATTATTATAGTTTTATATTAATCGTAATTATATATTTAAATAAATGATTATTTGGCTAGCTTCATATCCTAA
>CACKIN010000017.1 GCA_902600205.1 uncultured Pelagibacteraceae bacterium | reverse complement strand
ATTATTTTGTTTTTTAAAATTAGATATTAATAAAATGTAGAAAATTAATAAAAATAAACCAGAATAAATATCTGGCCACGGAACTTGAGAATAAGATATACTTAAAAAAATAAGCGTTGTGGATATTAATGATAAAAAAATTGAATTACTTAATTTTAAACAAATATAAAAAAAAAACAAAAACTTCAAACTAAATACAAAACTTGATATTACGCCAAGTGTATAAAGGTCAATTTTATAAAAAGTATTGACTATAAATAGAAATACTATTAGTCCATCACCGTATTGTAAAAATATATCTTTATATAACTTTCCACCATTAATATATGTGGCTATCTGCTCAAGTATAAAACTCCAATGAATGAAATCTGTATTATAAATAGTGTACTCGATACTAAAATAAATTGATAAACAAACCAAAAAGGTGATGAATATATAAGAGTAAAATTGTTTTGATATAAAAATTTTTAACATTTTGTTTTTATTATATTTTAGATTAATAATTTTTTTAAATATTATCAAAACACTCAACAACTGACCAGCACATTGGATAAAACTTTATGTTTAATTCTGAATATAATAAAAATATTTTTTAGGGTTGTTTAATAAAGTTAAAAATAAATTTTATTATGTTGAAATTGTTAACTTTTGGTGGGCCCGCCAGGACTCGAACCTGGGACCAATACATTATGAGTGTACTGCTCTAACCAACTGAGCTACAGGCCCTAGTAAATAATGAATGTTCTACAATGGCTTTGGTATTTACGCAAGAAAATTTGTTTTACTTAAGATGTTTAAGATTATTAGATCTTTGAATTGATATATTTTTTAAAAAAAAGAGCGTGATAAAATATATAATAAGTAAAAATTAACTCTTGATACTCAGAAAGTCTAATAAAATTAAAAGTAACAAAGTCAAAAATTTCTGTCATATTAATTGTAACTGTATGTCCGGTAAAACCTGGATGTATTTCTAATTTATCAATAAGAAAATCTGGTATAAAAAATATTAGCAATAAAACTGAAATATATTTTAATTTTTTAGAAGGATAAACAAAAATCGAATAAAATTTATCCTTGATTTTTAGGGACGGAAATAATTTTACATAAATAAAGGACAGAGAGCACCACAAAGTTAGTAAACTCCGTGGTAATTCGTTAAATAAATTTGAAATGTTATGAATATTAGTCTCACCTTGATTGTTATGAGTGATAAAGAATTCGCCTGAGCTCCATTTAAAAAAATGTTGTCCGTAGGATATTTCTTCTAAAAAAAAGTAAATAATTCCAAATAAATATAAAATAGCAAATATTAAAAATACGTCTTTTTTTAAAGAATTTGTTATTCTTTTTAAAATTAATAACCAAATTATTATTGAAAAAAAAAGAAAAATTATTTGTAAAATTTCAACAATCCCATTTTCAGACCAAATTATTTTTTCAAAACCACTAGAAGCATTTGGAAATAAATAATTTTTTGATAAGCACTGACTAGTAAGCTTCATGCTAATTTCAAAATTATCAAAACACAAATAAACAAGTTTGTAAGAAAAATAATGATGGAAGCCCTCAATTAAGAGAAAAATTGTAAATAAGATAAAAAGTTTAAAATTTAGATTAAAGTTGTTTTTCAGCATCATAAATGGTGGGCCGTGTTGGTTACGCTCCAACTACCCCTGCAATGTCAATGCAGTACTCTACTATTGAGCTAACGGCCCTTTAGTTTTCTAAGAAACTTTTCAGCTGCTTAGACCTGCTAGGATGTTTCAATTTTCTAAGCGCTTTAGCTTCTATTTGTCGAATTCTTTCTCTAGTTACGGAAAATTGCAAACCAACCTCTTCTAAAGTATGGTCTGTATTCATACCAACTCCAAATCTCATTCTAAGAACTCGCTCTTCTCTTGGGGTCAACGTTGACAATATTTTAGTTGTAGCTTCACTTAAGTTCGATTTTATTGCTTGTTCTAGGGGAGCTAAAGCTTTTGTATCTTCAATAAAATCACCCAAACTACTATCCTCTTCATCACCTACTGGTTTTTCTAAAGAGACTGGCTCTTTAGAAATTTTTAGTACTTTTCTCACTTTCTCAAGAGGCATTCTTAGCTTTTTCGCCAGCTCTTCTGGAGTAGCTTCCCTTCCAAATTCACTTAATATCAACCTTTGTGTTCTTACTATTTTGTTTATAGTTTCAATCATGTGTACTGGTATTCTTATTGTTCTAGCTTGGTCTGCAATTGATCTTGTTATAGCTTGTCTAATCCACCAAGTTGCGTATGTAGAAAATTTATACCCTCTTCTGTACTCAAATTTGTCAACGGCTTTCATTAAACCTATGTTTCCCTCTTGAATTAAGTCTAAAAATTGTAAACCACGATTTGTATATTTTTTTGCAATTGAAATTACTAATCTAAGATTAGCCTCGACCATCTCTTTTTTTGCAATTCTAGACTCTTTTTCACCTTTTTGAATTCTGCTAACCATTGATTTATAGTCTGTTACTGAAATACCAAGTTTGTTGCTTGTTTCAACTAATCTGTCTCTGATATTCTTAAATTCAACTTTATGCTTATTAAAAAACTTCTTCCAAACTTCGTTGGTATCTAAAAAGCTTTTTAGATTTGGATTAATTTCATTTCCAACATAAAATTTAATAAATTCATCTCTAGAAATTTTTTCATTAAGCGCTAATCTTAATAGGTTTCCCTCTAATGATAATATTTTACGATTTTCAACATAATGCTTCTGTACCAATTCTTCTAAAACTGATGGAGATAATTGAAGAGACTTGATATCTTCTAAAATAACTTCAACAATTTTTCTATAATTTTTTTCTTTTGAGTTTGAAAATTGTTTTGAATTAAGCAAACAATCTAGCTTTTCTTTCTGATACTTTATAAGTTTATTATATTCTTTTGTTAAATTATAAACTGTTTGTAAAACTTTAGGTTTAATCTCAGTTTCCATTGCTGCAAGAGTTGGGTTGAATTCATCATCCTCAGAATTATTAGTTACATCATCACTATTTTGAGTATTTTCTCCATCATCTGATTTTTTTTGTTTTGCACTTTGTCCAGTGTCTTCGTCTTCCATATAATTTGTGTCAATATCAATTATTTCTCTTACTAAAATTTCGTCATTCTGAAGTTTAGTATTCCATTCAAAAAACTGTTGCGCTGTAATTGGGCTTTGTGATAGTGCATTCAGCATAACATCTTTTCCAGCCTCTATTCTTTTGGCAATTGCAATCTCACCTTCACGCGATAGAAGCTCAACTCCACCCATTTCTCTAAGGTACATTCTGATTGGGTCATCACTCTTTTCTATCGATTTTCCTTCTTCTTTTGATCCATTGTCTTTTTTTCTAAGAACTTTAAAATCAGCTTTTTTTTCAACAAGAATAATTTTTTCATCTAAAATATGAATAAAAGCTTGTTCTAAGTTTTCATTAGATAAATTTCTTTTTCCTAGCGATTTGTTTAATTCCTCATGAGTAATAAATCCTCTATGGACACCTCTGCCCATTAATCTTGCAAATGATTTTGTAATTATACGTTCCACAATAAAAAGTTCAGAATGTATATAATGCTTAAATAAAAAAAATCTATTGGATTCTGGTTGTATTTTAATTAATTTTTTGCAGTTTTTTAAGCTCTTTTAGCTCATTAAATGTTCTTTCGCTTAAATCTTTTAAAAATCTTGATTCTAATTCTTCTATTCTAATTTCTAGCTCATAATTTTTCAAATCTCTTACTAACTCAGACAAAATTTCTAATATTTTATCATCATTATTAAAATTTTTAGTCATTATGTATTTGACGGAAGCATACTTGTAAACTCTATCTTTTAAATTATTATCAATGTCGTTATTTTCAATATTTATGTTTTCAAAATTTTTTAATTGAGTTAAAATTTCACTAAATAATAATTTATTTTCACGATTAAATAATTTCACATTTTCAATTAAATTAAAATTATCTTTAATTAATTGTGGCTTCTTCAATAAAATATACAGAAATGAAAATTCTTTGATATCAATCGCTTTTAAGGACTTAGTTTCATTATAATAATTTTGAGTAGACTTTAGAGATTTGGAAGGTTTTGAATAATATTTGTTAAATTTTTTATTTGTATTGGGAGTAAATTCTGAAATTTTCTCTAGAAAATATTCGAGCACATACTTTTTAATAAATTCATCTTTTATTGTTGATGATATCGATCTTAACTTTTTTTCAAAAATAGCTTTTGAAGATGGGCTGTCATCCATATTGTTTAAATAATGATCGAATATAAATTTATGAATAGAGACTGAATTACTTTCAGAGTAATTTAAAAAGAAATCTTTTCCCTTTTCATTAACAAAACTGTCTGGGTCATGATTGTCAGGTAAAAATAAAAAAGAAATTTTTTTTTCAGGTTTTAATTCAATAATAGAACTTTCTGCAGCTCTTAATGCTGCTTTATAACCACTTTCATCCCCATCGAAACATATGACTATTTCATCAAAAAATTGATTTAATGTTAGAATTTGTCTAGTTGTCAAAGAGGTTCCTAAATTGGCAACCACATTATCTATTTTGTTTTTGCTAAGACCTATTACATCCATATAACCCTCAACTAAGAAAACATTATTTAAGTTATTTGATAGTTTACGTGCGAAGTCTAAATTGAATAAATTTGAACCTTTTTTAAAAAAAGGGGTTTCAGGAGAATTAATATATTTAGCTAAATAATTACTATCCTTTAAAATTCTTCCACCAATTGCAATTGTATCACCTGTAATATTTCTTATAGGAAATAATATTCTTTCTCTAAACCTTGATATATATTTCTTTTTATTTTCATCAAAATAAAATAGGCCACTTTCTCTAATTTCATTTTCTTTAAATTTTTTAAAAATTTCATCTTGAAAATTTATATCATTAGTTTCAAATCCAATCTTAAATTTTTTTACTTCTTCTAGAGTCAATCTTCTTCTTTTAAGATAATTTTTTGCATCTGTTGAAATTGGATTTTTTAATAACTCATTATGATAATGATCAATATATTTATTGAAAATAGACTTATAATTATTCCATTTTTCTTCTCTAATCTCGTCTTCCTTTGAAAAAGTGTAAGGTCTCATTCCTGCAAGATTTGCAAGTGACTTTACAGCTTCTCCAAATTTTAAATTTTGTGTTTTCATTACAAAATCAAAAATATTTCCATGTTCTGCAGTACTAAAACAATGATAAAACTCCTTTTCATCATTTACAGTAAAAGAGGGAGTTTTTTCAGTTTTAAATGGGGACAAGCCTACATATTCTTTGCCTCTTTTTTTTAAATTTACAGTTTTAGATACAACTGTTGAAACTTTCAGTCTTGTTTTTATTTCATCTAAATACTCTTTTGGATACTTCATTTTTGGTTTAGCAATTCTTTTATCATTGCTCCAGCTTTTGAGAAATCAATGCTATCAGCATTATTTTTTTTTAACTCACCCATCACTTTGCCCATATCTTTAATTGAACTTGCTCCAGTAGAATTAATAATCTCAGAACATAACTTCCTGGTATCTTCATCGCTAAGTTGTTTAGGTAAATATTGACTAATTACTTCAACTTCTTTCTCCTCTACTTCTTGAAGATCATTTCTATTGTTTTTTTTGTACATTTCTATTGATTCGGTTCTTTGCTTTATCATTTTTTTTAAAAGCTTTTTAACATCCTCGTCACCAGTTTCTTTTTTATCAGCCTGAGATCTGTTGCTAATATCCAAATCCTTAATTCCTGATAAAATTAACCTATAAGTTGATATTTTATTTTTATCTTTCGCTTTTAAAGCACTTTTATAGTCCGTTCCGATTTTTTCTCTTAAACTCATAGTATAATTTTATCGCATCAAAAAAATTCTTCAAAAAGAAAAAAAATTTTTTTACAAAATATACATTAGATGTGTTGCGCAAAAAAAGGTTTTATTGTATAGACCTTTAACTCATGAGTTGTAATTGAACAAAAAACAAAAAAATAAAATTGCAATTAAACATCAATTTCCAACAGGCGTTTTAGTTCTAGATAATAAGATAGTTTTCAAGGGCATTGGTCTTGGATATCAAGGTACAGCAACCGGAGAGGTTTGTTTTAACACTTCTTTAACCGGATACCAGGAAATTATATCTGACCCTTCATATGCTGGACAAATTATTAACTTTACATTCCCTCACATTGGAAATGTTGGAACTAATAATGAGGATTTGGAATCAGACAAAGTTTGGGCAAAGGGTGCTATATTTAATTCAGAGATTACTTCTCCCTCAAATTACAGATCTTTAAGAACATTGGATGAATGGCTTAAAAAAAATAAAATAGTTGGTTTAACTGGACTAGACACAAGAAGTTTAACAAATTTTATAAGGGATAAAGGTGCCCCAAAAGGAACAATCTCAAATAATAAAAGAGGCAAATTTAATATAAAAAAATTAATTAATTACTCAATTAAATGGCCTGGTCTAAATGGTCTGGATCTTGCAAAAGAAGTATCAACAAAAAAAACTTACTCGTGGAAAGGTTTTAAAACTTGGAGAAAAGAGACTGGATACAAAAAAAATAACAAAAAGATATTTAAGATAGTTGCGATTGATTATGGAATAAAAAAAAATATTTTAAGATATTTTTCTGATTATAATTGTGATGTAAAAGTTGTTTCTTGTAAAACAACTGCTGAAGAAATTATAAAACTTAATCCTGATGGAATTTTTTTATCAAATGGCCCAGGAGATCCAGCTGCGACTGGAATATATGCTATTAAAACTATACAAAAATTAATAAAGTGGAATTATCCAATCTTTGGGATCTGCTTGGGTCATCAAATTTTAGCTTTAGCATTAAATGCTAAAACAAAAAAAATGAAGTTAGGCCACAGGGGAGCAAATCATCCAGTAAAAAATTTAATTAACAATAAAGTTGAGATTACAAGTCAAAATCACGGTTTCGTTGTAATAGAAAAAAGCTTATCTAAAAAAATTCAAATAACTCATAAGTCACTTTTTGATAATACAATTGAAGGAATAAGATTAAAAAATAGACCAGTTTTTTCAGTTCAATATCACCCTGAAGCAAATCCTGGGCCACAAGATAGTCAATATTTATTTAACAACTTTATTCAAGATATAAAAAAATATGCCCAAAAGAAAAGATATTAAAAAGATTTTAGTCATAGGTGCAGGCCCAATAATAATTGGGCAAGCATGTGAATTTGATTATTCTGGCACACAAGCATGTAAAGCACTTAAAGATGAAGGTTTTGAAGTAGTATTAATAAATTCAAATCCTGCAACTATTATGACTGATCCTGGAGTTGCTGATAAAACTTACATTGAGCCTATTACAATTCAAGTTCTTGAAGAAGTAATTAAAAAAGAAAAGCCTAATGCAATTCTTCCTACTATGGGCGGCCAGACAGCTTTAAATTTAGCAATAAGTGCAGAAAAAGTTGGTCTACTTAAAAAATATAAAATTGAACTAATTGGAGCTAAATCAAAAGCAATTGAAAACGCTGAGGACCGGAAAAAATTCAGAAAAAATATGTCTGACATTGGTTTAGATTTGCCGAAGTCAAGGATAATAAATAATTTCAAAGATGCCTCAAAATGTTTAAGAGAAATTGGTTTGCCTGCAATTATAAGACCTTCATTCACATTAGGTGGATTAGGTGGGGGAATTGCAAAAAGTAAAAAAGAATTTTTTAAACTTGTAAGAAATGGAATGAATGAGTCACCCCAAAATCAAGTTTTAATAGAAGAGTCTTTAGAGGGGTGGAAAGAGTTTGAAATGGAGGTTGTGAGAGATAAAAATGACAACTGTATAATCATTTGTTCTATAGAAAATGTAGATCCAATGGGAATACATACTGGAGACTCAATTACTGTCGCTCCAGCATTGACCCTCACTGATAAAGAATACCAAGTCATGAGAAATGCCTCAATTGCTTGTTTAAGAAAAATTGGGGTTGAGACTGGAGGATCAAATGTACAGTTTGCAATTAACCCTAGAAATGGAAGAATGGTTATAATTGAGATGAACCCAAGGGTATCTAGATCCTCAGCTCTAGCTTCTAAAGCCACAGGTTTTCCAATTGCAAAAGTAGCTGCTAAACTTGCAGTTGGATATACTCTTGATGAATTAAAAAATGAAATAACAAAGATAACTCCCGCTTCATTTGAACCAACCATCGATTATGTGGTTACAAAAATACCTAGATTTACATTTGAGAAATTTTCTGACACCAAAGCTGTGCTTGGAACTTCAATGAGATCGGTTGGTGAGGCAATGGCAATTGGTAGAAACTTTAAAGAGTCTTTTCAAAAAGCTTTGGTTTCATTAGAAACTGGATTATCAGGACTGGACAATTTTTTTAATTATTCAAAAAAAGATATTTTAAAAAATTTGAAAGTTAGCATTCCAAATAGACTATTATTAATTGGAGAAGCTTTTAGGAAAAATATTTCATTAAACACAATATATAAACTATCTAAAGTTGATCCTTGGTTCTTAAATCAAATCAAAGATCTTATTGATGAAGAAAAAAATATAATTAAGAAAGGAATTCCAAAAACATACAATGAGTTTAATAGAATTAAATCCATTGGTTTTTCAGATAAAAAATTATCAAAACTTTCAGGAATTAAAGAGAAAATAGTTAGATCGAAAAGAGTTGCTCTTAAAGTTTTGCCTGTGTTTAAAAAAGTAGACACTTGCGCAGCAGAATTTAAATCTTTTACTCCATATATGTATTCAACGTATCAGAGAAATTTTGCATTGAATACTGAGTGTGAGGCTGATCCTAGTAATAAAAAAAAAATAATTATACTTGGAGGAGGTCCAAATAGAATTGGTCAAGGAATAGAATTTGATTATTGCTGTTGTCAGGCAAGTTTTTCTCTAAAGGAAGCTGGATTTGAAACAATTATGATAAATTGCAATCCTGAAACTGTTTCGACAGATTATGATACAAGCGATAGATTATACTTTGAGCCTCTTATAGAGGAATTTGTTCAAAATATCATTATTAAAGAAAAATCAAAAGGAAATTTGATTGGAATTATTGCTCAATTTGGAGGTCAAACTCCAATTAAATTAGCAAAATTTTTGCATGAAAACAAATTACCAATACTTGGTACTCAATATGGTTCAATTGATTTAGCAGAGGATAGAGATCGTTTCAGAGATCTATTAAACAAACTGAATTTAAAACAAGCAAAAAGTGGTATTGCTAACAAGTTTGATCAAGCAATTAAAATAAGTGAAAACATTGGTCTTCCAGTTGTTGTGAGACCCTCGTATGTTTTGGGTGGAAGAGCGATGGAAATAGTTCATGATAAAAGCCAACTTAAAAAATTTATTAATGAAGCATTTAAAGCTTCAGAGCAAAATCCAATTTTAATTGATAAATTTATAGATCATGCAATGGAAGTTGATGTAGATGCTATCTCTGATGGTAAGGATGTTTATGTTGCAGGTATCATGCAACACATTGAAGAAGCAGGAGTTCATTCTGGGGACTCAGCATGTTGCTTACCTCCAGTATCAATCAAAGATAATCTTTTAAAAGAAATTAAAATCCAAACTAGAAAATTAGCATTAGCGCTAAAAGTTAAAGGGCTTTTAAATATTCAATTTGCAATAAAAAAGGATGAAATATTTGTTATAGAAGTAAACCCAAGAGCAAGTAGAACAGTTCCATTCGTTTCAAAAGCTAATGGGGTTCCGCTAGCTAAAATTGCATCGAGAATTATGGCAGGAGAAAAACTTTCAAAGTACAAATTAAAATATAAAACAAATAAAAAATTTGCAGTCAAAGAAGCTGTATTTCCATTCAATAAATTTCCTGATAGCGATCTATTACTTGGACCAGAGATGAAATCAACAGGTGAAGTGATGGGATTTGATGATGATTTTGGAATGGCAATCGCTAAAAGTCAAATTGCAGCAGCAAACTCCCTTCCTACTAAAGGTTTAGCATTTTTATCTGTAAAAGATTCACACAAACAAGAGATTATTGGTGTTGCTCAAAGATTAATAAAACTTGGATTTACTTTATCAGCTACAAGTGGAACTGCAGAAATATTAATAAAAAATGGAATGAAATGTAGAAAAATCAACAAAGTAAGTAGTGGTAAACCTCATATAGTAGACATACTAAATTCTAAAAAAATTGCTTTAGTTATAAATACAGGTGGTGGAAATAGTGAAAGCAGAATTAATGATGCTGTAGCTTTAAGAAGAGGAACTTTAGCTAATAAAATTCCTTATTGTACTAACATGTCAACCGCATACTCTTTTTTGGAAGCAATAAACTCTCTTAAAACAAAGAAAATCAGAGTTAAATCACTCCAAGAAAATTAGGTATCGACGACCATAGTATCTTTAGATCCTCCACCTTGTGAGCTATTAACTATAGTGCTTCCTTTTCTCAATGCGACTCTTGTTAGTCCACCAGTTGTGACATAAGTTGATTTACCATTTAATACAAAAGGTCTTAAATCCAAATGTCTCGGCTCAATTCCATTTTCTGATATAGTTGGTGTTGTGGATAATATCTCTAAAGGTTGTGCCACAAAATCTCTAGGATTTTTTTTAATTTTCTTTATAACTTCTTCTCTCTCTTTTTTGGGGGCCTTAGGTCCTATCATTATTCCATAACCTCCAGAAGCATTTGCAGGTTTGACTACTAATTTAGAAATATTTTCAATTACATGCTGTCGATGAACCTTATCTTCGCAAAGAAATGTTTCAACTTGGTTTAATATTGGTTGTTCACCCAAATAATAGACGATCATTTTATTCACATAAGAGTAAACCGCCTTATCATCCGCTACACCGGTTCCAAGTGCATTAATTATTCCGACGTTCCCTTTTTTCCAACATTTAAACAAACCAGGGACACCGATTAACGAATTTTTATTAAATACCTTAGGGTCAAGAAACGTGTCATCTAATCTTCTGTAAATACAATCAACTTTTAATTTTCCTTTAACTGTTTTCATATAAACATAATCATTTTCAACGAATAAATCTTTACCCTCAACTAAAGCTATGCCCATCTGCTCAGCTAAAAAGGAATGTTCAAAGTATGCCGAATTATAAATTCCAGGGGTTAAAACTACCATATGAGGGTTATCAGTTTTTTTTGGTATACACTCGATCATGCTTTGATAAAGTTTATTTGAATATTGATGAACAGATGCAACCTTATATCTTGTAAATAATTCTGGAAATACATCACGCATCACCATTCTGTTTTCTAACATATAAGAAACTCCAGATGGAACACGTAAATTATCTTCAAGAACTAAATATTCTCCATTTATATTCCTAATTAAATCTACACCTGAGATATTAGCCCACGCTTTAAACTTTGGAGAAATTCCATCACATTCTTTAAGATAATATGGTGAGTTAAAAATTAAGTCTTTTGGTACCACTTTATCTTTAAAAATTTTTTTCTTATTATAGACATCATCAATAAACAAGTTTAATGCTTTTACCCTTTGAACTAAGCCTCTAGAAATTTTATTCCATTGTGTCTTAGGAATTATTCGAGGAATAATATCTAATGGCCATTTTTTTTCCTCAGCTCTATTGTTTGCTGCATAAACTCTAAAATTTATTCCTCTAGCACTTATCGTACTTTGACAATTTTTTTCAATTTCTTGTAGTTTTTTAGTTCCATGTCTTTCTAAAATACCAGACATTATTCTTGCGTGTTTTCTAAGCTTATTATCTTCCGTTAAATATCCATCATAAGCGGATTTAGCATCGTAGTTTTTCCAAAACGAAGTAACCATATTTAAGATTTTTTATTAAATAGATTTGCAAAACAAATGCTAAAATTAAATATCAGCTATGACATAAAAGGTTTGAAAAATATGGCTTTTTTAAATAAGAATTGGTCATGACATATTGTATAGGAATTAAAACAAACGAAGGATTGGTATTTGCATCAGACTCCAGGACTAACGCAGGTTTAGATAACGTAAATATATATTCTAAAATGTTTACACATGATGTTGGGGATAGAACAATAGTAATTGTTACATCAGGAAATTTAGGAACATCACAGGCAGTCTATAAATCAATCGAAAAAGATTTAGGTAGTTCATCTGGAATAATGAATTTAAATACTTGCAAAGATTTTGAACAAATAGCTTCTTATGTAGGTTCATTAAATATAGAACATTCATCTCCTCAGGGAATTAACACTGATAATGTTCTTCTAGGTTCTACTTTTATAATTGGTGGACAAATTAAAGGTCAAAGGCCAGAGTTGTATTTAATTTACCCACAAGGAAATTACATAAGACCAGCAGACAGTAAACCGTATCTTGTTATTGGAGAAGTTAAATATGGAAAACCAATACTTGATAGAGTTATAAAACCGAATGTTTCAATTGGAGATGCATCTAGGTGTGCTTTGATATCAATGGACTCAACATTAAAAAGTGACCTTACTGTAGGCCCACCAATAGATTTTGCCATATATAAAAAAGATGAAAATAAATTAGCCTCTTTAAAATGTTTAAGTTTAAATGATGAGGATTATTCGAAAGTTTGTAATACCTGGTCTGAAGGGATTTTTAAAGTTTTTGATACATTTCCAAGGTTCGATTGGGAAAATTAATTATCTACTTTCCAATCTGTTTCAAAAGTAACATAATTTACTTGTAAACATCTTCTCTCTTTGATTATTTCTTTTTTTTCCATCCCATGCCAAGTATCAGGACCACTTGAAAAAAAATATCCATAATTATCTTTATAAGGCAGTGTTTTTATGAGTTTTAAATTATTATCATAAAAATCTGTTCCCAAATCCTCACTTTCATTATGCTTATTTACAAATAGCAAACAAGACATAAGTTTCTCTTTGATATCACAATGCGGTTTTAACCAAAAACCTTCTCGATCACATATTACTTCGACTCTTACATATGAACTTGATAAATCTTTATTGATTAATTCTGATATTTTTTGATAGGTTTTTTTTCTCTGAAGTTCTTTGATTAGATTGGTAAGTCCAGGGAATTCATTTGAATTTTCCTTGGTTACAAAGCATCTAAATTTCAAGGCCTTACCTCCATCTGAAATTCCTTCTCTAAATTTTCCTTCTCCTCCATCAATTGCTCTAGTGCCATCGTAATTAAGATTATGTTTTGAAGGATCAGAAATATCTGCTGTTATTATCTCATTTATTTGAATATCAGTGAGGGGTTTATTTAATTCCCAATGTACAAATGGACTATCAAATTTTTTTGAATTATTAAGTATCGAATTTAAATAGGACATCAATTATTTATTTTCTCTTTAATAATTTTCGCAACTCTATTAGTTTCATCAAGTTTTTCATAGGTCCAAGTTTCTATTTCTTCTCCAAGGTTTCTAGTGATATTTAATTCTCTAAATAAATTTCTAAATCTTTGGAATCTTATATCATTTTTTCTGGGTAAAATGTTTGCAATATAAACAGGTTTTCCAGTTAAGGCAGCCTCAGAAATCATTGAACTAGAGTCGCAAGTTACTATTATATTCTCAGATATAGCCAACGCAGATAAGTAAGCTTTTTTATCAACATTCATTATAACTGTGTGATTTTCACCAAAAAATTCTTTTGCATAATGAATAGTATTTAATGGTGTTCTCATTGATGGGATAACAACAATTTGAAAATCATGTTTTTTTAAAAGTTTATAAAAAATTGAAAAAATATGTTTCATATTCTTAGTTGAATAGTCGTAGTATTTTGTTGGTCCACCCATTATTAAACACCATATTTTTCTATGGTCTTTTTTTATAAAGGCGTTTAGATAATCCTTACTCTCTAATATTTCATTTTCTGAAAGGTAATGGAGAGCTCCTTTTGTAGTAATAACATTAGATCCATTAATTCCATCATGCTCTGGTGCAACTATAAAATCAAAGTAATTAAAGTTTATTTTTGGGTCTTGAATATGAATATTTGAGACTTTTTTATTTGAAATACTTTTCAAATGAATAGATGGAATTATACTTTTTCTTCCACAAGATATAATTAAATCATAATCTGATTGATTAATTTTTTTATAAACTCTTTGAGAAATTGGCGTAAATTTTGGTGGAATTAACTTCCATAAATTATTTAGTTCAACCTTATGGTGAGTAAAATCTATATCCAAAGCTTTAGCTAAGCCTTCAACTTGGCTCAACATTCCGTGCATACCCTCGGTCAATAAAATACCTTTTAATTTGCTCATTATTAACTATATAGACCTCTATGAGTGAAAAACCAACTAAACATACAAAAGTGTTAATAATTGGATCTGGTCCAGCGGGCTACACTGCTGCAGTTTATGCAGCAAGAGCTATGCTGAAACCAATGCTAGTTGCAGGTATGCAGCCAGGTGGTCAACTAACAATTACAACTGATGTTGAGAACTATCCAGGTTTTGCTGATGTTATACAAGGACCATGGTTAATGGAACAAATGAGAGAGCAAGCAAAAGCAGTAGGAACGGATTTAGTTGAAGATCATATTCAATCAGTAAATCTAAAATCTAAACCTTTTGAAGCAATCGGAGATGGCGGACAAAAATATACCGCAGACTCAATTATTATTTCAACAGGTGCACAAGCCAGATGGTTAAATATTGAGTCAGAAGAAAAATTTAAAGGATTTGGAGTTTCGGCATGTGCAACATGCGATGGTTTCTTTTTTAAAGATAAAACAGTTGCTGTAGTTGGTGGTGGTAACGCAGCAGTTGAGGAGGCAATGTTTCTAACAAAATTTGCATCAAAAGTACAATTAATTCACAGAAGAAATGAACTAAGAGCAGAAAAACTTTTACAAAAAAAATTAATGGAAAATAAAAAAATTGAGATTATTTGGGACTCTGTTGTTGAAGAAATAACAGGTGATAGTGAACCAAAAAATGTAAAAGGCTTAAAAATTAAAAATGTTAAAACTAATGAAACATCAGAATTAAAAATAGATGGTTTGTTTATAGCTATTGGCCACGACCCTGCAACTGCACTTTTTAAGGATCAATTAGAAATGGACAATACAGGATATTTAATTACTAAAAGCGATTCTACAGAAACAAATATTCCAGGTGTTTATGCTGCTGGAGATGTTAAAGATAAAATTTATCGTCAAGCTGTAACAGCAGCAGGAATGGGCTGTATGGCTGCATTAGAAGCTGAGAAATATTTGGCTTCAAATTAGTTAAATATCATCTATAAGAGTTAAATGGAAAATATTGTTAAGCAAATACAATTATTGGCTTTAGTAATAATTCTTATAGCTACAATAATTGCATTTGGTATAGAAGTTTATCAAATGATTTCCATTCAAAAAGTTACACTTGCTGATCTGTTACTACTCTTTCTATACTTAGAGGTGTTGGCTATGGTTAGAGTATTTTGGGAAAGTCAATCAATTCAAATTACTTTACCATTATTTATTGCGATAACCGCTTTATCAAGATTTATTATATTGCAAGGAAAATCAATAAATCCAGAAGTATTACTATATGAAGCTGGAGCAATTGTTTTAATTGCTATAGCAATACTTGTTTTAAGATTTAGAAATTCACCATTATTTGGTTTAGAAAAAAAGAAAAAAACCAAATAGTATATTCACCATATGAGCGGCAAAGTATTACTAACTGGAATTAGTGGTTTTGTTGCAAAACATGTGGCTATAGAATTGTTGAATTCAGGCTTTGAAGTTTTAGGAACGGTGAGGAATAAAAACTCAATAGATCAAACTAAAAAAACATTAGAAGAAAATAATGTTTCAACAGATAAATTATCATTTATAGAATTAGATTTGCTAAGAGACGATGGTTGGAATGAAGCTGCAAAAGGTTGTAAATATATCATTCATGTTGCCTCTCCTTTCCCATTAAAAGTTTCAAATGATAGAGAGTCACTTACTCCAGCTGCAAAAGACGGAACCTTAAGAGTTTTAAATGCTGGAATAAATGCAGATGTGGAACATATTGTAAAAACATCATCTATAGTTTGCATGTATAGAAAACCAAATAGAACAAACCCATATACATTTGGTGAAAATGATTGGACAGACTTAGAATGGAATAAAACTACAGATTATTTTGTATCTAAAACCAGAGCCGAAATAGCTGCTTGGGAGCTAATGGAGAGTAAAGGTATTAAAAATAAACTTACTTGTATCAACCCAGGTTTTGTCTTGGGAGACTTTTTGAATGAGAAAAGTTGTACTTCAATGGAATATGTTAAACAATTACTTCAGGGTAAATACCCGGCAGCTCCAAAATTTTCAGTCATGATATCTCATGTTAAAGATATTGCCAGAGCACATGTTTTATCTTTAAATAATAAAAAAGCTGAAGGTAGAAGATTAATTGTTGGGTCCGGAGTAAGATCTATACTAGAATTGTCAAAAATAATGGCTGAAAATATTCCAAGTCATGCAAAAAAGCTTCCTAAAAAAGAATTACCTAATTTTATGGTTAAACTTATAAGTTATGTAGACTCAAGTGCAAAAAATTTGGTTCCTGATCTGGGACTTAGAATGCAAACAAACTCAACTTATGCTGAAGAAATTCTTGAAATGAAATTTATAGAACCAGAAGTTTCAGTAGTTGATGCAGCAAAATCAGTAATTAGACTAAATTTAGCCTAAACTTTCACAAAAAAGCTTAATCCTTGCCATAGCAATCTTTAATTTTTTCATTGATGTTGCATATGAAATTCTAAAATAACCATCAAGACCAAATGCGGAACCCTGTACGACAGCAACATTTTGTTTTTCTAGAAGTTTTTGCACAAAATCTGTGTCATTTTTTATTTTTGTTTTTTTTCCAATTAAGCCTTTACAACTTGGAAAGACATAAAAAGCACCTTTTGGCATTAAGCAGGTAATTCCTGGAATACTATTTAAATAATTCACAACAAAATTTCTTCTGTCACTAAAAGATTTAGCTCTTTTTTTTATAAAACTCTGAGTTCCATTCAAAGCTTCAACAGCCGCTGCCTGACTTATAGATGATGGATTAGAAGTCGATTGTGACTGGATTTTTCTTATAGCAGCTATAATATTTTTGGGACCAGCTGCATAACCAATTCTCCAACCAGTCATGGCATATGCTTTACTTACACCATTCATTGTAAGTGTTCTATCTTTAAGTTTTTTTATCTGTGCTATTGTGAAAAATTTAAAATTATCAAATTTTACATGCTCATAAATATCATCACTCAAAATTAGAATATTTTTATATTTTAATAATACCTTTCCTAAATTAATAATTTCTTTTTTTGTGTAAGCTGCACCAGTTGGATTTGAAGGAGAATTTAAAATTATCCATTTTGTTTTTTTAGTAATTGCTTTTTTAAGTTTAGATGGAGTTAATTTAAAAACATCTTCTTCACCACATTTAATAAATTTCGGTTTACCACCAGCAAGTAAAACCATATCTGGATACGATACCCAAAACGGAGCGGGAATAATAACTTCATCACCTTTATTTAATGTTGCTACAAAAGCATTATACAAAACTTGTTTTCCGCCAGTACCTACTGTTATCTGGTCTGAGGTATAAGTTAAGTTATTTTCCCTTTTAAACTTTTTAATTACTGCATTTTTAATTGCAGGTGTTCCATCAACTGGTGTATATTTAGTATCTCCTATTCTAATTGCTTTAACTGCTGCCTTTTTTATATTATTAGGTGTGTCAAAATCAGGTTCGCCTGCGCCTAGAGCAATTACATCTTTGCCAGCAGCTTTCAATTCTCTTGCTTTCTGCGTAACTGCAATAGTAGGAGATGGTTTAATTCTTTTAAGACTGTTAGATATTATGCTCATTGAAAATTGTTTATATTCTATTACTTTATTTAATATATGGAAAATACTTATCAAGATTTAATTACAGATATTCAAAGTAAAAATCCAAAAATTGGTGGAAAACTTGAAGGTGGAAAGAAATTTAAAATTAAATCTGATTTTAAACCAGCTGGCGACCAACCAGAAGCCATTAAAAATTTAGTAAATGGTGCTAAGAAGAATGAGTTTAATCAAGTTTTATTAGGTGTTACAGGATCAGGCAAAACCTTCACTATGGCTAAAGTAATTGAAGAGACGAATAGGCCTGCCCTAATACTTGCTCCAAATAAAACCCTTGCTGCCCAACTATATGGGGAGATGAAAGGGTTTTTCCCAGATAATGCTGTTGAATATTTTGTGTCCTATTATGATTATTATACCCCAGAAGCATATGTACCAAGATCAGACACATACATAGAAAAGGAAGCATCTATAAATGAACAAATAGATAGGATGAGACACTCTGCTACTAGATCACTCTTAGAAAGAGATGATGTCTTAATTGTTGCAAGTGTATCTTGTATTTATGGACTAGGATCAGTTGAAGCCTACAGTAAAATGACTTTAACTCTTCAAAAAAATTATGATTATAATAGAGAACAAATAATCAAATCTTTAATTGCTCTTCAATATAAAAGAAATGATCAAAATTTCTATAGAGGTACATTTCGGGCTAGAGGCGAATATTTAGAAATTTTTCCATCTCACTTAGAAGACAGGGCTTGGAGACTTAGCTTATTTGGAGATAAGTTGGAAAAAATTGAAGAATTTGATCCCTTAACAGGTGATCTTGTGAGAGAATTAAATTTAGTTAAGGTTTATGCAAACAGTCACTATATAACTCCCAAGCCAACGATCGAACAAGCAGTAATTAATATTAGAAAAGAGTTAGAGATAACACTTAAAAAGCATAAAGAGCAAAATAAACTGCTTGAGGCTCAAAGATTAGAAGAGAGAACAAAATTTGATCTTGAAATGATAGAGGCAACTGGTTCCTGTGCTGGTATTGAAAACTATTCAAGATTTTTATCAGGTAGGAAACCTGGTGAGCCCCCTCCCACTTTGTTTGAATATTTTCCCGATAATACATTGATATTTGTTGATGAGTGTCACGTCACGGTACCTCAATTAAATGGGATGTTTAAAGGAGACAGATCAAGAAAAAGTACATTAGCAGAGTATGGATTTAGACTTCCATCTTGCATGGATAACCGACCTTTAAAATTTGAGGAATGGGATATGATGAGAACTCAAACAGTGTTTGTATCTGCTACACCTGGTCCATGGGAGTTAGAGCAAACAAAAGGGAAATTTATAGATCAGGTTATAAGACCTACTGGATTAATAGATCCTCCAGTTGAAATCAAACCTGCTAAAAATCAAGTCGATGATCTAATGCATGAATGTAAAAAGACTATCGAGAAAAATTATAGAGTATTAGTTACAACATTAACTAAAAAAATGGCTGAAGATCTGACAGAATACTTGCATGAAAATGGTATCAAAGTTAGATATTTGCACTCAGACATAGATACACTTGAGAGAATAGAAATTATGAGAGACTTAAGACTAGGTGTATTTGATGTTTTGGTTGGTATAAACCTATTAAGGGAAGGACTTGATATTCCTGAATGTGCCTTAGTTGGAATATTAGATGCTGATAAAGAAGGATTTTTGAGATCTGAAACATCCTTAATTCAAACTATTGGAAGAGCGGCAAGAAATTTAGATGGAAAGGTAATCTTGTATGCAGATAAAGAAACTAAAAGCATTAAAAAAGCAATAAAAGAAACCGAAAGAAGAAGAAATATTCAACTTGAATACAATAAAAAAAATAAAATTAGTGCCTCTACTGTTAAAAAAGAGATTAGTGATGTATTAGAGAGCGTCTATGAAAAAGATTATGTTACAATTGGTACAGGAGCAAATGTTGGTGGTAATTTAAAGAAACATATCAAAGCACTTAATAAAAAAATGAAAGAGTCTGCTACAAATCTAGAATTCGAAGAAGCTGCTAAAATAAGAGATGAGATTAGAAAACTTGAAAGTACTGAGTTAGAAGTTACACTTAATCCTAAAGTGAAACAATATAACCTAAAGAACAAAATATACCCTAAAGGAAGATCTACAATGGGTATGCCAGGCACTAGAGCTCAAAAAGGTAAAAAGAAATGGAAGCAAATAAAATAATTATTACAGGTGGAGCCACTAGAATTGGTGCTGCTATTGCTAAAAAACTATCTGGCAAAGGGGTTGAAATAGTTATTCATTTCAATAAATCAAAAACAAAAGCAGAAATCCTTAAAAAAGAATTATCACAAAAGGGTACAAAGGTTTATTTAATAAAAGGAGATTTAAGTGTAGAAAAAGATGTAAACAAAATTGTTAAGTTTGCAAAAAGTAAACTTAGATATTTTGACTGTCTGATAAATAACGCATCACTTTTTGAAAATGACAAATTAGAGAATTTTACTACTGATAGTTGGGGCCATCACTTAAGAACTAATTTAAGAACACCTGCTCTTTTAACAAAAGAATTTGCTAAAAATATAAGAGCAAAAAATAATAATATTATAAATATAATTGATCAAAGAGTATTTAAACTAACACCATACTTTTTTTCTTATACTATCAGTAAAACTGGTCTTTATACTTTGA
>CACKIN010000016.1 GCA_902600205.1 uncultured Pelagibacteraceae bacterium | reverse complement strand
GCTTCAAGAACGTCAGCTGACCCACATTTTGATGAAACTGCTTTATTTCCATGCTTTGCTACTTTAACACCCATACTTGCTAACAACAGCGCTGATGCAGTTGAAATATTAAGAGTATCTTTTCCATCTCCTCCAGTACCACAGGTATCAATGCAATTTTCAACTTTTACTCTTTTTGATTTATCTCTTAATATATATACACCTCCAGCTATTTCATCTGAAACCTCACCCTTATCTGATAATAAAGTCAAAAAATCATAAATTTGTTGATCGCTTGCCTCACCATTCATTAAAATCTTAAATGCATTTTTACTTTCATCAAAATTTAAATTTGTTTTGTTTCTGAGCTTTTTTAAAAATTGATCCATTTTTACTCTTTTACAAAGTTCTCTAAAATTTTTAAACCATATTTAGTTTTGATACTTTCTGGATGAAATTGAACTCCATGAATTTTATATTCCTTATGCATAACACCCATAATTGTCCCGTCAGATGTACTTGATGTAATTTTTAAATCTTTAGATAAGGTTTTTTTATCAATTACTAAACTATGATATCTGGTAGCTTTGAAACTTTTTGGTAAATTATTAAGAATACCAATTTTCTTATTTATAATATTGCTTGTCTTTCCATGTACAAGTTCTTTAGCTTGGGTTATCCTAGAACCAAATATTTGACCAATGATTTGATGACCTAAACAAACGCCAAGTATCGGTATTTTTTTATACAAATTTTTTACTATCTTTAAACAATTTCCAGATTGATTAGGATTTCCAGGACCCGGAGATATTACAATTTTATTATATCTTTTTTTTAAAATAAAATGATGATCTACTTTATCATTTCTAAAAACATCTACTTTAGAAAAAGATGAAAGATAGTGATATAAATTAAATGTAAAACTATCATAATTATCAATTAAAATTATTTTCATAATTCTTATTCTAAAGCCTTAATTAAAGCTTTTGCTTTATTTACAGTTTCATTAAACTCATTAATTGGTTTGCTATCTGCTACAATTCCTGCACCTGATTGTACATAAAATTTCTTATTTTTAGAAATTGCTGTTCTAAGCGCTATACAAGTGTCAAAATCGCCATTCGCTGAAAAGTAACCAATCCCACCAGCGTATACCTTTCTTCTTGTTGTTTCTAACTCATCAATAATTTCCATTGCTCTTATTTTTGGTGCACCTGAAACAGTTCCAGCAGGAAAACCAGCCAGCAAGGTATCAAATTTACCAAATTTTTTATTAAATATACCCTCAACATTGGAAACTATATGCATCACATGAGAATATCTCTCAATTTTAAAGCTTTCAGTTACTTTAACAGAGTTTATTTTAGAAACTTTTCCAGTATCATTTCTTCCAAGGTCAAGAAGCATTAAGTGTTCAGAGAGCTCTTTTTTATCTTTTAAAAGATCCTTTTCATAGAATTTATCTTCTTTTTTATTTTTACCTCTAGGTCTTGTACCAGCAATAGGTCTTATAGTTATCTTATTATCTCTAAGCCTTACAAGTATCTCAGGGCTTGCGCCTATAATTTGGAAATCTTCAAAGTTAAAAAAATACATAAAAGGGGAGGGGTTAGTAATTCGTAATTTTTTATAAATATCTATTGGATCTTTATTAAGATCAGTTTCGAACCTTTGACTTAGAACAACTTGAAAAATATCTCCAATTTTAATGTAATTTTTAGCTTTAATTACATTGTCTAAAAATTTTTTCTTTGAGATGTTTGATTTAATTTTAGGTCTAGAGATATTTGTATTTGATGATTTAATCTTCAAATTATAGTTTGATAAAAAAATCATCTCCTCAATTTCTTTTTGAATTTGATCATATTTTGCATCATAATTCTTGATTTTTTCATCAGAAAAACAGTTAACTATAAAAAATAATTTTTTTTCAGCATTATCAAAAACTATAAGGTTCCTAGGCCTTAATATTCTTGCATCAGGAATTTGAAGATCATTTTTTGTACTATTCGGAATTCTTTCAATATATCTTATTATATCATAAGAGAAGTATCCCGAAATAATTGAACTAATAGGTGGTAATTCTTTAGGTATTTCAAACTTAAAATTTTCAATTATTTTTTCTATATTATTCTTTGGTTTTCCTTTTAGTCTCTTTTTTTTATTTTCATAATTTAAAACGCAGTTATTATTATTAAATTCCCATATTTTATCAGGATTTTTCCCAAAAATAGTATATCTGCCTTTTATAAAACCCTTTTCAACCGACTCAAAAATGAAACTATTTCTTACATTTAAAAAGTTATTTATTAAATTCTCTATTTCTTTTAATCCATTAGATTTGAATGAATAGTAAAGAACCTGGTTTTTATTCTTTAAGTGATTTTTCTTGAATAATTTTAGATCTATATTCAACATTATCTAAAATAATTTTTTACTCTATCAATTGTCTGATTAAAGATTTTTACTTTATATTTTGAATTTAATGAAAGATCATAAGATGTGTAAATATCGTTGATTATATCATTGTTTGATTTAGTTGAATATTCTTTGATATTATCAGCATTTTTATCTATATCAGAGTAATAAATACTATTTATTCTTGATAAGTAAACTTTATCTTTTTCTCCAGTAACTAAAGTAAAACTTTTATTTGGCAATGTATAAATAAGATTAACTGACTCCGAGTCAAAAACTTGATTATCATTAAGACTTTCTATTGTGACAAATTTAATATTTTTTTTATCTTTTGATATTTTAATAAATTCATCGTCATTAAATTTTTTCTCATCAATTTTTTCAAAAATATTTTTATTAAACTCAAATTTCTTTTTCAAAACTATATTTTTTTTTAAACTTTCCAAAAAATAAGGATCATTGAAATTTGGTATTTTTTTTTTGAGATTTGAAATTTCAAATATTAAATAATAATCATTTTTATCGATTAATTGTATTTTATCCTCGTTTCTTTTAGAGTATATTTCCTGAAGTGTTTCATCTGAATTGTCATTTAATATAAAATTTTTTATCTCATTAGGGTTTAAATTATAAACCTCATTAATTTCTTTTATGCTTGATCCATTTAGAATACTGTTTTCGATTTCATCAATTTTTTTGAAAAATTCGTCATTAAATTCATCAATTTCAATTAAACTTTGAGGAGTTATTTTTGCATATGAAAAATCAATAAAGTCTACTTTTAAAATATCTTGATTGTTTTTAATGAAATCGTCTATTTCTGAATCTGTTACAGTTTTATCATGAACTAAATCAAGGTCTAAAAATTCAATATCAATTTTTTTATTTTCATTTATAAAAATTTTATTTTTTAAAAAGTATGGAGATTTAATTCCTCCACTTATATATTTAAATAAATTTTTCTTTAATTCTTGTTTTTTTAATGAATTTTCAAAACTTGATGCTGTAAGATTATTTTCTAATAAAAATTTTTCATATTTTACTCTTGAGAATTTATTGTTATCATCCAGTAAAATTGCATTAGATCTAATTTTATTTGCTAAGGCTTTCTCAGAAAGAGATACGTTTAATTCTTTTATCTCCATTTCGATTAATTTCTCAGATATGAGTTCTGATAAAATTTGTTCTATAATATTATTATCTAAGTTTGCTTTAATAATATCATTTGTAAGCCTAGACTCATTTATAAAATTTACGAAATCTTTTGATGAGATTGCCTCATTATTAATCTTTGCAACATTGTTAGTATTGCCTCCACTAAAGACACTTCCCATTCCCCAAAATACAAATGGAATTATAATAATTCCAACTATTACGCCTGCTATTTTTGTATTTGAAAAACTTCTTAATTTACTAATCATCTTATATATTCTTTATTTATTGATCTAAAAAAAAATAAACATATAAATTATATTAATCAGTATGACAAATAATAATATTTATTTCATTGCTAACTGGAAGATGTTTGGATCAGTTAAATTAGTAAATTCATTAAATAATGTAATAAGTTATTCAAAAAAAAACAAACATAAGGCTAAAATTGTATATTGCCCACCTTATACTTTGCTTAAATCTTTTGTAGATAAAACTAAAAATTCAAACATTGAGATAGGAGCTCAGGATTGCCATATAAATTCAGACTATGGACCGTATACCGGAGCCATAAGTTCAAAAATGATTAAAGATTTAGGAGCGAAATTTGTTATAATTGGACATTCTGAGACAAGAAAAGAAAATGATAATAAAAAAATTAATTTAAAAATAAAATCTGCACTTAATAAAAAATTAAATGTTATTTTTTGTATAGGTGAAAAGTTAATTGATAAAAAAAAAAATAAAACTAAGTTTGTTTTAAAGAAACAATTACTTGAGGGATTAAAAAATTTAAATAAATTAAATAAAGTTATAATCGCATATGAACCTGTTTGGTCCATTGGTACAGGAATTGTTCCTACTGAAAACAATTTAATTAAAAACGTTAAATTTATCAAAGATACCTTAAAGAGATCAAAAAAATTTTCGATGTCTAAAGTTTTGTATGGTGGCTCTGTTAACCAAAAAAATATAAAAAATTTAATGAGAATCGATAATATTGATGGTTTTTTGATAGGTGGTGCATCCACTAATGAAAAAATATTTATTGATATAATGAAAAAATCAATTATTTAAACGTCGTGGAAAATATTCTATTAATTATAAATATAATATTAGCAGCAATATTAGTGCTGCTTGTCTTGTTCCAAAAATCTGAAGGTGGAGCCCTGGGTATTGGTGTTTCTCAGGATAATTTTATGTTTTCAAGATCAGCCGGAAATTTTATGACTAAAGCTACAGCAATAGTTGCAACATTATTCATAATTTGCAGTCTAGGATTAACTATTATTTCAAGAGGAGATCTTCCTTCAAATACGTCTGTTATTGATAAAATTGAGGAAAATGCAGACGATGCTCCAAAATTACCTGAAAATAATAATTAATACTTTTATTTTTATAATTCATTGGCTATAACATAATTCCATGGCGCGATATATTTTTGTCACTGGCGGCGTGGTTTCATCACTTGGGAAAGGTTTGTCATCAGCTTCACTTGGTTACTTGCTTAGATCACAAGGTTATAAAGTCAGGATAAGAAAAATGGATCCGTATTTGAATGTTGATCCAGGTACAATGAGCCCATTTCAACATGGTGAAGTTTTTGTAACCGATGATGGTGCTGAAACAGATCTAGATTTAGGGCACTATGAGAGATTTACAGATATATCTGCAAAACAATCAGACAACATTACTACAGGTAGAATTTATAGTGATATTATAAAAAAAGAGAGAAGAGGAGGCTATCTTGGAAAAACAGTTCAAGTAATTCCACATGTTACAGATAGAATTAAAGAGTTTATAAGAAAAGATATTACAAATGAAGATTTTGTAATTTGTGAAATTGGAGGAACAGTAGGTGATATTGAGAGTTTACCATTTTTAGAAGCTATAAGACAATTTTCGAATGATAATGGAAGATCAAAATCATTATTTATTCATTTAACATTTGTTCCTTTTTTAAAATCTTCAGATGAAATTAAAACAAAGCCAACTCAACATTCGGTTAAAGAATTAAGAAGTATAGGAATTCAACCTGATATAGTGATCTGTAGATCTCAACAGTCTATTCCTTTAGACCAAAGAAGAAAAATATCCCTATTTTGTAATGTTGATATTGCTAATGTTATTGAAACAGTTGATGTAAAAACTATTTATGAGGCCCCAATAAGTTTTTTTAATCAAAAATTAGATAAGCAAGTTTTAAAATTCTTTAAAATAAAATCTAAAAAAAGACCAAATCTGCTACCATGGAAAAAAATTACAAACATAGTTTTAAAAACAAAAAGAACAGTAAATATTGCTATCATAGGCAAATATGTAAATTTAAAAGATGCTTATAAATCACTTGATGAAGCTCTTACCCATGGAGGAATTTCAAATAAAGTTAAAGTTAACTTGATAAGAATTGAGTCTGATAAACTCAGATCAAAAGAAATTAAATCAAAATTAAATAATGTATCAGGAATATTGATACCAGGAGGATTTGGTAAAAGAGGAACAGAGGGAAAAATTGAGGCAATTAGATATGCCAGAGAGAAAAGAATACCTTTTTTAGGTATTTGTTTTGGAATGCAAATGGCCATGGTTGAGTTTGCGAGAAATATATTAAAAATTAAAAAAGCTGGCTCTAGTGAATTAGATAAAAATTGTTTTCCTGTTATAGGATTAATCGATGAATGGAACAAAGATGGAAAAATTATTAAAGGAACCGATAAAAACCTTGGAGGAACAATGAGATTGGGTCTCTATGAGGCAAAACTAAGAAATAATTCTGCCATAAAAAATATATATAAATATAATATAATTAAAGAGAGACACAGACATAGATATGAGGTCAATATAAATTTAATGCAAAAATTTGAAAAAAAAGGTTTGATCTTTTCAGGAATTTCTCCTGACAATCAATTACCTGAAATTATTGAACTTAAAAATCATCCATGGTTTATTGGAGTACAATTTCATCCAGAATTTAAATCTAGACCTTTAAATCCTCATCCTTTATTCTCTTCATTTATTAAAGCTGCAAAATCTTTTAATGGAAAATAAAATAGTTAATTGTAACGGTATAGAAATTTCAAACAAAAATAAAATTTGTTTAATAGCTGGTCCTTGTCAACTTGAAACTGAGCAACATGCTTTGGACATGGCAAGTAAAATTAAAGAAATTACAACAAAGTATAATATTGGATTTATTTATAAAACTTCATTTGATAAAGCTAATAGAACAAGCTTGAAAGGCAAAAGAGGAGCTGGTTTAGAAAAATCCTTGCCTGTATTTGATAAAATAAAAAAAGATATTAACATACCTGTTCTTACGGACATTCACAACGAAGAACAATGTTCTCTAGTTTCTCAACACGTGGATATACTTCAGATACCAGCATTTCTTTGTAGACAAACAGATTTATTAATTGCCGCTGCTAAAACCAACAAAATCATTAATGTGAAAAAGGGTCAATTCCTGGCACCATGGGATATGGTGAATGTAACCAAAAAAATTTCTGATAGCGGTAATGAAAATATTTTAGTGACCGAGAGAGGAGCTAGCTTTGGTTATAACACATTGGTCTCAGATATGAGATCTATTCCCATCATGGCAAAAAATGGTTATCCTGTAGTTTTTGATGGAACTCATTCAGTGCAACAACCTGGTGGTCTAGGTGAAAAAAGTGGTGGTCAAAGAGAATTTGTTGAGTATTTATCAAGAGCAGCAGTTGCAGTAGGAGTTGCAGCTATTTTTTTGGAAACACATCAGGATCCTGATAATGCTCCATCTGATGGTCCAAACATGGTCCCTTTAGACAAATTAGATAATCTAATTTATCAAATTGTAGAAATTGATAATTTAGTTAAAAAGTAACTAATGAGCAAAATCAAAAGAGTTTTAGCCAGACAGGTTTATGATAGTAGAGGAAATCCCACAATTGAGGCAGAAGTATTTTCAAATAATTATAGTGCTTCAGCAATTTGTCCTTCAGGTGCTTCAACAGGAACTTTTGAAGCCTATGAAAAAAGAGATAAGAGAAATAAAAAATATTTAGGAAAAAGTGTATTAAAACCAGTTGCAACTGTAAATAAATTAATTTCAAAAAAATTAAAAAATCAAAACATTCATGACCAAGAGAGAATAGATAGTATTCTTATAAAGTTAGATGGCACAAAACAAAAAACAAAGTTAGGTGCAAATACAATATTAGCTGTATCCATGGCTGTAAAAAAATTATCAGCAAAAGTTAAAAAAATACCTTTATATAAAAACTTTATTGTTAAAAAAAATTTTAAGCTCCCTTTTCCTTTAATGAATATTATTAATGGAGGTGCGCATGCTGATAATGGCCTTAGAATACAAGAGTTTATGATTAGACCTGATAGAGCAAAATCATTTAATGATGCTGTCAGAATGTGTTTTTTAGTAATAAACAATCTAAAATTATTGTTAAAAAAAGCAGGTCACTCTATTAATGTAGGTGATGAAGGTGGCTTTGCACCAATGATAAACAATAATGAGAGTGCCTTAAAGCTTATAGTTCAGGCAATAAAAAAATCAGGTTTCAAAAATGGTAAAGATATATCTATTTGTTTAGATGTTGCAGCAAATGAATTAATTAAAAAAGGTAAATATTCAATTCATTCTAAAGATTACATGAGTGTTGATAAATCAATAAAAAAATACGTACAACTAATTAAAAAATATCAAATTAAATCAATTGAGGATCCATTTGGTGAAGATGATTGGAAGGCATGGTCTAAATTTATAAATAAAACAAAAAACAAAATACAAATAATAGGTGATGATCTTTTTGTGACCAATCTTGAAAGATTAAAAAAAGGCTTTCTAAACTTATCTGCAAATAGTATTTTAATAAAATTGAACCAAATAGGGACTGTAACTGAAACGTTAGAAGTAATAAAATTTGCTCAACTTATTGGTTTTAAAACAATAATCTCCCATAGATCTGGTGATACTGAAGATACATTTATTGCTGATTTAGCAGTAGGCACCAATTCAAATCAAATCAAAACTGGATCCCTAGCAAGATCAGAGAGAATAGCAAAATATAACCAACTAATTCGTATTGAAGAAGATCTTGGTAGATCAGCTAAAATGAATAAGATTGATTAATGTTAGAAAAATTAAAAAAGAACTATTTTATTCTTATCATCACATTCCTATTTATTTATTTTTTCTTTAATTTATTAGATGGTGATAGAGGTCTTATTTCTTACATGGAAAAGAAAGATATCTATGAGCAACTAAAAAATGATCAAATTACTCTAAATAGCAAAATAGAAGATTTAGAGCATAAAAATTCACTTTTAACAGAAAATATAGATCTAGATTTCATAGAAATATTAATAAGAGAAAAGTTTTTATTTGGAAAAAAAGGTGAGACTACCTATATAATCAAAGACAATGGAAATCAAAAATAGACCAAGACACCCTGAAAAAGTTAATAAACCGGTTAATCCTATTAAGAAGAAACCTAAGTGGATTAAATCCAAGCTATTAAATAGCAAAGAATTTTTTTTAACTAAAACAGTTGTTAATAAAGATAATCTCGTAACAGTTTGCCAGGAAGCTAATTGTCCCAATATAACTGAATGTTGGAGTAAGAGGCATGCAACATTAATGATAATGGGTGATACATGTACAAGAGCGTGTGCATTTTGCGATGTGAAAACAGGTAAGCCCGAAAAATTAGATCAATTCGAACCAATTAAAATAGCAAATGCTGTTAAAAAATTGGATTTAAGGCATGTTGTAATAACATCTGTTGATAGGGACGATCTTCCTGATGGTGGTTCAAATCATTTTCATGATGTTATTGTCGCAACAAGAAAAAAAAATCCTAATACTACAATTGAAGTTTTAACACCTGATTTTTTAAGAAAAGGCAAAGCTTACAAAAGAGTATTAGAGGCAAATCCGGATGTATTTAACCACAATATTGAGACTGTACCTAGTCTTTACGTTAAAGTTAGACCAGGAGCAAGATATTTTGGTTCTTTAGAACTTTTAAAAAATTCAAAAAAACTAAATAAAAATGTTTTTACAAAATCAGGAATTATGGTTGGATTTGGAGAAACAAAAGATGAGATAATTCAAGTTATGGATGATCTAAGATTTGCAGAAGTTGATTTTTTAACTATAGGTCAATATCTTCAACCTTCAGCCAAGCACTTTCCATTAAATAGGTATTACCATCCAGAAGAATTTAAAGAGCTAGGAAAAATAGCAAAATCTAAAGGATTTTTATTAGTATCCTCATCACCTTTAACAAGATCTTCTTATCATGCTGATGAAGATTTTAATAAACTTAAATATAATAAAAAACATATTCATTAATGCCAAAAGCATCAGTTAAGAGATTAATTGATAATAGAAAAGACAAACTCATAGAGTTCGTTTTAGATATTGAAAAATACCCTGAATTTGTACCATTCTGTCAGGGTTCAAAAGTACATGAAAGAAAACAAAAAGGAGATACAATACTTATTGTTGCAGATCTAACAATTGGAAAAGGGCCATTTGTAGACACCTATAAAAGTGATGTAAAATTTAATAAAAAAGATGATACAATTTTTGTAACAAATATAGATGGTCCTTTAAATTATCTAGAAAATAATTGGAAATTTCAAGAGCAAGGGGATTTAACAGAGGTTACTTTTGATGTTGATTTTGAAATCAAAAATAAATTTTTAAATATTTTAATGACAAAATCCTTCGAATTTGGTCTTGAAAAAATAGCTGATGCATTTCAGAAAAGGGCAGAAAGTTTATAATATTTTTAAAATCATTTTAAGAGCTTGCACAACAGATCTTTTTTGAATTAAATTCCTTTTTTTACTTCTAAATAAGTTTTTTTTTATAATTGTTTTGCTACCTTTTTTAAGACCTATGTAAACTAGTCCAACTGGTTTTTCTTTTGTTCCACCATTTGGGCCAGCAATACCCGTTATAGAGATTGATATATTTGATCTACTAATCTTACTTAAATTTTTAACCATCGACTGACAGGTCTCGTAGCTAACTGCTCCATATTTTGTAATAGTTTTTTTTGGAACTTTAAGTAATTTTACCTTTGCATTATTGGAGTAAGTCACTAGCCCCATTTTAAATACTTTAGATGATCCACTAATAGATGTAATTGAACTTGCTAAAAGTCCTCCAGTACAAGATTCGGCAAATGATACTGTTAGTTTTTTTTTTGTAAGCAAATTTACAATTTTTAAGAATAAATTACTCATGAGGTAATAATCATATAAAAGACTAGAATTGCAACTACATACAAACCAGCACAAATGTCGTCCATTATAACACCAAAGCTATTCTTAAAGTTTTTATCGTAATAACTCACGGGGTATGGTTTAGCGATATCAAAAATTCTAAAAAGAATAAACATTATAAAATAAAAGGTTAGCACCCTTGCTGGATCTGTTATTTCTGAATGGGCTATTTCATAAAGACAAATGGGTATTGATTGACCAATAAATTCATCAATAACAACCTCTTTTGGATCTTTATTGGTTAAATCTTTAATAAATAAATTTACTGCAAAAAGTGAAATTATAAAAATAGCTACCAAAAAAAATAAAAATATATCTGCTGGCACAGAAAAAATATGAAACAATACATATAAAAAAATAACCGTTACCAAAGAAGCATAACTACCAGGAATTCTTGGCAATTTTCCAATTCCCAACATTGTAACAAATAAAGTATTTATTTTCTTAAGCATAATAATTTAATGAGATTATTACTTCACACGCAATTGCTTTTTCCTTTCCTATCAAACCTAATTTTTCAACTGTTTTACCTTTTAAATTAATTTGATCTCCATTAATATTGAGCAAATTAGACAACGAAGTAATTATTTTCTTTCTGTATTTTGATACTTTAGGTTTTTCACATATTAAATTAATATCTAAATTATTTATATAATAACCTTTTTTATCTAAAATTCTTAAAATTGGAGTCAACATATTAGGTGATCTTATATTTTTAAATTTCATTCTATTACTCGGAAATAACGTACCTATGTCTTTTTTTCTCATTGCACCAAGAAGTCCGTCAATAACAGCGTGTAGTATTACATCGCCATCCGAGTGTCCCTGAAGACCTGAATGAAATGGAATTTTAGCACCACCAAGATATAATTTTTTATTTTTAGTTAATCTATGAATATCAAAACCGATACCATAGCAACTTTTAGTATTTATTTTTTTTAAATCGGACTGAATGGTTATTTTAAAGTTTTTTTCTTCACCTTTTATAAATTTAATTTTTTGATTATTGTTTAGAAGTATTGAAGCTTCATCGGTAACTTTTTTTTTATTTGACTTACTTAGATTATATAAAGTTTTAAAATCAAAACATTGCGGTGTTTGGGTTAATAACAAATTATTTCTATCTAAATTTTGTATTTTTTTATTAATTTTATATTTGGTTGAATTTTCAGTTTTTAAATAAGGCACTACCGCTCTATTTTTTTTTAAATTTGAATTGAGTCTTTTTAATAGTTTTATAGAGAAATTTGGTCTCGCTGCATCATGAATAAATACATTTTTAAAATTCATTTTTTTTATAAAACTTAATGCTTTTTGAGATGAATTATGTCTTTCTCTACCTCCTCTGATTACTTTAATAGATTTATTTCTAATATTTTTTATTGGCACATTTGACACAATTATTATCGCTTTAAATAATTTTGATTTAATAGCCTTGTTAACAGAGTGCATAAATAAGGGTTTATTTAGGTAATTTATAAATTGTTTTGGACTATTTGATTTAAATCTCTTACCTTTGCCTGCTGCTAGTAGTATAAAACAATTACTCATGATTATTAATTTTTTTTAATGTATTTTTAAATTATGTTTGCTTTGTTAAAAAGAAATTTGTTCATCATAGTTATTTTTATACTAACAATTTCATTAGCTTTTATAACATTTTTAACATTTATTGATAAAAGCTTTATAAAACTTAATGAAGATAACCTTGAAATTTTGCTAATTTCTAACATCATTTTGGTATTTATATTTTTTGTTTTAATTTTTATAGATATACGAAACTCAATTAAAAATAACATTAATGTGAGAGGCTCAGTAGCAAATAGGAAATATATAGTCTCATTTGCACTGTTCACATTAATACCGTCATTATTAATTGCAATATTTTCATTGTTTATTTTTTCTTTTGCTCTGGATAAGTATTTTGACAAAAAAATTACAACTGCAGTCAATAATTCATATGAAATTGCTAAAAACTATGTTGATGAAAAGAGAAATAAAATTGAATCGGAGATTGTTTTGATTGCATTCGATTTAAATAAATATTCAGATTTATACAAAACAAATCCTGAACGTTTTCAACTTATATTAAATACTCAAAGATATTTAAGAGATATAGATCAACTTCATTTAATAAATGCTAATGGTCAGTTAATAAAATCAGCTGCAGACTCGAAATATAAAAAAATTGAGGAAAGAGCAATGCAAATGGTTAAAAATGATGATAGGCCACTAAAAATAATCAATACTTTTGAAAATAAATCTGCAGCAGTGATAAGACTATCAAATTTTGATAATACATTTTTATATGTACTAAAATATTTTGATAAAAACATTTCTAATTATTTAATTAAATCAGAGGAAGCAGTTAATTTTTATTACACTGTTGAAAATCAAAATCTTGGTATAAGAATATCATTTGCAATAATTTATATTACTTTAGTTACACTTTTATTATTTTTATCAATCACAATAGCGATTAGATTTTCATCAAGATTTTTTATCTCAATAAATAATTTAATAACTGCCTCAGAGAAGATTGGTAAAGGAAATCTCGATACAAAAGTACCTGATTTAAAAGCTGATATTGAAATGGAAAGACTTAATAAAAATTTTAATTCAATGATAGAAAGGTTAAAAAATCAGCAAGAAAAATTACTAACAAATGAAAGACATGAAGCTTGGGAAAATGTTGCAAGAAAATTAGCTCATGAAATTAAGAATCCTCTTACACCCATTCAATTAACTATTGATAATCTTAAAACTAAATATTTACCAAATATTGAAAATGAAAAACAAGAAAAGTATTTAATCAATCTCAAAACAATCCATAAGCAAATTAAACAAATTGAGAATTTGGTTAATGAATTTTCAGATTTTGCTAGAATGCCAAAGCCTTTATTTAAACCAAATAATTTGAATTTAGTAATCAAGGAAAATATAAATTTAGTAAATAAATTTGATACCTCCATTAAAATAAGCTTTCTTAACCATTTAAATAAAGACGTTGTTTTAAAGTTTGACTACGAGCAATTTAATAGATTGTTTTTTAATTTAATAAAAAATTCTGTAGAAAGTATTCAAGAAAATGTTGAAAAAGATAGCAAAACTAACAAAAATATAGATATAGAAATTAGACAAAGAAGAGATTATATAAACGTTAATATTATTGATACAGGTACAGGTTTTAAAAATAAAAAAACTAAAGATATTATAAAACCTTATTTTACAACTAAAGAAAAAGGTACTGGATTAGGATTATCAATTGTAGATAAAATTATTAGTGATCATGAAGGATCGATTAAATTTCTTAATCATAAAAATGGTGCAAAAATTCAAATCATAATTCCATATATAAAATAATGTCAGCAGAAATATTAATTGTAGATGATAATGCAGATATAAGATTTATTCTTGATGAGTTATTAAAAGATTCAGGTTATAAGACAAGATTAGCTGCAAACTATAATCAAGCATTAACAGAAATAGACAAAAAACTTCCAGACGTTGCAATTATCGATGTAAAACTCGATAAAGGTGATAATGATGGAATTTTATTACTAGATCATATAAAAAAAAAAAATACAGATTTACCTGTTATTATGATTTCTGGTCATGCAAATATTGAGATGGCTGTTAACTCTTTAAAATCTGGAGCATTTGAATTTATTCAAAAACCTTTTGATAAAGAAAGATTGTTAAATTTTGTCAATAGAGCTGTAGAAAATTATAATTTAAAAAATGAAAATAAAAACTTAAACACAAAACTTTTTCATACATTTGAGCTAGTTGGTAAAAGTTCAAATATTCTGTCCATAAAAGATCAAATAAATAAACTATCAAAATCGGAGAGCAGAATTTTTATTAGTGGCCCTACAGGATCAGGGAAAGAACTAATATCAAGAAAGATTCATAAAAACTCAAAAAGAAAGGATGGTCCATTTATTATTATAAATGGTGCTTTGTTAGATGCTAAGAAATATGAGCTTGAATTATTTGGTGAGGAAAAGAAAGATGGTTCTATTTTTTATGGGGCTCTAGAAAAAGCCTCAAAGGGAATTTTATTAATTGATGAAGTAACAGAAATTCCACTAGAAACTCAATCTAAGATTTTAAGAGTTGTAATTGATCAAAAATTCAAAAGAATAAACAGTAATCACGATATAAAAGTTGATGTGAGAATTATCTGCACTAATAGCAAAGATGTTAAAAATGAAATAAAATTAGGAAATTTTAGAGAAGATCTGTTTCATCGATTAAACGTTTTTAATATTAATATTGATCCGCTTAATAAAAGAATTGATGATATTCCAATATTAATAGATTATTTTATAGAAAATATATGTGAGGCTAATAATTTTAAAAAATTTAAAATACATGATAATAATTATTTGTTAAATTATGATTGGCCTGGAAATGTAAGAGAATTAAGAAATTTAATTGAGAGAATAGCAATATTATCACCAGAAGACGACAATCAAAGATTAATGAATATAATAAAAGAATCTCTCTCAAAATCAGTTGAAGATGATTTTTCTGTCACAGAAACATTAACTGTACCTTTAAAAGAGGCTAGAGAAACTTTTGAAAAACAATACCTGATTTCTCAATTAAGAAAATTTAGCGGAAATATATCTAAAACCGCTAAATTTATAGGCATGGAGAGATCGGCACTACATAGAAAACTAAAATTATTAGGTGTGAAAGACTTAAATTAATGAATATTATTATTTGTGGAGCTGGAAGAGTAGGTTCAACTATAGCAAAAATGTTAATTGAACAAAATCATTCTATTACAATGATAGACCAATCAAGCGATGATATTCAAAAAATAAACGAAACTTTAGATGTCAAAGCAATCGTTGGTAAAGCTACCTCACCTGAAATATTAGAAAAAGCAAATACTAAGGATGCTGACATGATTATAGCAGTGACTAGAAATGACGAAATAAATATGTTGATTTGTCAAATAGCTTTTTCTTTGTTTAAAGTTCCAAAGAAAATTGCAAGAATTAGATTTCAAGAATACCTAGATCCGAAATACACAGGTTTATTTAGTAAAGAAAACTTACCAATAGATAATATAATTTCCCCTGAACTCGAAATTGCTAAATCTATTCAACGAAAATTGGAAGCCCCAGGTGCTTTAGACAATGTTCCTTTTGCAGAAAATAAAATTAGATTACTAGAAATTTTAATAGATGAAAAATGTTCAATACATGGAATTAATTTAAATGAGCTCACTAAAAAATTTCCTAAATTAAACGCTTATATTCTTGGAGTTATCAGAAATGATAAATTTGTAATAATGAAAAAAACTGACAAATTACAACTCAATGATAAAGCATATGTTGTAGTCAATAGCATTCAAATGCAAGAAACATTATCTGTTTTTGGACATAATGAAAAAATTTCAAATAAAATGCTAATAATTGGTGGTGGAAATATTGGTTTTAATTTAGCTAAAAACATTGAGAAGTCATTTGAATCGGCAAGAGTAAAAATAATTGAAAAAGATAAAAGCAGAGCTGAATATATCGCAAATGAATTAAATGACACAATAGTGATTAATGGAAACGGTTTGGATGAAGAAGTTTTAAACGAGGCTAATATTGATGAAGTTGAAACTGTATTAGCACTTACAAATGATGATGAAGATAATTTAATGGTAAGTGTAATAGTTGAAAAATTCTCAAAAGATAAGAGAACGATGGCTCTAATAAATAAGCCAAATTATTCATTACTTCAATCCTCTCTTAAAATAGATGATCTGATTGACCCAAGGATGAGTACAGTTTCGAGTATTTTGAAACATGTTCATAAAGGCACTATAGAAAATGCTTATACAATTTCAAATGGTGAATATGAGGTGATAGAGGCAGATATTATAGAGACTTCAGAATTAATTAATAAACAGTTAAAGGATTCAAACTTGCCAGATGAAATCAGAATAGGAGCAATATTAAGTGATGGAAATTTTAAAATTCCAAGATCAAGTTATATTTTTCAAAAAGATGATACAGTTGTTCTATTATCTAAAAGAGATCAACTACCTATAGTAGAAAATATGTTTAGAATTAGTTCAGTCTAATTTTAAGATGACAAAAAACAGTTCAATATATATAAGTGCTTTTTTATTTTTAATAAGTATTTTTTCTTTTTTTAATATTATTTATTCAAATTATTTTGATATTTTTTTTAATATTGAAAATTACATATATACCTTGATTATAAGTCTTATTCTAGGAATTTTGATTTTATTTTTTAACAGAAAAAAAGTTAAGAAAATTTCATTATATGAAAAAATATTTACTGTTTTGTTAGGTTATATTTTATTTCCATTAATAATTTCAATACCTTACTATTTTGGAATTCAAAATATTACACTATTAAATTCATATTTTGAGGCAATTTCAGGATTTACATCAACAGGTTTTACTATCTTTGAAAATATTAAGCAATTAGACGAAAGCCTAATTTTATGGAGATCGACTTCACAATGGATAGGTGGAATTTATTTTCTTTTTTCAATTTTATTATTAATCGATATTTTTGATAAAAATTTAAAACAATCTTTTACAGAATACTTATCTTTCAATAATAGTGAAATTTTTAAACAATCATTTAAAATAATTATAATTTATTCATCATTAACATTACTTATATTCATATTATTTAAAATTATAAATTTAAGAACTTTTGATGCTTTTAATTTGTCATTATCAATAATTTCTTCAGGTGGTTTTTTGCCTGTAAACAATATTGACTATTTGTTTGAGAGTGATTTAAGCAAAATTTTTTTATCATTCTCAATGGTACTTTCTTTCTTCAGTCTTTTTTTAGTCTATAATCTTGTTTTTTTTAATAGAAAAAAACTAAGTTTCTTGAGTGAGGATTTTAATCTGTTAATTTATTTAATATTTTTAATCTTTTTTTCATTTGTTTTTTTAAATACGAGTAAGAGTTTTCCAACTATTTTAGTTGCTATAACAAGTAGTGTATCAAATATTGGTTTTTCATTTTCGGACACACCAAACAATCTTACATTTATATTTTTCATTATGGTTATTATAGGTGGTTCGTTTTTTTCAACAAGCTCAGGAATTAGAGTTATAAAAATTTTAACTTTAATCAAATTTTCTGTAAACAATCTTCTTTCTCATACAAAACCAAATCAAATTTATTCTAATAGAGTCACACTGATTAATGAAAATACTAATAAATCAGATATTGATAAATATTTTTTTTCTATTATTATTTTCATTATATCTTTATCTTTATTAACATTGCTGCTAACACTTTCTGATATTCAATTTGAAAATTCATTCAAACTTTCTATTTTGACAATAATGAATACTGTTAATTCAACCATGTTCCAGCTTCCTAACTTTGATTTTTATAACCTATCATTTTTAACAAAGATTTATCTGATAATTTTCATGATAATAGGTAGAGTAGAATTATTAACTATATTAATATTATTTAAAAAATTTCTTTTCAAAAATTAAATTAGTATTATAAAGTAATCTCTTTGCGCCCTTAGCTCAGCTGGATAGAGCAACGGTTTTCTAAACCGTGGGTCGGAGGTTCGAATCCTTCAGGGCGCGCCAGCACAAATTGGTCAACATTGATGAGGTATTTTTACAGTTGATGGTTGTATTAGTTTCTGCTTTACTTAAGCATTCAAAAATTACTTTTTGAATAATTTGTTAACAAATAAATAAATAAAAAGAGGAAGAAATAATGTTTAAATTAGTAAAACAATTGACTTCTTTGGTTGCTATGTTCGCTGTGCTATTTGCATTTTCAACAGAAACAATGGCTGCAAAGAAATCAAAAACTCTTGAGAACACTAAAAAAAGAGGATTTGTAAGATGTGGTGTTTCTCAAGGTCTACCTGGATTTTCAAATGCAGACGAGTCTGGAAATTGGACAGGTATTGATGTTGATGTATGTAGAGCTGTTGCTGCTGCTACATTAGGAGATGCAACTAAAGTAAAATTCACTCCTTTAAGTGCAAAAGAAAGATTTACAGCACTTACATCTGGTGAAATTGATATTTTATCAAGAAACACTACTTGGACTTTATCTAGAGATGCTGACATTGGTTTAACATTTGTTGGTGTAAATTTCTATGATGGACAAGGTTTCATGGTAAGAAAAGGTTCAGGAATTAAATCTACTAGTGAGTTCAAAAACGGTACATCTGTCTGTACAAACTTAGGAACTACAACTGAGCTTAACATGAGAGACTTCTTTGATTCTAGAGGAATTTCTTACGAGCCAGTAGTTTTTGAAAAAGCAGATGAAGTCGTAGCTGCTTACGACGCTGGAAGATGTGATACTTACACTACTGATAAATCAGGTCTTGCTGCGCAAAGAACTAAATTATCAGCTCCAGATGATCACGTAGTTTTACCAGAAACTATCTCAAAAGAGCCACTAGGACCTGTTGTACGTCAAGGTGACTCTGTATGGGAAGATATAGTTAGATGGTCACTAAATACTATGATCGAAGCAGAGGAATATGGTGTTAACTCATCGAATGCTGACATGATGAAAACTTCAAACAATCCAGCTATCAAAAGATTAGTTGGTGCTGAAGGTGAATTAGGTGCAGCTTTTGGGTTAGATAACGACTGGAACTTAAGAATTATCAAACAAGTTGGTAACTACGGTGAAAGCTACAAAAGAAACATAGCTGACACTGGAATTCTACCTGACAGAGGTCCAAACGAATTATGGACAAAAGGTGGAATTTTATACGTACCACCAGCAAGATAATTTTATTCTAAATTACTTAAAAAGGGCTAGATATTTCTAGCCCTTTTTTTTATATAAACTCTGATGAACAACATTATAAAAAAATTTTTACCTCAGATTTTAGCTATACTTTTTGTTGTTCTTATATTTGGTTTTTTAACAATTAATGCCCAGACAAATATGGATAATAGAGGCATTGATTTTGGGTTTGGATTTTTATCTCAAGAATCGTCTTTTGATGTTCAATTTTCTTTAATTGAATATAGTGGATCCGACTCTTATGCTCGAGCTTTCCTAGTTGGACTTTTAAACACTTTATTAGTCTCATTTATAAGTATAATTTTTTGTACAATACTTGGTGTAATTATTGGTGTAGCAAGATTATCATCAAATTATTTGATAAAAAATTCTGCAGCATGGTATGTAGAATTTTTTAGAAATATTCCATTATTATTACAAATATTCTTTTGGTATTACGCGGCTCTGAGAGCATTGCCTTTACCAGAAAAAGCTAATGCATGGTTTGGAGTGACCTATATGACTGTAAAAGGTTATTACATACCATCAATGGTATGGGAAAATGTGAATGTATTTTTATATTGTGGTTTGGCAGCAATAATTTCAATAATTATACTAAGAAATTATGCAAATAATTTGAGAGATAATAAAGGAAAACAAATTCCAGTTCTTTTATACTCTTTAGCTATATTGATTATTTTGCCACTTTTATCCTTTTTAATTGGTGGAGTATCTTTAGAATTTGAACTTCCACAGCTTAAAAAATTATCAAAAATTTCCTATATTTATGAAGGTGGAATTAGTCTACCTCCTGAATTAATAGCTTTAGTTTTAGCTTTATCTTTATACACTTCTACATTTGTAGCAGAGTGTGTAAGAGCAGGTATTGAAGGTGTAAGTAAAGGCCAGAAAGAAGCAGCAGCCTCTGTTGGTTTGACACCTAATCAAGTTTTAAAACTAGTAATTATGCCACAAGCTTTAAGAATTATTATACCACCAACAACAAACCAATATTTAAATTTAACTAAAAATTCATCTTTAGCAGCAGCTATTGCATATCCTGATTTAGTTCTGGTATTTGCGGGTACCGCATTAATGCAAACAGGTAAAGCAATCGAAATTGTTTCGATAACAATGTTAACGTATTTGACAATTAGTTTAACCATTGCAGCAATAATGAATTGGTATAATAAAAAAATTGAAATTAAAGAAAAGTAAACAATGCAAGCATTAAATTTTTTAAAACCTAATAGAGACAATATTAAAAATTACTCTATTATTGGT
>CACKIN010000015.1 GCA_902600205.1 uncultured Pelagibacteraceae bacterium | reverse complement strand
TTTAATAGATTTGATTTTTTTGAATTTCCAAAATGTGCAACATATTTTCATTATAAGCATAATTTATTCTCTGAAAAATTATTATGGGATAATAAAAAGATTAAAAATTTTATTGAATTTTTAGCAAAAAAAAGAAAATTTATAGTTTTTTCGTCAGAACTTGATAACTTAGAAAAAAATAATTTTTTTTTTCAAAACTTTAATAGTTATGATTTTAAAGAGAAAAAATATAACAAAATTAACAATCATAATATCTTATTTTTAAATAATCTTGAAGGTGATAAACTAGTCCATACAATATCTTTGTGTGATGATGTAATAGCACCTGAAAGTGGTATCACTCATATTGGTACCTTTTTAAAAAAAAAAACTTTAGCTTTAATGCATTTTAAATTTAGCAATAAAAATGACGTTTTTAATCAAATTATTGCTATAAAAGAGTGGAAACCTTTGTCTCATTTTTCATTTTCTATTATTAAAAAAGATTATAGCAAATCAATTAATAAATTATCAAAAATAATATAATGCCAAAAAAATTAGTTGTTGAAATTGCGGAAGGATTAGGAAATCAATTATTTATGTATGCACATTCATATGCATTGAGCAAAAGACTAGGTTGTGAACTTCAAATAGATAATGTAAGTGGATTTTCTAAAAAAAAAAACAAACTTAGAAGTCACCAAAAATATATGCTCGATAAATTCAATATTAGTCAAAATTTGGCTGATAGTAATAACACATATGAAAATTCCTTAAAAAGAATTAAAAAAAAATATGAATTAATTCTTGAAAAATTTAAAAACAAAAAAAAATTTATCATTGAAAAAAATATTAAAATTAACAATAATAAAACTGCATTACCTGTTATTATTCCAGATGATAACAATTTATCTAATTTAATTTATGTTCAAGGAAACTTTGAAAATGAAGAATATTTTCATTTATTTAAAGACGATTTAATTAAAATGTATAAACCCTTAAAGAGATTTATTAATTATGATAACGAAACCATTGATCAATTAAAAAATACAAATTCTGTATCTATACATGTTAGAAAAAACAAATATTCTGACCAACCTCATGAAATAATTAAAAATGAAAGATTGGTCAAATCTGAAAATTTTACTAATGATCTTCTAGATTATATTAAAAAATCAATTACATATTTTGAAAAAAAAATCAATAACCCAACTTTTTTTATTTGGTCAAATGATATAGACAGTATTACAAAACACTTTAAAGGTAAAAACTTTGTGTATGTAAAAGGAAATGATGTAATTAATGATTTTAATTTATTTTCTTACGCGAAGCATTTTATTGTTGGTGGTTCAACTTTTCATTGGTGGGGAGCTTATTTAAACGCTAATCCGAATAAAATATGTGTATTTCCATCGACACTAAACCCATCAGGAAATCCTAATTTTTATCCTCACCATTGGAAAAGGATTTAAATCTTAATATTGTTCAGTGCATTATTTTTAAATATATTTGCTTCTTTTATATATCTTCTTACCATTTGTGTTGTTTTGTGACCCGTCATTGCCATAATACTACGTTCATCTGCACCAGATTCAGCAGCAACAGTTGCAAAACCTGATCTTAAACTATGGCCTGCGAAATTTTTATTATTTATACCTGCTAAATTTAAGTATTCTTTCATTAATAAAACTACCGATTGATCTGTTAATCTTTTGTTAGTTAATAACGATCCTTTAGTAAATCTTCTAAAAATTGGTCCGGATTTAATTTTAGAAATTTCTAACCATTTTTTAAGATTAACAATTGGGCAATAAGCTTCATTAGTGAAGTAGGGTAGTCCTTTAATCATCCCTTCACCTAATTGATCGGTTTTTGATCTTTTTATTGTGATTTTTAGTCCTTCCGGTACAAATTCTAAATCCTCATAATCAATTGTAATTAGCTCAGTTCTTCTAAATCCTCCTCCAAAGCCGACTAAGATTATTGACTTATCTCTATACTTTTTAATATCATAAATTTTTTGCTCATCTATTACATTAATAATAGATTTTAAATGGTTGATTAATATAGGTTTTTTACCTTTTTGAATGCTTCCTTTTACTCTTCTTATTCCCATTAAATTTTCAACAATGATTGGATGTTTTGTATCAAGATAATGACCTTTTATTTTATGGACCATGCTAATTGAAACTAATCTTCTTCTTAAAGTGCTAATTTTTGAATTTTTAGATAGATGAGTAATGTATAAAGAAACTATTTTGGGTTCTGAAGGTAAAGAACTAAATCCATGCTTAGCACAAAACGCTCTAAAATCTCTAAAGTCAGATTTATAAGCTCTTAACGTATTATTTGCTTTTGAGTTTTTGAGGTTATTTAAAGTTGCTTCATGAAGCGATTTTAGGTCTGTTGTTAGCTCATTCATATAATTACTATTGATAACAATTAATTATCAATAGTAATAATATAACTCATTTTACATGTCAAGCATTTAATGTAAAAGATTTCAATGCCTAAATATGTAATTATTGGTCTTATTGTTGTTATTGGAACGTTCCTCATTATGAATTACTGGCCGAAACTAAAAGAACAAACAAGAAATAGAATTTTAATGGTTATTTTTGGCATATTTTTCATAAGCATATTTGTACTGTTATTTCTATTAATGTTTTGAGGTAAATTGATCGATATTTTAAGCATTCTTGTAGCTGGTATATTTTCTTGCATAATTTTAGATATTTTAGGTTATTTACTTAAATTATTAGGTATTCCTGAGCCATCCTGGGGAATTGTTGGTAGGTGGACCTATTATATGCTTAAAAATGGATCATTTTACAATCCAAATGTAGCCCAAATGCCAATTATTAAATATGAGGTCTTTATGGGTTGGATTTTTCACTATTACGTATCAATTTGTTGGGCTGTAATATATTATTTTTTCTTTATACAAATAGGCTTTAAAATGAGCTATTTTACAGGCTTTATTTTTGGAGCTCTTACAACTTTAGCGCCATTACTAATATTTTTGCCATTTACTGGACAAGGTATATTTGCAATAAATACAGATATACCGGTTAAAACCTCTATTATGTTCTTGATACGTCACTCAATTTATGGAATTGCGATGTATGAGGGTTTTAGATGGTTTATTTAAAGCATTAGATTAAGTTATCCCCACTATTCTACCCTGTTAAAAACCTAAAAAATTCAACAATAAAGTGATACATACAACCTACTCTATCTGATAATCTCATAAATGAATTAAGAGGCAACTCTTAACTGACCAGCTGGGGAAAAACCGAGAGGTTCAAGCCCAGAGGGCAGAAAGCTCTACAGAGTAGCGCTAAAATAGTAGAGTGGAAGGCATGGCGGTAGCGCATAAAACGACGTGCCAAAAACTACTGTTCTTTGTGCCTGAAAAGGTACAAGGAAACAGGGTTTTTCTTTTTATGATCCTCAAAGGCACAAAATTCCAAATAAAAGTATGGAAATATCTAAAAACTATCCCAAAAGGTCAGGTCAGAACCTATTCTGAAGTAGCAAAAGCAGTTAAAAAGCCAAAAGCAGTAAGAGCTGTAGCAAATGCCATAGGAAAAAACCCATATGCTCCAAAAATTCCTTGCCACCGCGTAATTAGATCAGATGGCTCTTTAGGAGGTTATTCAGGTAGAGGTGGCATAAATACCAAGAGAAAATTACTAAAATTAGAGGGCATTTTGATCTAAAAATGTTTAATACCAACGTTTTTTAATTATTTTACTATATTTGGTTATTTTTTTTTAATATCACCTATAAGTTGCACCATAAAATAATAAACGTTTAAATTAGACCTATTTTTGGGCGTTTAAACGCTATATTCTTATGTTGCAGAGCTCCAGTTTTTTTTCAATATTATACATGATTTTAGGTCAAACCATTTTATGTTAAGTGACAAAATTCAGTCCCAACTTTGGAATAATCGAATTTTTAATTGATTTTATTAGTTTGAATCTAGAACTCCTTTTTTAAAAAATACCAAAAAATCATTACTTTATGCCAATAATGAATAATCACAGCATTATAAATACTCAAATATAGATTTAGAATAGTAATTGACAGATGTACAATGGTTGACAGCTGTCAACTTTTAGAAAATATATCACAGATTATTTCAAGTTTTACTAAGGTTTGCATGAAGTCTTTTATATTAAATTATAATTAAATATTAAAAAAAGTAATAATTACAGTAGTTTATATAAATTTCTTAAAGTATTACTTTCATATATAGTAACGTTTTGTTTACTTTAATTAAGGGATTTAAAAGTTTTAACTTTTAGAAACTCAAGGAAATCAACAACATTACTATCTTTGTTCTTATGTTCCTCTGACAATGCCTCAATGCCTTCACTGTAAACTTTGTTTGGATTGTCATTTGAAAGCTTTATCATGCCTCTAGCGATAGTATTACATAAATCATATTCATCTTCAGTCATGTTTTCCTTATTATCCCCTACAACTGAGCAAGAAAAGCCCTTATCAACCGGTGTAACCATTAAATGAATGGATCTTGAAAATATACCTTTTTTACTTTTCTTCATTAATTTCGGCTAGCATTTGGTCTAATTTTTTTTATTAAATCAAGATCATTTTTAAATTTATCTAAAAAGAATTTATGTGCATTCTTTAGTAAAGTAACAGAGTTTTTTTTAATAACTGAATTGTTTTCAATTTTTATAAAATCTTCTTTATGATTTTTAAATATTTTGCTCAATGTATCAATCCAAGTTGTAACATTATTTAATTCTGTTATGATCTCCGGGTAAGTCATACTTGAGCTGATTTTCCAAAAACTACATGCAGAAACAAACTTCAATTGTTTAAAATCTTTACCATTAAGTATTTCTTGAACAACTCTTATTGATAAAAAACTTTTTATATTAATCATCATATCTCTTGGTAAATCAACTTTATTAGTTGATTTTTTATTTGAGGTAACATTATTGAGTAAGAAATTTTCGACATAAGATAATCCTGTGTCAGTGATTTTATATATTTTAGCTTTTTTTTTGGATATCCATCCGTTTTTGAGCAATGCGCCATTTTTATTCATTAAATGTAACAATACAGCATTTGAATTTGGGAAATTTTCATATCCTTTTAGCGCAAAGTCATTTGGAAATTTTTCCCAGCATTTGACAGTAAGTTCCTCAGCTGAAAACTCAACTTTCTCTTTATTAATTTCATAAGATGAAAGTAGAACTTTTTCAGCTGCTGTATAATTGCTATTCATCAGTATTAAAAAAATCGTCTGAATTTAATATAGATTTTACAAAAGGTTCAATTTTTTTATTAAAATCTGTTTTTTCATCATCAATTGATTGAAGTGATTTAGCAAGTGTGTCTGGTTTACTATCAGGATTGCTTGTAATATTTACACGTGCCATAATTTCAAAAAATTGCTCTAAATAATATACTTTAAATTCCGCAGATTTTTCACCGTCCGAAACTTGTTTTTTGTTGTTTGACTGTTTCCAAATCATTTCAGTTAATGGAGACTGAAAATTTATCCACCAGACTCCGTTAATAGTATCTATAGGTCTTTGATATATTGGAGGATGATCTGCATCAAGAAGATTTTTACCATCTTCATTTAGGGGATCGTCATCTATACCGCTACATAGCACTGTAGGAAAACCCCCACCCTTTTGTTTGGGGGGGTTTGGATTTTCTTTAACAGATACTTTAACAGAATTACTAAAACAATCTTCTGTCATTGCAGTTAATTCTGTTTCCCCTTGGCCTATTCCACTTAAAAGTCCTACAGGTGATGTACCAATAATATTTTCATTATTTGATGTATATGTCAAATAACATGAATTATATTTATTTCCATTAACATCAATAATTTCATAATTTATTTTTGACGAAGTTCTCTCCTTCAATTCAATAAAATTATTTTTTAAATTTATTTTTGATATATCAAGAACTGATATTTCTACTGAATTACTTTTAATTTTATTTTTTTTTGACACAGCATGTATTTTTGTAGTACCAGAATTTTTTGTAAAAAGTAAATTCATGTGCTTCTCATGTTCACCTAAAACGTTACTGTCAGATATAAACCAATCTACAGAATAATTTTTAATTATCTTACCTTCTGTGTTGTAACTTGTTAATTTAGGTCTGAAGACAACACCCTTCCCAGCTTGTTTATGTGAAAGAGTCAGATCCATTGACTTAAGTTTTCCATTCTCTTTATATTTAGGTTTTTTCTTACCAGAACCATTTGTACTCATATTACCTTCACCAGCAGTTTTGTGTTTAATAAAACCGTTTTCTTTAAAAACTTTTTCAAGATTTCTTTGGAAATTTTTAATATTCTCCTTTTGTTTTTTTTCTATTTCAACTTTCTTTTTTTCTAAATGCTCATTAGCTATTTTGTCTATATTAATATTAATAAATTCACTGAGAGCGTTTATAAATGGTGATGGTGTAAATTCCTCTCTCGAATTTGATGTATAATCTTGCAATTCGTCGTGAAACAACTCACCGTAAAGATGTCTTGAAAATCCGCTAGGATTTGAAGAAACTTCTCGCATCTTCCAATGACCTTGTGGAGCTTTAAGTTTACCCGACGCCTTTCTGCCTACAATTAAATGTCTTCCTTTTAAAGATGAATTTGGCATATCCTTAGCTGAAGATTTAATAATTAATCTCCTAAATGGTGAATTTGTCATATCAACAATGTTTTTTGTTTCGGGGTCTTCAAGCATATCAGGAATTTCAATTGAAACTTGGTTAAGCTGATCCTTGTGTTGTTCTATAGTTTCAGGTTTTAAAAATTTATAAGTTTCATTATTTTCTTCTTTTACAAACCTTCCGTTATTACAAATATAAATATTCATTAATTGCAAAGGTAGGATTGATTGCTGATTAGTTATAAATTTATCTAGCTCTTTTTGAACTTTTATATGTCGAGGATATTCTTTTACATTTTCACCTATAAAGAATGTAAAACTTTGTCTTTTTTCAGCAATTTTTTTAATTTTGACAGGTAAATCTTCAAAATTAATATTAAATAATTTTAAGTACTCTTGAAGTTTAAATTTTGCATTGGTAAAATGTCCATAATCATCATGAATAACTCTTAAATCTTTATCTCTTACATTTCCCAACCCTTTTGCAGAAACAATTTTTGATTCAAAGCCAACAGCTCTTAAATACTTATTTTTAGCTGTATACCAAAAAGCTTTATCAAAAAGTCCAAGCCCATACAATTTTCCACCATTTCCTTTACCTCCAAAGAAATTATCAGATGAAAAAGTATTTCTATGTGATGCACTATGGGAATGAAATTCAGAAAAATGTTCTATATCCTCACTATCCATGCCACCAAAATCTAAAAAACCAATTTTAGATGAATTATTATTTGTTCCATTTTTAAAAAATAAGATGGCTAAACAGTCTTCCTTATCTAAATTTAATCTTTCATATTCATCTTTACTATTTTTAAATATATCACCCATTCCTCTGTCGTGACTTTGCATTTGAACCAAAGCATTTCTCACAGCCCCTTCATAACTTGCTTTTGTTGAATATGTTCTTTTTGTCATTAATTTATCTACAATTTCCATTTATCTGTCCTCTTCTCTTGAGCTTCAAACTTGTTTTTAACAATTTTGTACTCATCATAGATATCATCGAGGATCTTCTTAAATTCTTTGCTTTCATATTTATAATTATTTTTATTAAGGAGATTTGAGACCAATCTTAAGTGTTTTAAGACGTTATTTACTCTTATTGGAGCCATTTTTGTGAACCGTTCTCTTTTTTCCACAATGTTACCTTTGTTTTTCTTTTCTCCTTCCATTTTCTCCTTTCTTAGGCTAATTAGTGGACATAGAAAGGATAACTGCACTAATTAGCCTTTATTTATAGCTATTTAACCATATAAATATGGCAATATTTAGTAATACAATACAACTCTGTGTAGTAAAAAGATGCTTAAAATACTACATTTTACTATATTTGTATACATAGTTAATATATAGTACTTAATAATAACTTTGTCAATAGATAAATGAAAAAAAAATTAAATAAGAATAAAATTAATGGAGGGGACTTTTATAATAATGACAGTTTAGAGGTTATTAAAGATGAGAAATTTATACGAAAGTATAAAGGTAAAATAGATTTAATTTTTACATCACCACCCTTTCCGTTGTTATCAGCTAAAAAATATGGAAATGAAAAAGGTCAAAAATATATTGATTGGTTTGCAGAATTTGCAAAACCATTAAGAAATATATTAACAAAAAAAGGTTCTATTGTAATTGAGATAGGGAATTCGTGGACACCAGGACATCCAACATATTCATTAATTGAAATAAAGGCTTTAATGAAATTTATGGAAGTAGGAAATTTTAAGTTATGTCAAAAATTTGTATGGCACAATCCAGCAAAATTGCCAGGTCCAGCTGAATGGGTAACAAAGTATAGAGAAAGAGTTAAAGACTCTTTTACTGAAATTTGGTGGTTTGCAAAAACAGAAAGACCTTATGCCAACAATAGAAAAATATTATCAGAATATAGTAAAGGTATGCTTAAACTTTTAGAGAGACAAAAATATAACGCGGGTAAAAGAGCTACTGGCCATAAAATTAATAAAAAGAGTTTTTTAACAAAAAACAAAGGAGCTATACCACCAAATATTTTTGCCAAATCTACATATGATGAAGCAAACTTTGGTAATTTTTTACCAATATCTAATACAAATAATGTTAACAATTATAGAGAATATTGTTTTAAAAATAATTTAACACCTCATCCTGCTAGAATGCCTCAGGATATAGTTGAGTTTTTTATTAAATTTTTAACAAAAGAAAAATCAATTATATTAGATCCTTTTGCAGGATCAAATACTACAGGATACGTTGCATCTAAATTAAAAAGAAAATGGATATCAATAGAAAAAGATATTGATTATATTAATGGGTCAAAAGGATGGTTTTTATAATCGATCATCTTATAGCAATTTCTCTCCTTGAAATATAAAGACCACTTAATACAATTATAAATAAACCTAGATAAGTCCAGTTATCAGGTAATTCATTAAATATATAATAACTAAGAATTATATTTGTAATTATTTCAGTATAACCTAATGGAGCTAATTTTGAAGCATCAGCTAAATTAAGAGAATAAATGATAAGAAAATGTGCTAATGCAGCAATAAAACCAATAAGAGCCATCATAACCCACTGACTATTTGATGGATTTATCCATACACTTGGCATGAAAAAAGACATAACAATAGTGCCTACTGTGCCTGCAAATAATAAAGTTAATAAAGAATTATCAAAGGTGCGTAATTTACGAGTAATAATTAAGTAAAAGCCATAACAAATTCCATTTCCTAAAGCAGCAAGTGTTGCAAGATTAATCTCAATAAAGCCAGGTCTAATTACAATTAATGTGCCTATAAAACCCATTGATACTGCTGTCCATCGTCTTAAACCTACTTTTTCATTTAAAAAAAATGGTGACATTACAGTTACACAAATTGGAGCAACGAAAGCTAAAGTAAGAGCTTTTGGTAATGAAATTTCAGATATTGCATAAAAGAATAAATAAGTAGAAAATACAAAAATTAATCCCCTTATCAATTGGAGTAATGGTTTTTTACTCCAAACAAGAGATTTTCTATCAAAAAGTAACATTATGAATAGAGCAAAAATAACAGTAAAAAAATATCTAGACCAAGTAATTTGCAAAACATCCATTGAAGAACTTAAATACTTTGCAATTGCATCCATACATGGAACAATCATCCAAGCAGAAGCATTGAGTATTATTGCTCTCATTACACAAACATAGCCTTTAAGAAAAATATTTTAAAGCAAAGAATACTGTTATTGGGACTGTTATTAAGGACATTAAAGTTGAAACTACGATTGTGCTAGAGATATTATCAACTATTTCCTTTGGCGAATACATTGATGCAACTAAATAACAAAGAATGGCACTAGGCATCGATGATTGTATTAGTAAAACACCTGCTGCAAAGCCAGATAAATTAAAAAAAGATATCAGAGCAAAGCCTATTAAAGGACCTATAATAACTCGTCCAGTAGATGTAATTAGAGCGTCCTTAAATGAAAAAACTTTCATTTGCGTTAGAGAAACACCTAAAGACATTAAAATCATTACAATCATTCCGTAAGCTAAAAGCATAACAGTATTCAAAACAAACATTGGTAAAGGTATTTCGTAATATAGAAATAGGATTGTTGCAATTATTGCATAAAATGATGGGCTTTTAACTATTACGTTTAAATCGAATTCTCTTTTAGCAAGAAAGATATTGAGAGTGAAATGCAATAAAACAACTAATGATGATATAGCTGCAGCTATTCCCATTCCAAGTTTTCCATATGCAAACAAACATATTGGAATACCCATATTACCAGTATTAGGTAAAAAGAATGTTGGTAATTCTCTAAGATAATCTTTTTTCATTAATAATAGGAAAATTAATCCAACGATCAAAAAAGAAGTCAAAAGAATAAGAGCGTATAAAAAATACTCAGAGAACATTGCAAAAGTTACACCACTAGCTGATATAGAAAATATTACTATAGATGGCGTTCCGAAATTAGCTGAGTAAGTTGTTATAAAAGATGTATCAAAATCTGGATTTTTTTTACCAAGAAAATAACCAATACCTACTATAAAAAAAACTGGAAATAGAACTTCAAAAAGTTTGATATAAAGTTCCATTAAAATAATCTTATTAATACTGGATTTTTAATTATGTTTCGATTTAATTTAAAAGATTTAATACATTTTTGAGAGCTTAATTCATTTGCATCATGTGTAATAATTACAATTGATGCAGTTTTTTTTTTACTATCTGGTATCTGGATAATTCTTTGGATTGATATTTTATGATTTGCAAAAATTTTTGTAATAGATGACAAAACTCCTGGTTTATCCTTAACTTCTAGTCTTACATATAGTGAATTAGACGATATATCTTTATTAAAAATTTTTGGTTTTTGTCTTTTTGTTCTAGTAATTCCAAAAGGAAATTTAATATTTCCTCTTAAAATAGACAACAGGTCTGACATTATCGCAGATGATGTTGGTCCAGGACCTGCTCCTTCACCTTGTAAAACACTTTCTCCTATTGGCGATCCATTTAAAATTACAGCATTCATCACGCCACTTACATTTCCGATATAAGAGTTTTTGTTAACCATGCACGGATGAACTCTCTCAAAAATACTATTATTAATAATTTCAGTGATACCAAGTAATTTAATTCTGAAGTTTAACTGATTAGCTATTTCAATATCTTTATATTCTATATTTTCTATACCTTCCATCAAACAATTTGATTTTGAAATTTTTTTATTAAATGCTAATGAAGAAAGTATTTTTATTTTTGCTAAAGCATCATATCCGTTTAAATCTAATTTAGGATTTCCAGGTTCAGCATAGCCGAGGGTCTGTGCTTTTTTTAAAACACTAACAAAACTATCTTTAGTTTTTTCCATCTCGGACAAAATATAATTACATGTGCCATTAAGAATTCCATAAACTTTTGTAATTTTATTAGTTGCAAGACCTTCTTTTATAGTTCTAATTATTGGTATACCTCCAGCAACAGATGCTTCGAATTCTAAATTTACTTTATTTTTTTCAGCTAATTCACCAAGCTTGTCTCCATGTTTAGATATGAGTGCTTTATTTGGTGTAATAACATGAATTTTATTTTTTAAAGCTGTTTCAATAACTTTCTTTGATATTCCATCTGATAAACCGATTGCTTCAATTATTATATGGAGATTTTTTATTTTTAAAATATCTAAAGGATTTGAGTAAAATATTTTTTTATTTATTTTAAATTTCCTTTTTTTGTTTTTATTTTTAGCTGAGATCGCAACAACTTTTATTTTCTTTCCAGTCTTTATTTCAATATCTTTTTTTTTAATATTTAACTCATTGTAAACATATGATCCTATTTGACCAAGACCGATTACTGCAATATTTATATTTTTAATCATTTTCATTAATCTAATTTAGGAAAATCACTTAGTTCTCCATATTTAATTACATTAATTTTAAACTCATCAAAAGAGGTTTCATTTTCGAAATTTAGTTTCGTAATATCTGAATTTGTATTTTCTTCTTCAACCTCCCACATTGAAACAGGATGATTTAGAGAACAATGTGATAAAATAATTAAAAATAATACCGTTAGTATTTTTTTATACATTTAAGCCTTCACCTTCATTAAATTTAAAATAATAATTCATATTTTGTACAGCTTGTCCCCCACCACCTTTAATCAAATTATCTATTGCAGACAATATTATTATTTTATCTTTATATTTGCTATTACATACTGAAATTAAACAATTATTAGTATTAATTACATCGTTAGTACTTAAAAATGTATTTGTTTTAGAAATTTTCACAAACTTATGACTTTTGTAGTGATTGGTTAAAACATTTTGAATTTTTCTTAAGGAAACACCCTTTTTTATATCAACATATATAGTACTTAAAATTCCTCTAAACATTGGTGTTAAATGAGGAGTAAAATGAAATTTATTTTTTTTTCTAGTTTTTAAATCTAATTCTTGTTGAATTTCAGAATTATGTCTATGATTTGCTAATCCATAAGCACTAAGGGACTCGTATAGATTTTTTTTTTTATATCTTTTATGTACACCTCTTCCAGCTCCTGAATAACCAGATTTAGAGTCTATGATAATTGTTTTGTTATTAATTAGGTTTCTTTTTATTAATGGGATTAGTGGAATTAATACCGTAGTTGGATAACATCCAGGACAAGATATAATTTTAAATTTTTTTAATAATTTTCCACTTATTTCAGGAATAGAATAAATGCTATCTTTAATTAGATTTGAGGCGCTATGTTTAATTTTATACCATTTTTCATATTCATTTTTAGTATTGAGTCTAAAATCTGCAGCAAGATCTATAAGGAGATTATTTTTGTTTAGATATTTTGATATAGATTGGGCTTCACCATTTGGAAGTGCTGTAAATATAATATCTACATCTAATAGGTATTTTTTGTTAAACTTGGATATCTTTGGTAGTTTAAACTTCTTTAAATCCTTATCATAAAAATCAATTTTTTTTCCAACTGATGAACTGCCACATAAATATTTTATATTTATATATTTATGTTTACAAAGGAGCTTTGTTAACTGTAATCCTATATATCCGGTTGCTCCACAAATAAGAACATTTTTCTTAAGCATAAGTTAATATAACAGTTGAAAATTAAAAAGAAATTATCTTTTAGAGAATTGAAAGCTTCTTCTTGCTTTTGCTCTACCTGGTTTTTTTCTCTCAACAGATCTAGAGTCTCTGGTTGTTAGTTTTTCCTTACGTAGAGTTGATTTCAATGTTTCATCAAATTTAAGCAGAGCCCTTGAAATACCATGTACTAATGCACCAGCTTGACCAGTTTGACCCCCTCCAACAACTTTAGATCTAACATCGTAATCAGTAGATTGATTTATTATTTCAAACGGTCTTAAAATTTGCATTTTGTGGTTTGATCTAGGAAAATAATCATCAAGTGATTTTCCATTAACATAGAATTTACCACTACCCTTTTTTAACCAAACTTTAGCAACTGATTTTTTTCTTCTCCCTGTGGCATACTTGCTATCTTTAAAATCTAATTTTGTCTTTGGTGATGATGTTTGATTGTTTTCCATTTTAATTTCTAACTATATTTTTCTCATTAAGTTTGCTGATTTCAATTACTTTTGGATTTTGTGCACTATGAGGATGATCAGCTCCAGAATAAATTTTAAGCTTTGATAATTGTTTTTTAGCAAGAGCACCAGATGGTAACATTCTTTTGACAGCTAATTTTAAAACTTCACCAGGCTTATTCTCACTTAATTTTTCTGGCGTTATTTCTTTTATGCCTCCTGGATAACCAGTGTGTCTATAGTACTTTTTGTTTTGAAATTTATTTCCAGTAAATTTTATTTGGTCTACATTTTTAACAACAACAAAATCGCCATGATCCATGTGAGGAGTATATTTTGTTTTATTTTTGCCTCTTATAATTTTTGATACAACTGTTGCTAATCTACCAACTACGGCGTCTGTAGCGTCAATTTCAAACCACTCGCTATTTATCTCATCTTTTTTAACAAATTTTGTCATGAATGCGGGATTAATACTTATAATTACTTATATTGTCAATTTATTATATTTTTTTAGGACTTAATGGTTGATTGAATTATGACCATTTATTAGTAATAATAACCTCTTAAAAAAGGAATTCTCTAAGTTAATAATTAAAGGAGCCAAATGAGCGATAAAAAAAAAGAATTAAAACCAAATACTTATAAATTCGATACGTTAAGCCTACACGCTGGTTATCAACCACATAAAAATGCTGGTTCAAGACAAGTACCAATTTACCAAACTACATCATACTTGTTTGATGATGTTGACCATGCTGCTGCTCTATTTAATTTAGAAAGAGGTGGACACATTTATAGCAGAATTTCAAATCCCACAGTTGGTGTATTAGAAGAAAGAGTCGCTTCACTTGAAGGTGGTACAGCTGCATTAGCTACATCTTCAGGAATGAGTGCAATATTTTTAGCTGTAATGACATTGTGTGAAGCAGGTGATCACTTAGTTGTATCATCACAATTATATGGAGGTACTGTAAACTTATTTAGGTTAACATTACCTAAATTTGGCATTAAGTGTACTTTTGTTAAACCAAGAGACACTGAAGGTTTTAAAAAAGCAATTCAAAAAAATACGAAAGGAATTTTTGGAGAACTAGTTGGAAATCCAGGTAATGAGATTATGAACATGCCTGAAATTGCTAAAATCGCACATGAAGCAGGAATACCATTGATGGTTGATGCAACTTATCAAACTCCTTATTTGTGTAAACCTTTTGAACATGGTGCTGATATAGTAATTCATTCATTGACTAAATGGATGGCTGGACATGGATCCTCAATGGCAGGAATATTAGTTGAAGGTGGAAAATTTGACTGGATGCAAAATGATAAATTTCCCACTATGACAAAACCTTATGAGGGTTATCATGGTTTATCTTTTGCTGAAGAATTTGGCCCAACAGCTTTTACAATGAAAGCTAGAGCTGAAGGTATGAGAGATTTTGGTCCATGTTTAAGTCCACAAAATGCATGGAATGTATTACAAGGTATTGAGACTTTATCTGTAAGAATGAAAAAACATTGTTCTAACGCAGAAGAGATGGTCAAATATTTAATGAATCATGAGAGTGTTGCATGGGTATCGCATCCAAGCGTTCCCGATCACCCAGATCATGAATTGGCAAAAAAACTTTTACCTAATGGAAGAGGTTCAATGATAGCATTTGGTATTAAGGGAGGCAAAGAAGCAGGTGTGGCATTTATCAATAATGTAAAACTAGCATCTCACTTAGCAAATGTTGGAGATACTAGAACTCTGGTCATACATCCTGCATCAGGAACTCATTCACAAATGGATGAAGCAACTTTAAAATTTGCTGGACTTTCACATGATATGATTAGATTGTCAGTTGGTATTGAAGATATTGATGATATTAAAAATGATTTCGAGGTTGGTTTTAGAGCTGCAAGAAAACCAAGACTTGTATCTAATCAATGAAATTTAAAGTAAATAATAACGAAGTTTATGCTTCAACTGGTGGAAGACCGTTTGATAAAAAAAAACCTTTGATAATATTTGTTCATGGAAGTGGATTAACCCATATGACTTGGGTTCTTCAAACTAGGTATTTTGCATTTCATGGATATAACGCGTTAGCTATAGATTTACCTGGTCACGGTCTTTCAGGTGGTGAAAGCCTTAAATCGATTGAAGAAATGGCTGATTGGGTAAATGCAGTAATAGATGCGGTTGGTCACAAGGAAGCCTCTTTAGTTGGTCACTCACAAGGATGTTTAGTAACCATTGAATGCACAGCTAGATATCCTGATAAAATTAAAACTTTAAGTTTAATGGGTGGCGCTGGAGCGATACCAATGAATCCTCAATTATTATCATTGGCAGAAAACAACGATCCAAAAGCAGTAGATTTGATGATGGATTGGGCTCATGGTCCAGCAGGTCACTTTGGTGGTCATCCAGTGCCTGGATTATATCACATAAATACAGGAACAATGTTGGCTAAATCACGAACGATCCAAAATACTTTAGGAGTTGATTTCAGAGCTTGTGATAATTATAAAAATGGTTTTGAGGCTGCAAAAAAAGTTAAATGTCCAACCCTATCAATATTAGCAACTGATGACAAAATGTGTCCTGTTAAAGAAGGAAAAAAGTTAGCAGCTTTAATTGATGGTAGTCAGGTAGACATAATTGATAACTGTGGTCACATGATGTTGTTAGAAGAGGCTGACAGAGTTCTCACAGTTCTAAAAAAGTTTATAACTACTAATTATCCCCCATTATCAAGTTAAATTTAAGCTTGATTGTATATTTTCATTAAAGTTTAATACTATTTTAAACAGAAGGGGGAAAATGAGTAAAAATAAAAATCCAGAAACTATCGCTTTACATGGTGGCGATTACAGAAGTGACCCAGCTACTACAGCTGTAGCAGTACCACTTTATAGAACAACATCTTATCAATTTAATGATACAGATCATGCAGCAAATTTGTTTGCACTTAAAGAATTTGGAAACATATATACACGAATTATGAATCCAACAAATGATGTTTTAGAAAAAAGAGTTGCAGCTCTAGAAGGTGGACTTGCAGCTGTGACTGTAGGATCAGGCCAAGCAGCATCAACATTTGCAATCATGAATGTTTGTCAATCAGGTGATAATTTTATTAGTTCGACAGATTTATATGGTGGAACAGTAAACTTATTTACACATACTCTTAAAAAATTAGGTATAGAATGTAGATATGCAGATCCATCAGATCCTAGTAATTTTGAGAAATTAATTGATGATAAAACAAGATGCTTTTATGCTGAAACATTGCCAAATCCATATCTTAGAGTTTTTCCAATTAAAGAAGTTTCAGATATAGGAAGAAAACATAACATTCCATTGATAATGGACAACACTGCATCACCTGTAATTTGTAAACCAATTGAACACGGAGCAGCAGTAGTTGTACATTCACTTACTAAATTTATAGGTGGACACGGTACAGTTATAGGTGGTTGCTTAGTTGATGGAGGTAATTTTGATTGGACTAAAGATCCAAAAAGACAACCTTTATTTAATGAGCCAGATGCGAGTTATGGTGGTGCTAAATGGGGAGAGGTAGTACCACAATTAACTGGTGCAAACGTTTCTTTCGCTGTAAGAGCTAGAGTGTGTCTTTTGAGAGATTTAGGTGCTCCTTTAGCGCCTGATAACGCTTGGGGAATAATTCAAGGTCTAGAAACTGCACCTTTAAGAATGAAACAACATTGCTCGAATGCTGAAAAGGCAGTTGCATTTTTACAGAAACATAAAAATGTTGAAAGAGTAATATATCCAACTCTTCATGAAGGTGAAATTGCAGCCAGATCAAAGAAATACCTTAAAGGTGGAAATGGTGCCTTGGTAGGTATTGAGGTCAAAGGAGGTGTTGAAGCAGGTAAAAAATTCATTGAGTCTTTAAAAATGTTTTACCATGTAGCAAATATTGGAGATGCAAGAAGTTTAGCAATTCATCCTGCTACAACAACACATAGTCAATTAACGGAAGAAGAGTTATTAGCCGCTGGTGTTACACCAGGATATGTAAGATTATCAATTGGTATAGAACATCCTGATGATATTATAGCAGATTTAGATCAAGCTTTGGGTGCATCAGGAAAACCTAGCTTGAAGGCTGTAAGTTAGATTTAGTATTTAAAAATAAAAAATAAATACAAGAGCTAACCAAAAAAATTGAACTAATTTGGTGCATAGATGCAATAAGTATTTGTGCACCATAAAGCAAGGTAAAAATTCCTAAAACTATTTGAAGAAGTATTAAAAATCCAACTATATTTATTGGCTTGTAAAGATCATATAATTTATTTTTATAAATTTTTATAAAAATATAAATGTAAAAAATTCCAATTAAATAAGCTAAATTTCTATGAATAAATTGGACTAATGATGGTTCACTAAATGCCGATAGCCTAAATAAATTAGATATTTTATTATCATCTGGAAAAAAAGAATTGCCCATCATTGGCCATGAATTATATATTTTACCGGCGTCCATGCCTGAAACAAAAGCTCCAATTATAATTTGAATAAAAATTAAAATAGTGAAGAGTAAGGGTAAAATTGAATTAATATTATTTTTTTGGATACCATTAAATTTTATTTTTAAATAATTCCAAAATATCATTGATAAAATTATAAATGCTATAAGTAAGTGAACAGAAAGTCTAAAATGACTTACATCAACTCTATCAACGAGACCGCTGCTTACCATATACCATCCGATGAAGCCCTGGAAACAAATTAAGAAAAAAATAAAGTAAAGTCCAACTAATTTTTCAAATTTAATTTTAAAACTAAAATATATTAACGGAATTAAATAACTAATCCCAATTAATCTTCCTAAAAATCTATGAGCCCATTCCCACCAAAAAATTACTTTGAATTCTTTCATAGTCATATCGTAGTTTTGAAGTTTAAATTCTGGTATTTCTTTATACAAATTAAAATACATTTCCCAATCAGCATTATTTAATGGTGGAAAGAAACCAGAAAATAACTGCCATTGAGTAATAGATAAGCCAGAATCGGTTAGTCTAGTTAATCCTCCAACGACAATCATTATTGCAATTATCCAAAACATTAAGATTAGCCAAAGAGATATTTGACTATTTACTTTGGTATTTTCACTATACATATTCGGATAAATATAATAATTTTTGAATATTCCAATTATATAAGCTAAATTTCTATGAATAAATTGGACTAATGATGGTTCACTAAATGCCGATAGCCTAAATAAATTAGATATTTTATTATCATCTGGAAAAAAAGAATTGCCCATCATTGGCCATGAATTATATATTTTACCGGCGTCCATGCCTGAAACAAAAGCTCCAATTATAATTTGAATAAAAATTAAAATAGTGAAGAGTAAGGGTAAAATTGAATTAATATTATTTTTTTGGATACCATTAAATTTTATTTTTAAATAATTCCAAAATATCATTGATAAAATTATAAATGCTATAAGTAAGTGAACAGAAAGTCTAAAATGACTTACATCAACTCTATCAACGAGACCGCTGCTTACCATATACCATCCGATGAAGCCCTGGAAACAAATTAAGAAAAAAATAAAGTAAAGTCCAACTAATTTTTCAAATTTAATTTTAAAACTAAAATATATTAACGGAATTAAATAACTAATCCCAATTAATCTTCCTAAAAATCTATGAGCCCATTCCCACCAAAAAATTACTTTGAATTCTTTCATAGTCATATCGTAGTTTTGAAGTTTAAATTCTGGTATTTCTTTATACAAATTAAAATACATTTCCCAGAAACGAATAGTATGTGTTGATAAAGTTCCTTTTTTATTATCTTTAAGATCAAGTAATTGAGCCACTTCACCAATGCTTTTATATTTACTATCAGTTTTTAAATTATTCATTTTTATTAATATACTCTTTTAACTCTCTAGATGGCTTAAAAAGAATTACATTTCTCTCAGAAATAATTTTACTCTCTTTTGTTTTAGGGTTTCGTCCAATACGTTGTTTTTTTCTTCTTATAGAAAAGGTACCAAATTTAGCAATTTTTACTTTTTTATGTTTTTCAATATTTTGTAATATGAGTTGAAAAATATCTTCTAACAAAGTTTCACTAATTTTTTTTGAGAATCCTATTTGCATATAAATTGAATTGATTATATCCTTTTTTGTTAGATTAATTCTCACTTATTTTATATTAAGTTTTATTTGATTTATTAAATTTCCTCTTATCGTTTTCTCACACACTTTTAATGAATTAGCAAAACCTATTGCATCAGTTGATCCATGACTTTTAATTACAGGTTTATCAAGGCCTAACAAAATTGCTCCATTGTAAAGTCTTGGATCCAGTTTATTTTTGAAGTTTTTTAAATTACCGTAATTTAGTAAAGACGAAAATTTACCGATTAAATTACTTGTAAGGGCTTTTTTTAATTCACCTATTATAAAATTGGATGTACCTTCTGCTGTCTTGAGAGCTATATTTCCTGTAAATCCATCTGCTACAATTACATTTACATCTCCATCCATAATATTATTTCCTTCAATGTATCCTTTAAAATCAAATAGAGAATTTTTTTTTTCATTTAATAAATGGTAAGTATCTTTAATCATTGCATTACCCTTTGCTTCCTCAGATCCAATATTTAATAATGCTACAGCTGGTTTTACATTTTCAAATAGAGCTTTTAGCAATGCAGATCCCATTATTGAAAAATCTAATAAGTTTTTTGAACTACACTCTATGTTAGCCCCTAAATCCAAAACTACATTCATCCCTTTCTTACTTGGCCATAAAGCGGATAAGGCTGGCTTATCAATGTTTTCAATCATTTTTAAATTTAACTTTGATATTAAAAAAAGTGCACCTGTGTTACCAGCAGAAACAATAGCATCAGCTTCATCCAACTTTAGTGACTCAATGGCAAGCCACATACTAGTATCTTTACCCTTTTTAGCTGCAGACAAAGCGGTATCATCGCCTTTAATTTGATTATCAGTATGAATTAAATTGTAATTACTTTCTGGTAAATTATTTATTTTTATTAGAGGTTTAACTAATTTTTCATTTCCAAAAATTTTGTAATTAACATTCTCAGAATTTTTAGAATGTATAGAGATACCTTCAATTACTTTATTGGGAGAATTATCACCACCCATTGCGTCAATGGCAATAGTAATTGGTTTGTTCATAAAAATTATTCTTTTGGATCTAAAACTTGTCTTCCTTTGTAAAATCCTGTTTTTAAGTCCAAATGATGAGATAATCTATACTCTCCGGACTTTTTATCCTCAATAATATTTTTTGAAGATATTTTTAAATGTGAACGTCTTTTTCCAGCTCTTGATCTAGTTGTTTTGCGTTTAGGTACAGCCATAATTAAAATTTAAGTTCTAATATATCTTTTGTA
>CACKIN010000014.1 GCA_902600205.1 uncultured Pelagibacteraceae bacterium | reverse complement strand
ATTTTGGTGTTGCAAAAGTTACTTTATTAGAAAGAGTTGAGCAATATTTTTATTTCATTTTTAGACTAATTTATCATTTTTTAGTCCCAAAAACTTTAACAAATCTTTTATTTACTATATGTGGTCTTTTAACCTGTGTTTTTATTTTTTTTTATACTTTTTTTGAAAAATCTATAAACAATGAAGAAAATAATTATGAAAAAAATCCATTATTATTATTTATAAGCATAAATGCTTTATGTGGATTTGTTCAATTATTAAGTCATTATGAAAGCCTAAGATTTATTAACTCATCAATAGGAGTTTATATTGTTGCGACATGTTTTATTGAAAAAATTAAATTCATAAAATCCAAATTTAAAATATTTATAGTAATTATTTTATCAGTTGCATATAGTTATAAAATTTTTAACTATTCATTTGATATAAAAAATTTTCCTTTATCTTCACATAATCATAGAACTTTTAATGAAAATATTGAATTAAACATATATTCGAAAACTAAGTTTAATTTTTTTGGAGAAAAAAAACTAAGGTTAGATTACCTTGAGTTCTATAGTGATATTGAGAATATAATATGTAAAAAAAATTATATATACAACATTAGTTATGATAAGACATTTAATTTTATATGCTCTGAAAAAAAAACGACTTTTAAGTACCACATTTTTACTGGTGAACCTAATTTAATTACAAAATTAAATAAAGGAGATAATATTAAAAATAGAATAATAATTTCCAGCTATGAACTTGAAAATTTAAAATTGATAAAAGAAAAAAAATTACCAAAAGATTTTAGATATACAGAGTCTGACACATATATGGCATTTTATCCAGATAAACTTTTTATTTATGAATAAACTCAAAATAGCTTACATTACGAGTGAAAAAAAAAATGATTTAAAACATTGGTCAGGCTCATCATACAATATTTATAAATGTTTAAAAAAAAGTGAAAATCAGGTCACTTGGTATAGCACATCAAATCCTCTGATTTATAAATTATTATTTTTTTTAGAAAAAATATTTAGTCTCTTTGGTTTTAATTATGATAGAAGTAGAAGTATATTTATTTCAAAATTTTATGCAAAAAAAATTAAAAAAATTTTAAAAAATTCTGATTTTGATTGTATATTTGTTCATCAATGTTCTTTAGTCAGTTTTTTAGAAGTTGATATTCCTATTTATATATGGACTGATTTAACATACGACCTTTTTTATAAAGATTATTTAAAGCACAAAAATTCCTTATCTATCAATAATGGTAACTACCTAGATAAATTAGCACTAAAGAGAGCAAAAAAGATATTTTATACATCAACTTACGCAAAAGAAAATGCAATCAAAAATTATAAGATAGACAGTAAAAAAATTGAAGTTTTACCTTTTGGGTCTAATTTTGAATTTAATTTGAGTAAAAATAAAATTTTGAAATTAATAAATTCCAGAAAATTTTCAAAAAAAAAAGAAATAAAATTTTTAACTATAGGTGTTGACTGGCATAGAAAAGGTATGGATGATTCTATAAAAATAGTAGAATTTATAAACAAAAAAAAAATAAAATCTACTCTATCAATAGTTGGTTGTTACCCACCAAAAAATATGAATAAAATTAACTTTGTAAAAGTTTACGGTTATTTAAATAAGGAAATAAGCTCCCAAAAAAATAAACTTAAAAAACTTTTTATTGAAAGCCATTTTTTTATTCTAATGAGTAAAGCAGAAGCTTTAGGAGTTGTATTGAATGAGGCATCTTCTTTTGGCTTACCCTCTATCGCTCCAAACATCGGAGGTATTGGGTCCATAATTAACAACGATGGAGCAATTTTATTGAATAAAAATGAGAGTATACAAAAGATCGCAAATAAAATTATAAAAGTTTTAAATAATAAAACACTTTACAAAGAAAAATCTATTTCTTCATATTCTACATATCAAAATAAAAACAATTGGAATATAATAGCTAAAGAATTATTTAAAAAATTATAAATTTTGTCTATTTAATCGTGTCAAAAAAATCTTTTCAAAGTTTAAAAAAAATATTTATTAAAAAGGGCTTTAAATTTAAAGATTTTGAAGTTCAAAATATAGGAGATTATGCTGCTGACGATGCTGACTGGAATTATAAGGACATTCGTCATTTAAACACTATTCATAAAACAGTTCACGGAGTACAGGCATTTGTTACTAATGATGTTATGTGTAATATAAATCTTCAAAAAATTCCAATATTTGGTTTTGAAATACCTATGCCTTTAATTCAGTACGATTATTCAAAACACAATGCCATATATTTATCAGCCCTTGGACCGTATATTATTTTAGTTAATTCTATTTTCGAAGAAATTAATGAAACTCAGACAAATGTTATTACTAGATTTTCAATTGGCTCTAAGGGAATTTTTTGGATACTTAATCCATTAATTGAGAAACTTTTAAAAAAAAATAATAAAACATTAATGAATGAGGATTTACCTATGAGAAATAGGAGAGGCGAACTTAGAAAAATTAACCATTTATTCTATAAAAATACAGAAAATTATTCTTTTGAGTTTTCTGAAAATATAGAGCGTGCAAATGTATTTTTGAAAAAAGAGGAAAATAATATTTTAGTCATTGATAAAAATATAATTTTAGAATCTAAAGATGGGGAAATAATTGGAAACTCAAATGGCATATTATCCTTTTTTATCACTATTGATGATGAAGGTTTAAAAAGATTATGGCCATCAACATGCTCACATGAAGGAGCAAAACTCAATAAAAAATGCTTAAAAACAAATTATTTACTTTGCCCATGGCATAACAGAAAAGTAAGTCCATTAATTACAATAAAAAATGATAAAATTGAAATTAAACCTAATATCCATTACGCAATTAAAGTTACAGATGACAAAATAAGCTTTAAATATAGAAATGATCCAAAGTATTACGATACAAAACCTTTTAAATTTTTAAATTATGATGATTAATATTGTTGAAAGAAATTGTCCAATTTGTAAAAATTCTTTAGTAGACGTCTCAGAAATAAATCCAGATATAGATCCAAGGTTAGATGAGAAAATTATCAAAAAATATTGGTCAGGTTTTTATAAAAATAATGTCTTCTTTCCTTATTATAGGTGCAATTGTGGGTTTTTATTTAACAAATCGTTTCCAGATGAAGAGTCGCTTAAAAAACTTTATTCTAATGAAAAGGATAATGTAATTCACGGAGATTTAGAATTAGATCTCAAAACTAAAAAATATTACTTAAGACAATTAAATTTTTCACTTAATAATTTTGAAAAAAGATACAATGTCTTAGAGATTGGTGCAGATAATGGTAATTTTTTAAAATTATTTCAAAAACAATATAAAAATTCGAGTTTGTATGCGATTGAACCAAATCAAAATATGAAAAAAAATCTTAATGAAGTCACAAAGAATGTTTTTGATAGTATTGATGAAATTAATGACAATAAAAAATTTGATATTATAATTGGCGTTCATGTATTTGATCATATACCAAATTTAAATGAATATTTTCATAAACTAAATAACTTTTTGAGTCCATCAGGTTTTATATTTGGTGTTGTGCATGATGAAAGATCTTTGATGCCTAGAATATTTAAAAATCGTTGGCCTATATATAGATTGCAACATCCTCATTTATTTAATCATAGTTCTCTAGATAATTTTTTCACAAAATATAATTTTAAAAAAATTTTTATTAAAAAAACAAAGAATTACTTCAATATTGGTTATTTATTAAATCAATTATTTTTAAGTTTGCTTAAGTTAAGGATATCTGTGCCTAATTTATTTTCTGTGGGATTAAAATTAGGAAACTTTTGTTTTTTGTATAAAAAAAATAAATAGGAATATTTTGATTTAATACGTACAGATTGATTAATTACTTAATTATAAATTCCTCAAGTGACTTAAAAAGATAATTTATATCTCCACCATTATTTTGAATAATTGATTTAAATTCTTCTTTCTGTGTTCTGGCCAAACTTAATCCTTCAACTATAAGGTCTCTTATCAAAGGTCTTTCAGGATTTTTTGTATAAATTCTCCAATCAATTTTTATTTCTGGATTTTTTGATGTTTCCTCTAAAATTGTATTAACTATAGTATATTTTTCATTGACTTTGTTTGAAGAGACTACCGTAATTTTTGGATCAGAGTAGTCGACTAGTCTGCTAGAAAAACTTTTTAAGAAGTAGCTTTTAAATAGTTTTTTATATTTTATTTTTTCATCTTCATTAAGAACTTTACGATAATTTCCTAAAGTATACATACTGATACCATCTATATCTACATTATTTTCAGCAATATTGTTTAGTTTAATTATTTTTGATTCAACAGGATCTGAGCTTGATAAAATAATTGATGCCTCATTTACTATTTCTTCTATTAATTTACTTGGCTCTTTAGCAGATAATGAATTGGAGAAAAAAATAATTGTAAAAAAAAAGATAAGAATTTTAGATTTTTTCATTAATAATTATTGGGTATCTATTTCTTCCCAATCATCATCATTCATGGTTTCAGTAATTTCACTTGAATTGTTTATTTTTCTTATTCTATCTTGTAAATATAAACTTCTTACTGATGCATACAGATCCATTGAACTTTTTTCTAAACTTTCGAAAGCTTCCAAATTTTTTGCTCTAAAATCTACTCCTGCTGTTAATCTAGAATAGTAATAATCTGAATTTTGAAAATATCTGGTATCATTTGATATAGTAACATTGTACCAAGCATCGCCACCTGAGAAATTGACCAAAGATCCTAATGTGTCTCTAACTGTTGTTGGACCTAACACTGGTAAAACAAAGTAGCATCCCTCTTTAACTCCCCAGGTTCCAAGAGTTTGTCCATAATCCTCTTTATCAAGCTTATTAAGACCATAATAAGAGGCAACATCAAAAATTCCAGCTATACCAAGTGTTGTATTAATTGAAAATCTTAATGTATTTATACCAGCATCTTTAAATTGTCCTTGTAAAATATTGTTTGGAATGGTCACAACATTGGATAAATTATTCAAAGCATTACTTGTTCCAGATCTGATTGGTTTCGGTAAATATCTGTATCCTTTTGCGATTGGTTTGAAAAAAATCTTATCTAATCCTTGATTAAAAGCAAAAATGCCCCTATTGACTGTTTCAAAACAATCTTTAACTTCAGATGATTGTTCAATCTTTTTTACTTTGTTATTTATTTCTATAGTTCCATCTGATCCCGCTAAAACATTTAAAGTTAAAGTTTGCGAAAATAAGGTTATAATAAATAATTCTAAAATCTTTTTCATTATTTCAGTTTATATTATATCTTATACTTATTAAAAGATTTAAATGTTTGAATTAATGCAGAAAAATGTTGAAAAAGTGACTAAAAATTATTCACCAAATTTTGACCTAAAAAAAAGACATAAAAACAAAATAAAGTATCTAATTTTTCATTATACAGGGATGAAAAATGATAAATTGGCTATTAAAAAATTAACTAATTTTAATTCTAATGTAAGTTGTCATTACTATATAACTGCTCTTGGAAAACTTATTCAAATGGTACCCGACTCTTATGTTGCTTGGCATGCGGGTAAATCAAAATGGGGAAATGACATATCCCTAAATAAAAGTTCAATAGGAATTGAAATATCAAATCCAGGTCATCAACATGGTTATAGAAAGTTTAATGATAAACAAATTAAATGTTTAATAAAAATTTCAAGATTTCTAATCAAAAAATATAAAATTAATAAAAAAAATATTTTAGGCCATTCTGATATATCTCCTTTAAGAAAAACTGATCCTGGGGAGAAATTTCCCTGGAAATTACTATATAGATATAAAATTGGAATATGGCATAAAATAAAGTTTAAAAAATTTAAAAAAAAAAAAGGAATAAGAATTGAATTAAAATTAAAAGAATTTATTAAATTGTTAAAAAACATAGGCTACGGAGTAGAGCATTCAAATAAATATGATTTAAAAAAAATTATTAAAGCTTTTCAAATGAGATTCAGACCAAAGTTGATTGATGGAAAATTAGATAATGAATGTTATCATATTGCAAAATCCCTTAATAACTATAAATAATATTTAATTGAATTTTTTTTCAAAAATTTATAATGTCCGCTTGCCAGATAAAAGACTTATCGCTTTATTAGTTTAAAGAGGAAAGTCCGGGCTCTACAAAGACACAGTGCCAGTTAATTGCTGGCGGGGGCAACCCTAGGGATAGTGCCACAGAAAATAAACCGCCTTATCAAGGCAAGGGTGAAAAGGTGTGGTAAGAGCACACCGGCTATGTTGGTAACAACTAGTGCATGGAAAACCCCACTGGGAGCAAGACTGAGTAGAGATGACAAAGTTAGAAATAACAAAAAGCAGTCTTTGGCTAGTCATCTGGGTTAGTTGCTTGAGCCTTAAAGTGATTTAAGGCCTAGAGAAATGATAAGTTTAAATGACAGAACCCGGCTTATATTTTATCTGGCATTCACTGGTTAATATAATTTAACGAAATAACAATTTAGTTTTAGTAAAAATTAAAGTTATCAATTTTTTTGAGAACAAAATAAGAATAACAAATGAATTTATGTATTGACGATACTATATAAAACCCATAATATCCCATAATATCCCAAATAGGGAAATTATGGATTATGTTTTTATCTACTTTCGAAAACAAATTGGACAAAAAGGGAAGGGTGTCAGTGCCTGCTAGTTACAGAGCATATCTCTCCAATTTAGGCTATAATGGCATTATATGTTTTCCATCTTTTAATAATCAGGCAATAGAAGCATGGTCTCAAGATAGAATAGAAAAAATTTCAAACTCGATTGATTCACTTAATCCTTTTGATGAAAAAAAGGATTATTTTGCAACATCAATTCTTTCTGAAAGTACAAATTTACAATTTGATGCAGAAGGTAGAATTTTGATTTCAAAAAAATTATTAAATCATGCAAAAATAAAACATAGCATATTATTTGTTGGTCAAGGAAAAACATTTCAAATATGGGAGCCGACAAGTTTTGAAAAATTTAGGGTATCTGCTAGAAAAAAATCTAACATTAATAGGGCTAACCTTAAATGGGAACAAAAACTTAATAACTAAACGGGGGGATAAATGACAATCAATTTTAAAACACCAGATATAAAAGAGTTGAAACCAAGAATATTAGTTCTTGGGATTGGAGGAGCGGGAGGTAACGCAATTAACGGAATGATAGAGGCAGGTTTACAAGGTGTCGAGTTTATAGCTGTGAATACTGATGCACAAGATTTAAGATTAAGCCATGCTCAAACTAAAATTCAAATGGGTTTGAATTTAACAAAAGGTTTAGGTGCTGGTGCAAAATTAGATATTGGAGAGGCTGCAGCGGATGAGTCTTTGAATGAGATTGTGAATGTTCTTCAAGGTGCAAATATGGTTTTTATAACTGCAGGAATGGGAGGTGGAACCGGAACAGGCGCCGCACATGTTATTGCTAGAGCTGCTAAAGAGCTAAATATACTTACTATAGGAGTAGTTACTTTACCCTTTTTATATGAAGGCCCTTCAAGAATGAGAAAAGCAAATCAAGGACTGGAGGAATTAAGAAAACATGTTGATACTATTATTGTAGTCCCAAATCAAAATCTATTCAAAATAGCCAGCGAACAAACTACTTTTGAGGAGTCTTTTGAGCTTTCAAATGATGTATTGTTACATGGAGTTCAAAGTATAACTGATTTAATGGTAAGACCTGGTTTAATCAATTTAGACTTTGCTGATGTTGAAACTGTTATGAGTTCAATGGGTAAAGCTATGATGGGTACCGGTCAAGCTGAAGGAGAGGGTAGAGCAGTTAAAGCAGCTGAGATGGCTATAAATAATCCACTTATAGATGATTATACATTGAAAGGAGCAAAAGGACTTTTAGTAAATATTACTGGGGGTAAAGACCTGAAGCTTTTTGAAGTTGACGAGGCTGTTAATAAAGTAAGAGCAGAGGTAGACCCAGACGCAGAACTTATAATTGGAGCAATCACTGATGAAAGCCTAGATGGTTCAATGAGGGTATCTATTGTTGCTACATCACTTGATGGTCAACAACCTGAACCAAAATCAGTAATTAATATGGTTCATAGAATACAGAATAGAAATCCTGGGTATACAGATTTTTCTAATTCTGCTTCAAGTCAATCTTTCTCATTTTCAAATCAAAATAGTACAATAATGACTAATGGTGCTAATGCACTAAAAATTGAAGAGGAGTCAAAAACTGAAACAGAAGAAGCAACCACAATCAGCAATTCTGAAGAAATAACAAGTTCATTAAATACTGAAGAAGAAACAAGTACTGTTGAACAACAGTTTGCCTCAGATTCAGCCGTACCAACAGAGAAACAAGAAAATTCAGAAATAAACCCTTCACCTTCAAATGGATTAGAGAATTTTGATTTTGAAGAGGAAACACCAGAATTATTTAATTCAGATGGATCAATTGAGGATGCAGGTAATGATGAAATCCCCTTAACAACAGATTCTGAGTCAACTGAAGAGGATGAATTAGAAATTCCAGCATTTTTGAGAAGACAAAAAAATTAATGGTCTTCAAAAAAATAAATGAATGCCACCATAAATCCGGAAAACAAACATTTTCCGGTTTTGCTAAATGAATTAATTAGCATTATTTCCCCTCTTTATGGTGGCACATTTATTGACTGTACTTTTGGTCAAGGCGGCTATTCCAAAAAAATTCTTGAAAATAAAAAAAATATTATAATCGCATTAGACAGAGATAAAGATGTTAAAATTCATGCAACAAAATTTGAAGACGAATATAAAAGCAGATTTAAATTTTATAATACTAAATTTTCGCAATTAAATTTTAATAATTTTAAAAATAATAAAATAAAAGGTGTGTTGTTTGATCTAGGTTATTCAATAAATCAAATTAAAAATTCTAAAAAAGGTTTATCTTTTTCCGATAAAGGAAAACTAAATATGAGAATGGGTATAAATGACATTTCAGCACATGACGTAATATCTAATATGAATGAAGAAAATTTAACAAAGATTTTCAAAATATTTGGTGAAGAAAAATATTCAAAAAAGATTGCAAGAGAAATAGTCAAAAATAGAGTTAATATGACAATAAAAACTGAGGACTTAGTCCAGATAATCGATAATGTAAAAAAATATAATAATAGTAAAATTCACAACTCCACAAAAGTTTTTCAAGCCTTGAGAATAATGGTTAATAATGAAGTAAGTGAATTAATTTGTGCTCTAATACATGCATTTAATATAATTCCAGTTGGTGGTATTATAGCTGTTGTTACATTTCATTCTATTGAAGATAAAATTGTAAAATTTTTCTTTAAAAATTATTCTGAGGAAAAAAATTCTTCTCGATATCTACCTGATGAGAATAAATCGGAAAAATGTTTTAAACTCATAAACAAAAAACCAATTTTACCAAGTATAAGTGAAGTTAAGAAGAACCCTCCATCAAGATCTGCTAAATTAAGATATGCAATTAAAATCAATAACAATTGTGAGTTTGGAGAATTTAGAAAAAAATTTAAATATCTGACTGATATTGAAGAATTAAGATAATTTAATGAAAAAACTATTATTTTTTACACCAATAATATTTCTAATAATTGCAACAGCATTAACAAAGAATTCTACCAAAAAATTAGATAATGAAATTTTTCAATTAAAAGAAAATATAAGAATTTTGGAAGACCAATATGAGCTTTCTTTACTTGATTATAGTATTTTAACTTCTCCAAAAAAATTAATGGAGTACCAACGTTTTTATTTTGAAAATAAACTTACCCAAAAAAATATTGAAAATTTAAACTTAATTAAAATTAAAAATAAAAAATTAATTATCGAAAAAATATTTGAAACAAATGAGTGAGATAAAAGATTACTTTAAAAATTCCAATCAATTTAACGAAGGGTTTTCCTTTAAAGAAAATAAGTCCTTTTTAAAAATATCTTTTGAAAGGATAGCATTTATTTTTTTTATTTTTTTTATTTTAGCTATTATTTTTTCATCTAAAGTAATATTATTAAGTCTTAAAAAAATTCCAGAGGTTCAAAAGATCGGTAAGAAAGAGAATTTTAGATCTAGTATTTTAGATAAAGATGGAAATATTATCGCAAAAAGTGTGCCAATAATTAATCTAGGTATAAATCCCAATTTAGTTATAAATAAAGAAAAATTATTAGTTTCACTAAAATTACTTTTTCCAAATCAAAACTTTGAAAATGAAATATACGGAAAAAAATTTTTTTATGTAAAAAAAAAGATTAGTCCAGAAAAACTTGAGCAAATTCTTCTTTTGGGAGATAAATCTTTTATTCAAGAAGACAGCATAGCTAGAGTTTATCCAAATGGTAATTTATTTAGCCATGTGATTGGTCAAATTGATAATGACAATAATGGAATATCAGGTATCGAAAAGAGTTTCGATTATGAGCTTACAACCTCAAAGGATCCTTTAAAATTAACAATTGATAAAGACTTACAATACTTAATTAAAAATGAATTGTTAAAGTCTCAAGATATTTTTAAAAATATTGGAAGTGCAGCTATTTTAATGGATATTAACAATGGTGATATTTTATCCATGATATCTCTTCCCGATTTTGACCTAAATAAAAGAAAAAAAATTGATGATGTAAAATACATTAATAGAGCTACGAAAGGTGTTTACGAATTTGGTTCGGTCTTTAAAACTTTCACATTTGCGGCTGGCTTACAATACAATGTTATTAAGCCAGGAACTGAGTTTATAGATCTTAAAAAAAGATTAACTTGTGCAGGTAATTCTATATCAGAGTATGACAATAAAATACCTTCAGATTTAACAGCTGAAGAAATTTTAATAAGATCTGGAAATATTGGATCAGTTAGAATTGCAGAAAGGGTTGGAATAGAAAATTATAACGAGTTTCTAGAAAATATTGGAATTATATCAAACTTAGAATTCGATATTCAAGAAGTAGGAGATACACAGCTTGGTAGGTGGGGCAAATGTAAACTAGCAACCGTTGCATTCGGACATGGTATTGCAACTACATTGCTCCAGCTTTCAAAAGGATACGCAACGATCAGCAATGGAGGTTATGAAATAACTCCTTCTTTGATTAAAAGAGAAAATTTGAAAAGAAAAAGGATACTTAATGAAAATTTATCAGATACTATAAATCCTATTCTTAGAAAAATTGTATCTACAAAAGAAGGAACTGCAGGTTTTGCAGATGTTAAAGGTTTTGAGATTGGTGGAAAAACTGGCACTGCTGACCAGCCATCACAAGGTGGATATTCAAAAAAAAAAGTTAATACTTTTGCTTCCATTTTTCCAACTTCAGATCCAAAATTTGTATTAGCTGTAATGTTAGATGAACCAAAGGCAAATAGAGATTTTGTTTATCATTATAGGGATGACAGATATCCTTACAAAGGAAATTGGAGGAATACAGCAGGCTGGACAACTGTTTGGGTAACAGGTCAGATAATTGATAAAATTGGACCAATTTTAGCCACAAAATATTAAGAGCGTAAAATATGCTTCTTAAAGATTACATTCCTAAACTAAATAGTAAATATCATAAAATTAATTTTTCTGGCATAGCTTTTAATTCTAAAGAGGTTAAGAAAGGAAATATTTTTTTTGCTATTAAAGGAAGTAATACTGATGGAAATTTTTTTATAAGAGATGCAATCAGAAAAGGATCTAAAGTTATAGTTTCTAATAAATGTAAAAATGAATTTAAAAATAATATTTTATTTTTAAATCACAAAAATCCCAGAAAATTGATGGCTCAAATAAGTTCAAAAATTTTTATTAAAAAACCAAATAATATAATAGCGGTGACTGGTACAAACGGGAAATCATCGATAGCAAATTTTTATTTTCAAATTTTAAAATTCAATAAAGTTAAAGTTGCCTCAATTGGAACGTTAGGGGTGAGTGGTATAAAAATAAAAAAAAATATTTCCAACACGACTTTTGACTCAATTCAAATAAACAAAATTTTAAAAAAAATAAAAGAAAATAAAATCGATAATGTAATTTTAGAAGCCTCAAGTCACGGACTAGATCAAAATAGACTACATGGAATAAAATTTGATATTGGAATTTTTACAAACTTCACAAGAGATCATTTAGATTACCATAAGACATTTAGAAATTATCTAGATGCAAAATTAATTTTATTTAAAAAATTAATGAAAAAAAAATCTTTTGCTATTTATGATGATGAATTAAACATTTCCGCAATTTTAAGAAAAATTTGTAAATCAAAAAATACTAAAAGATTTACAATAGGAAATAAAAAATCAAATTTAACCGTCATTAACCATCAATTCTTAAAAGATGAACAGAAAATAATATTTAAATTTAAAAATAAAAAATATTCCTTTTCAACTAAATTAATTGGAAAAATTCAAATTAAAAATTTGCTTATGGCTGTTATGGCAGCAATAAAAAGTAATATACCTTTAGAAAAAATTATTAAAATTATCAAAAATATCAAACCTGTTGATGGAAGATTAGAAAAAATCGCAAAATTAAATAACAATGGAATAGTGATTCTAGACTATGCACATACTCCAGATGCCCTCGAAACATGTATAAAAAATATAAAAGATCAGTTCAAATTTAGAAAGATAAATCTTGTATTTGGATGTGGTGGAGAGAGAGATAGGTCTAAAAGAAAATTAATGGGAAAAATTGCTAATGAATATTGTAATAAAATTTATTTAACAGACGACAATCCAAGAAATGAAAACCCAAAAAAAATTAGAGATGATATAAAATCTAATATAACCAATGATAAATTGCTAGAGATACCGTCAAGAGAAAATGCAATAAAAACCTCTATTTTAGACATCAAGTCAGACGAGATAGTTGTTGTTGCTGGGAAAGGACATGAAACCTATCAAGAATATGGTTCAAAAGTGCATTTTTCAGACAAAAAACATATCAAATTGTTTATTAATGAAAGAAATAAATCTTTAAGTAAAAACTGGAAATCTAATATAGTCACAGAGATAACAAAGAAAAAAATTCATAAGAACGTAAAGATAAATAATGCTTCAATTGACTCTAGAAAAATTAAAAAAAATGATATTTTTTTTGGAATAAAAGGAAAAAATTTTGATGGGAACAAATTTGTAAATCAAGCTTTGAAAAATGGTGCATCCATCTCAATTAATGAAAATAATCAATACGCTGGCTCAAAAAATAACATACATGTAAAAAACTCTCTAAAAACATTTTCAAAGATTGCTAAGTTAATTAGATTATCCTCTAATATTTCCTCAATAGCAATTACAGGTTCTGCAGGTAAAACATCTTTAAAAGAGATGTTGGGGCAGATGCTAACTAAAAAATGTCAAACTTCGTACTCAGAAAAATCTTATAATAATAAATATGGGGTTCCAATTTCTCTTTTTAACATAAAAAAGGATGACAAAATTGGAATTTTTGAAGTGGGTATGGATAAAAAAGGAGAAATAGATTTATTAACTAAAAAAATCATGCCTAATGTTGGTGTCATAACAAATATATCTTATGCACATATAAAAAATTTTAAGAATTTAAAAGGTATAGCTCAAGCTAAATCAGAAATAATAAATAATATTTTACAGGATGGTACCATTGTTTTAAATGCCGATGATCAATTTTATAAATTTTTTAAATTTAAAGCAAAAAAAAAAAAATTAAAAATAATTTCTTTTGGCATAAAGAATGCTGCCAATCTTAAGTTAATGGAAATGAAAAAAGAAAAATTTAGCACTTTATTATTAATAAATTATAATGGAAAAAAATTAAAATTTTCCATTAAAAAAAATTTAGAAAATTATATATATAATATTTTGTCTTCCTTATCAGTAATTTCAGTATATTTTAACTTAGAGAGCTTAAAAAAGTCATTTTTTAATGATTATAAATTTCCAGAAGGAAGGGGGGATTTAAAGTTAATCAATTTTAGAAAAAAAAAAATGTACTTAATTGATGAAAGTTATAATTCAAACCCTTTATCTCTTAAATTTGCATTAAATAAATTAAGCGATTTAAACTCAAAATCTAGAAGAAAAATAGTTTTATTAGGTGATATGTTAGAACTAGGTAAATACTCAAATATTCTCCACAAGGAGGTAGCAAAAACTATTAATAGAACTCAAATTGATAAAGTGTACGTCTATGGCAGAGATATTGTTGAAACTTTTAACAAAATTAGACCACAAAAAAGAGGAAAAATATTAAATTCAAAAAAAGATATCTTAAATTTTATGAAGAATGATATTAAGGATGGTGAATATTTAATGATTAAAGGCTCAAACTCTACAGGACTTAATAAAATCAGTCAAAGCTTGAAAATAGGGAAATTGAATGCTTTTTAGTCTATTTTCTCAATTAGTTGAATATTTTAGTTTTTTAAATGTATTTAAATATTTAACAGTAAGAACAGGTCTTTCAATGTTTACTTCGATGGTAGTAGTTTTCTTAGTTGGAGGACCACTTATTAATTACTTTTCCTCAAACCAAATTCATGATCCAATTAGAGATGATGGACCTAGAGAGCATGTAGTCAAAAAAATAGGGACTCCTACAATGGGAGGTCTTATGATTTTATTAGGGATATTTTCAGGAGTGATTTTATGGGGAGATTTTTCAAATCCATATAATTGGTTTTTATTATATATAGTAGGATCATTTGGATTACTTGGAGCTTATGACGATTACAAAAAAATTAAGCAAAATAATTCAAATGGAATCAGTTCAAAACTTAAAATTTTTATTCAAATTATATTAGCATTAATAGGAATATTTATATTTTATTTTTATAGTGGGTCTAATGAAATTGAAAATTTATATTTTCCATTTTTTAAAAATTTGGTAATTAATTTAGGTTGGTTTTTTATTCCATTTTATTTGTTTGTTATAGTTGGGTCTTCTAATGCAGTAAACCTAACTGATGGTCTTGATGGTTTGGCAACTGTACCTGTAATATTAGTTGCAGCCTGTTTTGCTTTTATCAGTTACGTTACTGGTAATGTAGTTTTCTCAGGGTATCTACAAATACCTTATATTGATGGTGTGGGTGAAGCAGCAATTTTTTGTGGAGCTATTATAGGTTCTTGTCTTGGATTTTTATGGTTCAACGCCCCTCCAGCAAAAATATTTATGGGAGACACAGGTTCACTAGCACTGGGTGGTTCATTAGGTGCAGTTGGCATAATAACTAAACACGAAATTGTATTGGCCATCACTGGTGGTTTATTTGTCTTAGAGGCAGTTTCCGTAATAGCTCAAGTGATGTCTTTTAAACTAACTGGAAGAAGAATATTTAAAATGGCGCCTATACACCATCATTTTGAAAAAAAAGGTTGGCCAGAGTCTACAGTAGTTATTAGATTCTGGATAATTTCTATAATTTTAGCAATGATAGGTCTTGCAACATTAAAACTAAGATAATGAATGATAATCAAATTAATCTCATTAATAAAAATATTTTAATTTATGGATTGGGGAAATCAGGCTTATCTTGCTTTAATTTTTTAAAGAAAGATAATTTCTGTATTTTATTTGATGATAACAAAAAAAACATACCAGCAAAATTAAGAAAACAATTAATAAGTATTAATAAATTATTAAATTTAAATTTTGATTTTATCGTTTTAAGTCCAGGCATCGACATAAAAAAATGTAAAATTTCTAAATATTTGAGCAAAAACCGGTCTAAAATTATTAGTGAGCTTGATATATTTGAGATTAGCTTTCCTGATACAATTAAGATTACTGTCACTGGTACAAATGGAAAGTCTACAACATCTAAACTTCTTTATGATGTGTTAAAAGCTAATAAAATAGATGCAAGATTAACTGGAAATATTGGTTATCCATTATTAAAGGAAACAAAAATTAAAAAAAATACCGTATTTATTATTGAGGCGTCTTCTTATCAGCTTGAATATAGTAAATTTTTTAAATCAAAATATTCAGTCATATTAAATATTCACCCTGATCATTTAGAAAGACATGGAACTTTTAAAAACTATGCTGAAGCAAAGTTTAAAATAATTAAATCCCAAAATAAAAATAACTTTGCATTTATAGAAGATAATAATTTATTAAATCGATTAATTATCAAAAATAAAATAAAAGCAAAAGTTATCAAGATAGATTATTCTAAATACAAAAATTATTTAAGACAATTAGTAAATATTTATTTTAACAATCCAAGTAACAAAAAAAATTTTTGCTTTGCTCTGGCTATTGCTAAAATTTTAAAATTAAATTTAAAATCTGTTTTGGGTGTTGCGAATAAATTCAAGGGATTAGACTTTAGACAGCAGATAATACATAAAACAAAAAAATTACTTATTATTAATGATTCAAAATCTACAAGTTTTTCATCAACAATACCGTTACTTGAAAGTTATGAAAATATTTATTGGATATTAGGTGGGCTAGCCAAAAAAGGAGATAGGTTCAAATTACAAAAAAAATATTTTTCAAATATTACATCTTATATTTATGGTAGAGACAGAAATTTTTTTATTAAATCTTTACCAAAAGAAATTCCAAAGTACAGCGCATCTACACTCACAAATATTTTGAAAAATCTAAAAAATAAAATTAAAAAAGATAAAAATAAAAAAGTAATTCTTTTTAGTCCCTCCGCTGCTTCTTTTGATCAATTTAAAAATTTTGAAGAAAGAGGAAGATTTTTTAACAAAAACATAAAAATAATTCTTAAAAATTATTAAAATATGAACATTTACCTAGACAGTTTCTATGATTGGTGGAAAAATATAGATAAATTTTTATTATTCTCAGTTATTGGTCTATTTTTGTTAGGCCTTTTTTTTTCATTAGTTTCTACTTCACTAATTGCATCGGATAAACTAGATACCAAATCTTATTATTTTTTTTTTAAACATACAGCTTATATAACTATAGCTATCACTATCTTAATTATTTTCTCATTTCTTAATCAAAAAATTGTAACAAAACTTTCATTTATATTATTTTTAGGTGCGTTTTTAAGTTTATTATTGGTTCCTTTTTTAGGTATTGAGGTAAAAGGATCCAAAAGGTGGTTAGATTTAGTCTTTCTACCAAGATTTCAGCCTGTAGAAATAATTAAACCTTTTTTTATCGTCACTCTGTCACTAATTCTTACAATGCAAAGTAGAAAGTTATATTTGAAATATTTTTTGAGTACACTTTTTATAATTCCAATTTTGATGTTACTTGTTTACCAGCCTGATATAGGACAGACAATATTGATCGCTATGACATGGTTAGCTTTAATTTTTGTTTCTGGTATTAATATATTTATTTTTTTTGCATTCTTTCTTTTGGTTGGAACTATTGTTAGTTATTTAGTGATATTTATTCCTAAATTTGAATATATAAAAATAAGGCTTTTGGCTTTTTTTGACGTAAATTCAGGCAATAATTATCAAGCCGAAAAAGCAAGTGATGCGATTATAAATGGAGGATTTTTTGGCAAAGGGATTGGAGAAGGTACGCTTAATATACGAGTGCCCGAAGCACATACTGATTATATAGTATCAGTTATATCTGAAGAGTTTGGTGCAATTATAGTAATTGGTATTTTATTTTTGTATCTTATCTTCTCTTATAAAGTAATCCAAAAAATAAATTTTATAAAAGAGGATAAAATAAAACTAATTTTGATTGGATGTGTTTCTTTGATTTTATTGCAAACTTTTATACACGTAGGGGTAAATATCAGAATACTACCAACAACCGGTATGACTTTGCCTTTTTTAAGTTATGGAGGTTCCTCGATAGTTAGTACTGCGATTGTATCGGGAATAATTTTAAATTTAACGAAGAGGAAATTGGATTAATAATATGAAAAAAATACTTATTGCAACAGGAGGTTCGGGCGGCCATGTAATTCCATCTTTAAGTATGTATGATATTTTAAAAGAAGATTTTGATGTACAAATCACCACTGATTTAAGAGGATCAAAATATATCAACAATACTTATAAATTTAAAACCATTGATATCCCGAATTTATTTTCAAATATTTTTACATTCCCTTACAATTTAATAAAATTTTTAATTTCAATAATAAAATCTTATAAATATCTTAAAAAAAATAATTTTAACATTTTAATTAGTACTGGTGGGTATATGTCTATTCCTCTATGTATTGCTTCAAATTTTCTAAGCATAAAAATTTATATTTTTGAACCGAATGCAGTTTTAGGTAGAGCTAACAAATTAACTCTCTTTTTTGCAAAAAAAATAATATGTTACGATGAAAATATTAAAGGAATTTCAGGTAAATTTTTAAATAAAATTCATTTAGTTAAACCCTTATTGAGAAAAGATATCTATAAATTAAAAAAAAATCAAAAAACAAAATTTGATTTCACAAAAAAAATATTAATTATTGGTGGTAGCCAAGGGGCTAAATTTTTCGATGAATTTATTTCGGAGATTATTGTAAAGCTTTCAAAAAAACAAAATATTGAGGTTTTACAGCAAGTAACAAATGATGCCTCGAAAGAAAAAATAAATAAAATGTACCAAAATAATCAAGTAGAACACGAATTATTTGAATTTGATGATAAGTTACTTAATAAAGCAGCTAATTATGATTTAGCTATTACACGTTCTGGAGCTTCTACAATTTCAGAATTAAGTTATTTAAATATTCCATTTTTGGCAATTCCATTTCCTTATGCTAAAGATAATCATCAGTATTATAATGCAGAATTTTACGAAAAAAAAAATTGTTGTTGGTTAGTTATGCAAAAAGAGATTGATGAAGATAAGCTAGTTTCCTTATTGAATAACATCTTCATGAACTCAAATGATTATTTTCAAAAAAAAAAAAACTTAACTCAATATTCTAGGACAAATACATGGGAAAATAGTAAAATAAATTTAATTAAACTTATAAATGAAAATTGATTTAGGAAAAAATGAACTTATTCATTTCGTTGGAATAGGTGGAATTGGTATGAGTGGTCTAGCATTGATTATGAATGGTCTAGGTTATAAAGTTCAGGGAAGTGATATCGCAGACAATAAAAATATTGAGAGATTAAGTGAAAAAAAAATTAAAGTTTTTTTAAAACACAAAAAAGAAAATATAAAAAAAACAACTATTCTTGTAATTTCTTCGGCAATTAGGAAAAATAATCCTGAGCTTTTAGAAGCAACAAAAAAAAAATTACCAATTTATACTAGAGGAGATATGTTAGGTCATATTGTTTCATTTATGAGAAATGTTGTTGTGACTGGATCACACGGAAAAACAACAACAACATCTTTGGTATCTAATATTTTCACATCAGGAAATCTAGATCCAACAATCATTAATGGGGGAGTACTTAATTCATTTGGAAATTCTGCAAAGTTAGGAAAAAGTAATTGGTGTGTCACAGAATCTGACGAGTCAGATGGAAGTTTTTTAAAAATACCTTTTATCTATTCAATTGTCACAAATTTAGATTCTGAACATTTAGATTTTTACAAAAATATAAAAAATTTAAAGAAAAGTTTTTTAAAGTTTATTGGGCAAATTCCATCTATAGGCAAAGGTTTTATATGTATTGATGATAAAAACCTTAATAACCTATGCAAAAAGTCGAAAAATAAAAATTTCTATACTTATGGAAAAAATAAAAATTCAAATTTTCAAATTGTAAACATTAAACAAAAACTAGGCTTTTCAAGTTTTGATATTAAAATAAATATACCAAGTAAAAAAAAATTAATAAAAGAACTAAAGCTCCCAATGATTGGAATTCATAACATAAGTAATGCCACTGCAGCAGTTGCATTAGCATTCACGATTGGAATTCCTGAGAAATATATAAAATTAGGTTTAAAAAACTTTAAAGGTGTTCAAAGAAGATTCTCTCATATAATTGACTATAACGGTGTGAGTTTCTATGACGACTATGCGCACCATCCAACTGAAATAAGTTCAGTATTGAGTGGCGTAAAAAGTGTTTATAGAAATAAAGAGATAATATGTGTTTTTCAACCACATAGAATTTCGAGGGTCAAAAATTTAAGAAATGAATTTTCAAGGTGCTTTAAAATGGCAAACACAGTTTTATTGTGTCCTATTTATAAAGCAAATGAAAAATTAAAATTGAATTTCACATATAATTCATTTGCAAAAACAATAATAAAGAATTCAAAAGTAAGATTGATACAAATTGAAGATCAGCTTCAGCTAATAAGATTTATTAAGCAGAACTCATTTGGTAATAAAATTTATATAGGAATGGGTGCAGGTTCAATATCTAACTGGATGAGAAATTTGAAAAATATTTTTTAATGAAAATTGAAGATATAAAAAAATTGGCATTATCAATAGATGGAGATATTCTATTTGATCAAAGTATAAAAAATTTTAATTGGTTTAATATTGGAGGAAAAGCTAAAGTTTTTTTTAAACCTAACTCTCTTAAAAGTCTTATAGAATATTTAAAATTATACGCCTCTAGAGGTAAAATATTTATTTTAGGAAATGGATCTAATGTATTATTTGATGATGCAACATACCAAGGCACAATTATTAAGTTAGGTAAAAATTTTTCAAAAATTACTTTACTGGATAAAGAGACAGTCATTGCTGGAACAGCTGTTTCTCAAAAAAAAATGTCAGAATTTGCTAAAAATAACAATATTTCTGGTTTTGAATTTATGTCATGCATACCAGGATCTATAGGTGGTGGTATTAGGATGAACTCGGGATGTTTTAAAAAAGAATTTAAGGATATTCTTGTTTCAATTCAATTAATAGATTTTAAAGGAGTTGTTAAAAGTATTCCTGCAAAAAAAATTAACTTTGATTATAGATCTATCGAATTACCTGATGATGTAATATTCTTGAGTGCAACTTTTAAAGGAAAAGAAAAAAATAGTTTAGAAATAAAAAAAACTATGAATGATATGATTAAAAAAAAAGAACTTGCTCAACCTACAAAAATTAAAACAAGTGGAAGTACTTTTAAAAACCCAATTAAACAAACTAAACAAAAAGTTTGGGAATTGATTAAGTCAAGCGTTCCAAAAGAAATCAATTATGGTGATGCAATAATTTCAGAAAAACATGCAAATTTTTTTGTAAATAAAAAAGATGCAAAATCATCTGACATGAAATCATTAATAAATTTTGTAAAAAAAAAGGTTGAGGAGAAAAAAGGTATCAAACTAGAACTAGAAATTGTTTTAGTTGAATAATGCGCAAAATTCTAATTTTAGCAGGAGGTTATTCAAATGAGAGAGAAATTAGCTTAATAACAGCTAGAAGTGTTACCAAGGAATTAAGAAAACAAAATAAATATAAACTATTTCTATCAGAACCCGATGGAAATTTTGTAAAAAAATTAAGAAAAATTAAGCCCGATCTAGTTTTTAATCTTTTACATGGTAGGTATGGAGAAGATGGATATATACAATCAATCCTAGAGTCTGAAAAGATTAAATATACTCATTCAGGGGTTTTGTCCTCATCACTTGCGATTGACAAAGAAATATCAAAAAAAATTTTTTTAAAGAACGGAATTTTAACACCACCGTATTTTAAATTTTCATATACACATAATTTTAATTTAAATAATTTAATTAAAAAAATAGATAAAAAATTAAAATTTCCTGTGGTTCTAAAGCCAATTAATGAAGGATCTAGTGTGGGCGTATATATTACTAACATAAAAGATTTAAATTTAAATTTGAATAAACTAGAAAAATTTAAAGAAATATTGATTGAAAAATACATACCTGGAAGAGAAATTCAATCAGCAATTCTAGGTAAGAAAAAACTCGGTATAATTGAATTAAAACCCAAAAGAAAGTTTTATGATTATAAAGCTAAGTACAGCACCAGTGCAAAGACTAAACATATTATTCCAGTAAATATAAGTTTAAAAAATTTTAATAAAATTAATTCTATAGCTATGAAAGCACACAAATTACTGAAATGTAGAGGTGTATCTCGATCTGATTTTAGATTTTATAAAAATAAATTTTATTTATTAGAATTAAATACTCAGCCAGGTATGACTTCCCTATCATTAGTCCCAGAAATAGCAAAATATAACAAATTAAGCTTCATACAACTCATTGAAGAAATAATTAAAGATGCTTCGATCAATAAATAAATACAAGTTATATTTGTATTTCTTTTTTTTTATATTTTTAAGTTCTACATTTAATTTTCAATTATTCAAAAATTTTAAAGATAAATTCAGCTTAAAACAGATTAATATTGAAGGGGTATCTGATGATGAAAAAAAGGTCATAGAAGTAGAGTTAAATGATTTAAAAAATTTTAATATTTTTAAATTAAGTGAAGATAAGGTTATTGATAAATTAAATAAATTTAATTTTTTAGAAAATATATATGTAAAAAAAATTGCTCCATCGTCTATTAACATCAATTTGACAAGAACTCATATTCTTGGAAAAACTTTATTAAATGGAGAGGAGTTTTATATTGGAAAAAATGGTAAATATATTAATTCTAATCAAATTTCCTTAAAGAAAAAAATCCCAATAGTATTCGGTGAATTTAATATTAATGAATTTTTAAATTTATACGAAATTTTAAAAAATTATCAGATAAAAACTCTAAGTATCGATAAGTACTTTTATTTTAAAAATAAAAGATGGGATTTAGTATTTTCAGACGGAGTTATCTTAAAGCTTCCCACAAAAAACTATGAGGATTCGATTAAAATTTATAAAAAACTATTGATCAATAATATTTTAAAAAATATAAAAGTTATAGACTTGAGAATAAAAAACCAAATAATACTGACGAAAAATAATGAGTAACTTAGATACAATAGTAGATCTTGGCTCACAAAATTTAAGATTAGGTGTGTTTGACCAAAACTCGAAAAATATATATTCCTCAAAACAAAAAATTAATAACAGTTATGATAACGCAAGTTTCGAAAAATCACTTAACGCTTTAGTAAGGGATGCAGAAAAAAACTTATCTTCACACATTGAAAATGTTGTTATTTTGTATGATTCTCCAAAATTTTATTCTTTAGACATATCTATTAAAAAAAACTTTGACTACGATATCTCAATTAAAAAAGTATATCATGACCTAATAAAAGAAGCTCATTTTTTTGTGTCTCAAAATAATTATAAAGATCAGATAATACATTTGGTAGTAAACCATATTATAGTCGATGAATTCAAAGAATTAGAAAAGGTTGTTGACGACCTTAAAATAAAATCTCTCATATTAGAAATTAAATTCATTTGTTTAAATAAAAATATACTAGATAATTTATCAAATATTTTTAAAAAGAATAATCTAAATATCTTAAATTTATATTGTTCAAGTTACGTAAAAACAATTTGCTTTAAAAAAAAATTTGAAGAAGAAGGCTCTCTATTTTTTATTGATGTTGGTTACGAACGAACTAGTATATTAGCTTTTGACAAACATAAATTAATGTTTTTCGAAACAATTCCATTAGGTGGAAATAATATTACTAAAGATATTTCAAAAGTATTAAAACTTAATCTGAATTATTCAGAAGATTTAAAAGTTAAGTTTAATGAGGATGAGAAACATGGTTTTTTTAACAAAGCCTCACAAAATGAAATAAATCCATATAGTGTAATGTTAGAAAAAAATATTTCAATCGGACTATTAAAAAATGTTATTAAAGCTAGAATTGATGAAATTGTCGAATTAGTTATAAATAAAAACGGTAATTTTGAGAAATTAAAATTTCAAAAAAAACCAAATTTAATTGTCTTTGGAGGTGGGTCAAAATCATTATTAAATGATAATAATTTGAATTTAAAAAGTAAATTTTCAGATTTAATTTTTTTTAATGAGAACGACACAGTAATTTGTGAGTCAGGTCTATTTTATAATAAGAGGGAAGATAGTGATATTCCTCTAGTGAAAAAAAGTATTAAAAAAGAAGGTTTTTTTGAAAAATTTTTTAATCTTTTTGCGAAATAGTGGTATTTTCTTGTAACATTACTTGAATACTAAATTTTCCTCATTTTTAATATAATTAATTGATGTCAATACTTTCTCAATCAACTATATCAAAGAAAATTTCTTTTTCTGGCGTAGGTATCCATACGGGTAAAACTGTAAATTTAAATATTTTACCAGCATCCCCAAACTCTGGAATTATATTTAAAAGAACTGACCTAAAGCATAACAATATTATAATACCAAATTTTGAAAATGTTGTTGATGCAACACTTTGTACAACAATATCTAACCAACATGGAGTTAAAGTTTCTACGATAGAACATCTAATGGCTGCATTTCTCGGTTTAGGAATAGACAATGCCGTGGTGGAGGTCGACTCACAAGAAATCCCAATACTTGATGGATCAGCAAAAGACTTTG
>CACKIN010000013.1 GCA_902600205.1 uncultured Pelagibacteraceae bacterium | reverse complement strand
TGGAAGTCAATTTGAGACTAAATCTACTTGGGGAAATGATGGAGATACATTAAAACTTGAAATAGACCCTAAATCACATTCAGCATGGACTGGCGGTAAACAAAAAATATTAGACAAAGGGCGAGTGAGCAAATTTAATAAAAAATTTCAAAATTTTAGATCAGAGGATAAATAATGAACAATGCGCCATTAATGCCAATGGCTACTGCTGTTTGGTTGGTAGAAAATACATCATTAACTTTTAATCAAATAGCAGAATTTTGTAAATTGCATGAAGTTGAAGTCCAAGGAATAGCCGATGGGGATGTGGCTAAAGGCATTGTAGGATATAACCCAATAATAGCAGGTCAACTAACTAGAGAAGAAATAAGCCTCTCATCTGAGAATCCAAATAGACCTTTAAATTTAAATATCAACGAGATTCAAATTAAAAATAATGAAAAGAAATCAAAAAAATACATTCCATTATCTAAAAGACAAGATAAGCCTGACTCTGCATTGTGGTTGATCAAACAACATTCAATTTTAAAAGACTCCCAAATAGCTAAGCTTGTTGGTATTACCAAAAATTCAGCAACAGCAATAAGAAATAAAAGCTATTGGAATTTTAACAATCTTAATGCTAAAGACCCTGTGGCTATGGGCCTTTTCAGTCAAAAAGATTTATTAGAGGCGTTAGAAAAAGCAGAAAGAAGAATTAAAAGAGAAAAAAAAGAAAAGGAAAAAAGAGATATTTAAGAAAAAATATGAAATTCAATGGACAAATAATTTATAAAGTGTTACCAAACTTTCTTTTTGGAGGTAGTTATTAAAATAGAAGTTAAAGATAATAATATTGAACAAGCTTTGAGAGTTTTAAAAAGAAAACTCCAAAGAGATGGTTTTTTTAAAATAATTAAAATTAAAAATACTTATGAGAAACCGTCAGAAAAGAAAAAAAGAATTCTTCAAGAAAATATTAAGAGGGTAAAAAAACTAAATAAGCTCAAAAATAGAATTTAGACACCGCGGGGTGGAGCAGCCTGGTAGCTCGCAAGGCTCATAACCTTGAGGTCGGCGGTTCAAATCCGTCCCCCGCAACCAATCTTATAAACTAAAATTTGATTTTTTTGAATCTTTCAAAAAACCTTTGACTGTATTAATTGTTAATTTTGTAAAACTATTTCCAAATTTTTCAATCTTCTCAATTATTGCTGGTGGAATAGTTATTATTTGGCAGCCTAACTGTTTTGCTTGTAAATAATTATAGGGTTCTCTTGTACTCGCCCATAGAATTTGAACGTTTTTATATTTTTGTGAAATTTTTAAACTTTGGATAAATTGAGGAAGTGGATCTTTTCCAGTATCAGCCATTCTGCCTGCAAAAATTGAAATTATGACATTTGTTTTTTTATTAATTTTTTTCAATATTTGTTCTGTTTGTTTAGAAGTATAAACAGCTGTGATATTTAATTTAATATTATTTTTATTAAGCGAATTTATTACTTTTCCCATAAATTTGCCTTTAGAGTTTATTACAGGAACTTTTACATAAACATTATTACCCCAATTACTTATTTTCTGACCTTGTTTAATCATGTTTTCTTCATCGTCAGCAAATACCTCGCAAGAAATTGGTTTTTTTGTAATTTTAATAATTTTTTTTAAGTATTCTGCATAATTTTTTGCACCAGCTTTTCTCATTAAGCTAGGATTAGTAGTAAATCCTTTCACAATTTTTTTTTTGCTAAATTTTTTAATGAGTTTAATATCAGCAATGTCACAGTAAATTTTAGTCAACTATAAACTCTTTACTATCTCTTCAGTCATTTTTTTTGCATCTGCAAATAACATAAGTGTATTATCTCTATAAAAAAGATCGTTATCAATTCCTGCATAGCCAGGTGACAGACTCCTTTTAACAAACAAAACTGATTTACTTTTTTCTACATCCAAAACTGGCATACCATATATTGGACTTTGCGGATCTGACTTTGCAATAGGATTGGTTACATCGTTTGCTCCAATAACATATGCAACATCACAATTTGCAAAATCATTATTGATATCTTCCAACTCGAAAACCTCATCATAAGGTACATTAGCCTCAGCTAATAAAACATTCATATGTCCTGGCATTCTACCTGCAACTGGATGTATTGCATAAGATACTTTTACTCCATTTTTTTTTAAAGCATCAACCATTTCTCTTAGTGCATGTTGAGCTTGCGCTACTGCCATTCCATAACCTGGAACAATAATTACAGAGGATGCATTTTTCATCAAAAAGGCTGCATCATCAGCATTACCATTTTTAACAGGTTTTTGCTCCTGACTTTTAGAACTTGTTGATTGGTCTGTTGCTCCCCATCCTCCAAGTATAACGTTAAAGAAAGATCTATTCATACCTTTGCACATTATATATGAAAGGATTGCACCAGATGATCCAACTAATGCACCTGTTATTATTAAAGCTGAATTCTCAAGTGTAAAACCTATGCCCGCAGCTGCCCATCCTGAATAGGAATTTAACATAGAAATAACAACAGGCATATCTGCTCCACCTATTGGTATTATTAGCAATACACCAACTAAAAAAGAGATTATAATTATTGACCAAAATATATTTGGTAATTGTGAAATACATAAATAATATATCAAAAAAACTATTAATATTCCTAAAGACAAGTTTAAAAAATGTTGTCCTTTAAAAGATACAGGCGCTCCAGACATAATTCCTCTAAGTTTTAAAAATGCAATTATTGAACCTGAAAATGTTATTGCTCCAATTGCAGCTCCCAAAGACATCTCAATCAAACTTGCAAGTTTAATGTCTCCAACAACTCCTAAATTAAATGCCTCGGGTTTTAAAAAAGCAGATATTGCTACGAAAACAGCAGCGAGACCAACTAAACTATGAAAACCAGCTACAAGTTCTGGCATCGCTGTCATTGGAATTTTAAATGCTATATAAGCTCCAATTGAACCTCCCACTAACAGAAAAATCAAAACATAAACAAAACCAAATCCAAAATTTCCCAATGTCAAAAAAGTAACAATTATTGAAATTGCCATACCAGCAATTCCAAAATAGTTTCCTCTTCTTGACGTTTCAGGAGAGGATAGGCCACGTAAAGCTAAAATGAATAAAATTCCTGATAGTAAATAGAATAGGGATGACAAATTAGCAGACATTTTTACTTTTTCTTCTTTTTATACATTTGTAGCATTCTTTGAGTAACTAAAAATCCTCCAAATATATTTACTGCGGCTAAAATTATTGCAAGAAAGCCAAATATATTTGAAGTTTCAAAAATATTAAATGATGATCCAGATAATGCTGCTATAATAGCTCCTACTATAATAACTGATGATATAGCATTAGTGACGGACATTAATGGTGTATGGAGTGATGGAGTAACGCTCCAAACTACATAATAACCTACGAATATAGATAATATAAATATACTCAATCTAAATATAAAAGGATCTATTTCCATTATTTTACCATTGTTTCTTTAATTATTTCATCTTCAAGATTTATTTCAAAAATTTTTTTATCTTTATCATATAAATTTTTTACAAAATTAAACATATTTTTTGCAAAAAGATTAGAAGCTGAAACTGGAAGTTTATTTAAGATATTTGCTTCACCCATAATTTTTACACCATCGCTATCACAAATTTCATTAACTTTTGTTAATTCTGAATTTCCTCCTTGAGATGCAGCCAAATCATAAATAATAGAACCACTTTGCATTACATCAATCATATCTTTTTTAATTATTATTGGCGCTCTTTTTCCAGGAATTAAAGCTGTGCATATAACTATATCAATTTTCTTTAATGTTTCCTTTAATAATTCCTCTTGTTTTTTTTTAAATTCTTCAGAAGTTTCTTTTGCATATCCACCCTCTGTTTCTAAATTTTCTGCTCCCTCTACTATAAGGAACTTTCCCCCTAAACTCTCCACCTGTTCTTTAGAAGCCAATCTCACATCAGTAGCAAAAACAATTGCTCCCATTCTTTTTGCTGTAGCAATAGCTTGAAGTCCAGCAACACCAGCGCCAACTACTAAAACTCTAGCCGCAGAGATTGTACCTGCTGCAGTCATCATCATTGGAATTGCTTTTTGAAAATAAGCAAAGGAATCAACAACTGCCTTGTAACCTGCTAAATTAGCTTGTGAGGATAAAATATCCATTGATTGCGCTCTGGTAATTCTAGGTAATAATTCAAGGGAAAAACAATTTATATTTTTTGATACAATTTCTCTCAATTTTTTTTCATTTGAATATGGGTTTAATACTCCTATCAATGATTGGTTTTCTTTGAGCTTGTCTAAATTTTCATTTGCTAGGATGCTCATTTGTAATAAAGCATTTGAATTCCTTATGACTTCCTCATCGCTAGTTAAAATATTTGCTCCTGCATTTTTATAGTCATCATCTTTTATACCTAAATGCGTAGCATAATTTCTTGATAAATTTATATCTAAACCTAATGATTTATATTTATTTATAATATCAGGAGTTATTGCAACTCTACTTTCAAAATTTTTATTTTCGGATATAGAACCAATTATCATAATCTATTTAGGATATGATTTATTCATTATTTTTGTCGAGCTTTAAACTTTGGATTTTTTTTATTGATTATATAAACTCTTCCTCTCCTTTTAACCAATTTAGAGTTAAGATCTCTTTTTTTTAATGACTTTAACGAACTTGCAATTTTCATAATTAAATTTTAGTCTTAATAAACGAACTTATGTAATGTTTCAAACTTATTTTTCCATATCTTTTAAAAACTCTGTTATTTATTGAAATATTTGTTAAGGCTGATGCATATCTCTCACCTTCTCTATGAGGCAAATATCTAATTTTACATTTAAACATTTTGGCTACATCAACAATTCTATAAGATTTTCTATGAGAAATACTATAATGAGCATTTTTATTTGATTTCCATGCTTCATAGCAGACATTTACCGTATCATTAACGTGAGTAAATGACCTTGATTGAGTTCCTGGTTTAACAATGGTTAAGGATCTGCCCTTTTTATATTGATTTTCAAAAATTCCAATTACTGTAGCCATTTCTCCAGAGCTAATCTGTCTTTTTCCATAGACATTATAAAAATAAATTACTTCAAATTTCATATTAAACCATTTTTTTAAATTTTCTAATAGTTCAAGATTCTTTGACTTAGTGAATGCATAAGGTGATAAATTTTTATCATTTCCTTTATTTCCTAAACTTGCTGATGTCGCTGAATATATTAATTTGATTTTATTATCCAAACAAAATTTAAAAACTTCTTTTGTTCCTATTGAATTAGAATGAAAGCATTGATTAAAATATTTAAAACTTTGAAATATCCTAGAAAATTCCCCAAAATGAAAAACACTATTTATATTTTTTTTATATTTTTTTAGCAAAAAAAATATTTTTGATGTATCACCTTTTATATATTTTATACGTTTTGAATTAATGTGATTTTTTTTCGATCCACTAGAATAATTATCAATACTAATTAATTTAAAATTTGTTTTCTTTATAAGTAAATCAATTAAGTTTGAACCTATAAAGCCCGCACCACCAGTTATAATAATGTACTTTTTCATGAAGGAATAGCCTGGCAACGTCCTACTCTTCCGTGTCTTAAGACAAAGTACCATCGGCGCAGAAAGGCTTGACTTCCGAGTTCGGAATGGGATCGGGTATTACACTTTCGCAATAATTACCAGGCAACGTTTTATACTGACAAATTCTAATTCTGTAAAGAAGTCTTATTATGTATAATACCATCTGATTTAACCTTATTTTCAACAATTATTTCTAATTTATGAAATCTGATATTTTTTTATGAATATAACTAATCTCTTTTCTTCCTAACCCTTGATGACAGCCAATTAATAAACCATTTTTCATTATATAGTCTGCATTAGGAAATTTATTTATTTTATTTTTTTTGTTATTTAATTTAGAAAAAGCTGGGTGTCTAAGTATATTTCCTGAAAATATAGGCCTTGTTTGAATTTTACAATTCTCTAAATATAACTGTAGATCTTTTCTAGAAAATTGATTATTTTTTTTTAATATTATTGGATAAGCTAAAAAATTTGTGAAAACTCCTTTTAAAATTTTAGGAAGTATAAATAAGTTTTTATGATTATTAAAAAAATTTCTATGTAGAAAAAAATTTTTATTTCTGATATTTGAAAACTTAGAAAATCTCTGTAATTGAATAAGTCCAAATGCTGCACCTATTTCTGATGGCTCAAAGTTATAACCAATTTCTGAAAAAACAAATTTTTTATCGTATTCTACACCTTTTAGCTTGATATTAAGTCTTTTTTTAATATTTTCTGAATCTTTTATTAGAGTAGACATTCTTCCCCAGCTTCTAAGAACTTTTGCTTTTTCATAATATTTTTTGTTATTAGTTAGAAAAATTCCTCCATTACCTGCACAACTTATGACATGTGATCCATAAAAACTTGTAATTGAAATATCGCTAAAAAAACCAGTAGTTCTTTTCTGGATTTTAGCACCTAATGTATCAGCAGAATCCTCTATAATTTTTAGATTATATCTATTAGCAATTTTTTTAATTTTTATCCAATCTGGGATATTTCCAATAAGATTTGGAATTAGCAATAGCTTAGTTTTTTTTGAAATTTTCTGCTCTATTTTATCTATGTCAATTTGTAAAGTTTCAACGTCAACGTCTACAAAAATTGGTTGTAATCTATAATGCAATAAAGACGAGACTGCAGTTCCAAAATTTAAACATGGTGTTATTACCTCATCTCCAGGATTTAAATTTAAAACTTTTAAAGCCAACATAATAGCTGACGAACCCGAATTTACCATTAATCCATAAGATTTAGAAAACTTTTGAGAAATTTTTTTTTCAAACTTAGAAACTGAGTTGCCCATCTGAGTTGATTTTTTTAATTGATGCGTTACAGCTTCTATTTCCTTTAATCCATAAACATTTTTTCCATATGAAATTTTCATTTTTATTTTGTATTAATAGCTTCGGGTATATTTCTTTGAATTTTCACCGGATAGAATTTGGTTATGTATCCATTTGTAAGTTGTATTTAATCCGTCTTTAAGTTTTGTACTAGGTGCCCAATTTAAATCTTTTTTTATTTTTACATTATCACTAGATCTACCCCTCACTCCTTTTGGCTTGTCTAACAGATAGTTTTTATTTACTTTAAAATCAGCAATATCCTCAATTGTAGATATCATCTGATTTATACTGACTTGTTCATCACTTCCTATGTTATAGACATCTTTTAGGCTTGAATTGAATAATTTTTTTGTTCCTTCAATGCAATCATCAATAAACATAAAGCTTCTGGTTTGTTCTCCATCACCCCAAACATCAATCTCTTTTTGTTTATTTATTTTTGCTAAACAAATTTTTCTACACAATGCTGCTGGGGCTTTTTCTCTTCCACCATCATAAGTTCCTAAAGGTCCATAAACATTATGGTATCTAACAATACGAGTTTCCAAACCAAAATCCTCATAAAAGTGTCTGCACATTCTTTCGCTGAAAAGTTTTTCCCAACCATATCCATCCTCTGGTTGGGCTGGATACGCATCCTCTTCTTTCAAACCTGGTACAAAAACCTCCATTTGTTTGTCAGCATTATAAACACATGCACTTGATGAAAAAAAATATTTTTTAATTTTATTTTCAATACATGCTCTTAATAAATTTGTATTTATTAAAACTGACAACATACATTCTGCTTTATTATTTTCTATAAATCCCATTCCTCCCATATTGCATGCCATATTATATATATAATCAATATTCTTAGTTACCTTTAAACAATTTTGATAATCTTTCAGATCTAAAGAATAATTTACGTTTTGCTCAAAAGTTTGAAACCAAAATTCCAATGGTTTAATATCAGCACACACTACTTCATGTCCTTCATCCATCAATGATTTTACAAGATGTCCTCCAATAAAACCACCAGCTCCTGCTATCAAGTATTTCATAAAAATCTAAATATATTTATTTTTTTATCTTGGTCCATACAATTTATTCAAATAAATTTCTGAACCAACCTTTCCTATTACTTTAGAGTTAATAAATTTATTTTGTACAAAAATTTTTTTTTTACTTTTCTTTACACTTAAAACCTCATTTATCCAAGATCCAAATCCGCCGTCTTGAATATGATTTTCGAAAGTGACTATTTCATTAAACTTTGATAATTTTTTATATTGACTACTTTTAACTTTCATACCCCACATTGGAATGGAATACCAATTATACTGTCCTTTTTGGTTTTTTATAAAATTTTTACAATCTTTATAAGTAGATCCTGTTGATATTAAAAGTTTTTTTGAGTTTTTTTGCTTTTGTATAAGATTCCAATCGCCTGGATTAATTTTTCCTTTATTATTATTAATCGTTAAATCCAATGATTTATCCAATCTAAGATATGAAGGTAGTGGATTTTTTAATAGAAATTTCATTGAACTTTTTAATTCATTGTTATCAGCTGGTGAACATATTATTGTATTGGGAAAAGATCTCATTAAGGCATAATCTTGTAGACCATGGTGAGTGTATCCCAAATTTCCATAACCCAAACCTGAACCGACTGATACTACGGTGACAGGTAGTTTGTGATAATCTAAATCATTCCTAATTTGTTCAGCACACCTGAAAGTTGGAAAATTAGCAATTGAATATACAAAAACTTGAAAACCATTCATAGATAGACCAGCCGCAATACCAATCATTGATTGTTCTGAAACTCCAGCATTAAAAAATCTATTTGGAAATTCCTTTTTAAAAGGCTCAACAACATTAAACCCTAAATCCCCAACTATTAAGACTATTTTTTTATTTAATCTTGCTTCCTTTACTAAGATATCAATAAACAAATTTCTCATTAATTATTATCTAATTCTTTTAGTCCTGAAATTAATTCTTTTAAATTCGGTGATTTGTAATGCCACAATACTTTATTCTCCATAAAACTTACTCCTTTTCCCTTAATTGTATTTGCAATGATAACTAAAGGTTTTTTTGTTTTTTTTTTTAAGCAGTTAAGTATTTCTTTATCATTATGACCATTAATTTCTGATACTTTACACCCAAAGGACAAAAATTTATCTTTCAAAGGTTGTAATTTTATTGTTTTTCTAACAAAATCCAAACTTTGTATTTTATTATAATCGATAACTATTACTAAATTATTCAAATTATGATGTGTTAAAAATAATAAGGACTCCCAATTTGAACCTTCATTTAATTCTCCATCACTCAAAAGCACAAATACCTTGCCTTTTTCCTCTTTTATTTTTTTTGACAAAGCAATACCAGTTGACACTGGTAAACCATGTCCTAAAGATCCAGTTGATAAATTAACTCCAGGTACTAAGTGGCTAGAATGTGACATTAAAACTGTTCCATTTTTACCGAAGGAATTCAGAACTTTTTTTTTAATATAACCCAGTTCATGTAGTAGACAATAATGAGCTAAACATGCGTGCCCTTTACTTAAAATAAAAATGTTATTTCCATTTTTTTTGATAAATTTTGAATAAATAGTAGCAATTATATCAACAATTGATAAGGAACTAGCAATATGAGCTGATTTAGACTGGTAAGAAATTTTTAATATGTTTTTTCTAATTTTTTTAGAAAGTCTTTCTATATTTTTCATTTTTTTATATTATATCAATCTAATTTAATAACAATTGGCTTTGATATTAATGTAATTATAGAAACATTTTGATTATTCAATCATTTTAATATCTAATTTAGTATAAAAGTAATGAATGAAAATTTTAAATTTAAATTAAAGAAAACAATTATAGGAATATTTATCTTAAAAATAAAATTTTTCTTAAATTTGGGTTTAGAAAAAGAAGCAAAGTATTTAAAGAAAAATTATAAATTCAAAAATTCTGCAGATATAGGTTCGAATACTGGTTATTACTCAAATATGCTTATAAAAATTAGTGATAAAGTTTTTTCGTTTGAGCCGATAAAGTATCACTGTATAAATCAAAAAAAAATATTCAAAAATAGGAATATTACTGTTTATAATTTTGGACTAAGTAATGAGCAAAGCAGAAAAAAATTATACATTCCAAAAAATAATGATCCTGAGGCATCATTTATAAACAAAAACTATGATTTTTATATAAACTTTGTGAATATAAAAAAAGGTGATCATATTTTTAAAAATAAAAAAATTGATTTTATAAAAATTGATGTGGAAGGATATGAGTTAAACGTCTTAAAAGGATTGATAAGTCAAATAAAAAAATTCAAGCCTTTTTTATTGATAGAAATAGAAAAAAGACATAATGAAAACTTTATAAAAGTTTTTAATTTTCTAAAAAAATTTAATTACAAAATTTATTATTTAACTAAAAATAACGATTTGAAAGAAATATATATAGATAATATGAAAAAATTTTTCAAACATAACCAAAAATTGAAGGTATTAAATACTGACAGATACATTAACAATTTTTTTTTCAAATAATCTTATTTTTTTTCTTACAAAATAAATAATAATTATTTTTGATTTTCGGAACTTCAATTATTTGAGAAATTCTATCATGTTTTAAATTAATTCTATTGAAATTTTTAAAATATTTTATGTTGTCTATATCTTCAAATTTGTTTTGAAATGAAATTAGCTGATTATCAAATTTATTAAATAAAAATTGCATACTTTTTCTTAATTTAAGTGGTGCTTCGGAAAGTGACCAGTTTGCAATAAATAATCTTTTTAGATTTTGATTTTCATAGATAATTTTTTTTAATTCTTGAAGTGAACTAATCAAAACTATTTTTTTATTTTTATTTTTATAACCAATCCCTACATTTAAATTATTTTTTTTTAAATAATAATACTGAAGTATATTTATTTCTGGTGTATCAAATATAATATACTTAAATTTCGAATTAATTTTTAAAAAAGTAGAAGCCATATTTCCGTAACCCCCTCCAAATTCAAAAATAAATTGGTAATTTTTTAACCGTTGATTTGAGAATTCTTGATATTTCTTAATATGATAGGTCTGGAAAATTTTGTTACCACTTGTATACGGATCTAAAAAATATCTTACTGGATTTCCAATTTTATTTTCACGGATAAGTTTTTTCCAATATGACCAATTTTTTGATTTTTTAAATTCTTTTAAATATGTGTTTAAAAAAAATCTGTTGTGAACAAAAAACATTTTTTGAATAAAAGAATATTGAAGAAAATTTAATAATTTTTTATTTAGAATAATATTAAGAGTCTCATTACTGAATATTTTGTGGGTTTTTTTATAATTTGTGTTTTTCGATTTTAATATTTTTTCACCTAAAATTCTAACTTCCTCTGACAATTTTTTTTCTTTTAGATTATTTATTTCATTTTGATTATAAAAAATACTTAAGGTAGCTCGCATTTTTCTTTGTATATTTACTAACTTGACAATCACGAGAATATTAACTTTTTATTTATAAAATTATAAAATTTTCTACAATTTTTTTCCATAGATATACTTTTTAGGTCTTGCTCAAAGATCTTAGAATTTTTCTTTTTTACTTCGAATGCTTTTATAGCCTTAAGAATTTTTTTTTTATTATTTGAAATTATTATATTTCCAGTTTTTTTAAATTTTATACCTTCTATGCCTTTTTTTGTTGATATAATTCTATTATTCCAAATCATTGCCTCTAGGATTTTAATTCTAGTTCCATAACCTTCGAAGATAGGGACTAAAACACATATAGATTTTCTATGAAGATATTTTAATTCACCTGTAGTTACAAAACTTAAATTAATAACGTATTTACTATGAAAATTAGTTTTATGATTTCCAGTTAAAACTAAGAAAATATTTTGTTTAATTAACTCTGGAATTAAATTTTTAATTATGTAATCAATTGCAACTTTGTTGGGTTTATAATTGTATGATCCATTAAACATTATAAATTTTTTTGGCAGAGTTCTCTTAACTTTTAACTCTTTTAAATTTTTAAGTTTTTTTATATTTAATGAATTGGGAAATAAATAAGTTTGTTTTCTATATAATTTCTCAAACTTAAATTTTTCTTTTAATGAGACAGATGTGCTTACGTTAGAATAATTAACAACATAATTTTCAAATATTTTTGTGAGTTGTGATATAAGTATATTAGAATTTGCTTTTCTTATTTCGTACTCAACACTATGAGACCTATATACAATAAATGTATCTTTTTGAAAAAATTTAAAAAATATAATCAATATGTAAGAGTAAAATATCCAGCTTGGACCCTCCAAAATAAGAATTTTTTTTTTTTCATCATGAAAATATCTTCTTATAGATGAGATAATATTAATAATTTTCAATATTTTAAAAATTGGTTTATTTTTTTTAATTATTATTGTTTCAATATTTTTTTTATTATTTTTTATATCTGATAATTGAAAAAGTTTTTTATTTTTTACTGGCCATGATTGAAAGAAATCATAACATACTCTACCAGAACCTGTTTTAGGTGGATAACTATCGAAGAAAGTTACTATAGCACTTTTCATAAGTTGTAATAAAATAAAGAACCTATCAAGAATACTGAATAATAAACAAGTGAAAAATAAGTATATAAATAAAATTTAGTAAGTTTTATAGATTTAGAAAGAAATAAAATATTAATGGCTATGAATGAAATAGGATCAAAATACTCCTGAAAAATTAAATCAATACTACAAAAAATTGAAACAATTATTAAAAAGAATATTATTATTCTAGTTTCAAAGTAAAAAATAAGATAAATTAAAAATACTGCAGAAAATAAGGAAGTTAATAAACTTAAAAAAAATTTATTCAGCTTAATTAAATACATTATCTTTAAAAAAGCTCCTCCACCTATAAATCTAAGATCTGAAAAGTAAATAACAAGAAAAAACAAAATAGAAATTAAAAATATATAAATATAACTCTTTTCAAAAAACTTTATTAGGCTATTTCTGCTTTCAAAGTTTATTAAGATGGTTGGTATAAAATATATAAATAAAATTGATATAATAATTGGTATTTGAACCAAGTAGATACTTAGGCTTCGTGTTTCTTGTGCCTGTGGTGGTAGCAAACCATTCCAAATAAAAAAAAAATATAGTATCGGTAAATTAAATAAACACAAAAAAAATACTATATAAATATTTTTTTTTTCAAAAATTTTTTTAAAATTAATTAATTCAAAAAGTAAAAAAAAAACTAAAAAAATATAACTTTGACGTGAAAAGAGTGTCAGAGAGGCTGAAAGTAAACAAACTATCATAAATAGAATTTTTTTGTTTTTTTTATATTTTTCGTAAAAAAATAGACTTAATGTAAAAAAGAATATTCCAATTATTTCCTCTAAACCCCAGAAAGTTGAGCTTCTTAGGTAAGGACTAAGAAAAATAATAGTTGATAAGAGAAATAGATAAGAATTTTCAATCTTAACTTCTGCAAACTTCATTTTAATGCTGTAAAAAAAGATTATGAATATAGAAATTGAGATTAAAAAGTTAGTTAAAATCATATCTGAAAAGCTAACTTCGTTAAATAAAAGTTTTAGAGAAATATAAAACAAAGGTAATGACGTAGAATTATATTTATCCCATGGTATTTTGCTTAAAGTATAATTATTAAACAATTCGACGTTATTAAGTATAGCTATAACATCTTGTTCAGCACCACCTGATGAATTTTCATTTGCAATTAGACCAAAAATAAACGAAGCGAAAACTATAATACTTAATAGGTAATTTATATTAAAAAAATTTTTCAATTTAAAAATTAAATCTTTCTTTTTCAACTACTAAAGGAAGATTTCTTACATGTAAAAGAATTATGTTTATATATTCTCCTAAAAGACCAAGAAATAAAATTTGAAATCCACTTACTGCAAACAAGCCTATTAACAGTGGTGCCTTTCCTATTTCAAATTCAGTCCAAAGAAATAGTTTCAGTAAGAGATAAATTAATGCGCAAGCAAATGAGATAATACTAATTAAAAGCCCGCTTATAGTCATAAACCTTAATGGCATTTTTGATTGTTTTATTATTCCAAGAATTGCAACGTCTGCAAGTGAAAAAAGATTATTACTAGACTTCCCTTTTTTTCTCTGGGGTTGATTAAATTTCAGTAAATTTATATCTGGGCCTAATTCAGCTAGCAAACCTCTTAGATAAGGAATTGGATCATTTATTTTTTTTATAATATCAACTATTGATTTATCCATTATTCCTGATCCTGTAGTATTTTGTGTAAGTTTTACTTTTGAAATTTTACTTAAAAACCAATAGTAAAATTTTTTAGTATAGTGGATTATATTTTCTTCTTCAGAGTATTCTTTTTGTAACAGTGTAATTTTGTTTCCTTCTTTCCAAGAGCGGATCAAACCAGGAATTGATTCTGGTGGATCTTGAAAATCTGCATTTATTAAAATTACTGCTTCACCCGAAGTTTGTTTTATTGCATGAACTGGTGAGGCCAATTGGCCATAATTTTTGTTGTTAACAATCAATTTTACTGATTGATTTTTTTTTATTATTTCTTTAACAATTTTGACAGTTTTATCTACTGAGTTGTTATCGATTATTATATGCTCATATTTAATACCTAATTTATTAAAGATATTTTCCACTTCCAAACATAGTTCTTCAATATTTTCTTCTTCATTGAATGTGGGTGTAACTACACTTATAAATGACATATAATTTTTAAAATATAATAATAGTAATTATAAATATTCTAAAATTAGAAATGTTAAAACAAAAAAAAATTGTATTCTTTATTTTTCTTTTAATTATTTCTTTTATTACATTAAAAATATTAGATATTATATTATTTAACAAGTACGGTCTAGGTAAACCAATTCTATATTCTAGTTCAAAACAATATGGATATTTTATTAAACCAAACCAAAAAGTAATAAGAAGAGGTAAAAATATATTTATAAATAATCTTGGTATGCGATCACAAAGTTTTTCCTCAGACAAAACTGATAAATATAGAATTATATTTTTTGGAGATAGTGTAACTTATGGTGGCTCATTAGTTAATAATGAAGATTTATTTACAGAAAGAGTCTGTGAAAAGTTAAATAAAGAAAGCACAATATTTGAATGTGGAAATTTTGGAACAAATGGTTACAGTTTAAATTCTATTATCAAAAGGATTAAATATACAAACTTAGAAAATACAGACTTGGTTATAATTACATTAATTGGAAATAATTTTCCAAGAACATTTCATAATTTATTAAGTCAACCCTTTTGGTCAAAAAAAATTGATAATTTTTTTCCAGCACTTACGGAGGTTATGTTTATCTACTTAGACAGGTATAGAAATAAAGTTAAGTATGAATTAGGAACTGAAGAAAGCTATTCGTTGATTGATTTCATGTATTATAAGGATTTAATAAATGAATTAGGCCAAGTGTTGGATGCTAAAAGTGTAAAATATATGATTTTTTATTCTCCATCTCTTGATGAAATAAATAATGTTAAAAAAAGTAAAAATTTTAAAAACTATTTAACTAAATTTAAAAATTTTTATGATTTAACCAATATAAAAGCTGAAAAAAAAGAAGATTTTTATTTTGATAGGATACATTTAAATGAATATGGTCACAATATTTATTCAAAGTATATGTCAAAACAAATTTTGTTGTTATTAAATCAGTAGATTAAAAAAATTTTACCTTAAAAATTGCATATAGTGCATTAAACATATGATAAAATTTTATTTTTTTTTCTTTTGAATTTATCCTTGGGGAATAGTCAATATGCATTTCTTTTATTTTCAATTTCTTTTTACAAATAATGCTAACCAATTCAAAATCAAAACCTTGTCCATTGGTGTTTGGAATTAAACTAAGTAATTTATTTCTATTATAAAGTTTAGTTCCAATAATGTCTGTTAATTTTAAATTATAAAAAAGTTAATTAAAAATGTACAAACTATAGTTGCTAAATAGCTAGGTTTCTTTAAAATTGCCTTTATTTTTTCTCTGTTATTTAATTTAATTAATCGTGATGCAAATATAACATCAATATTTTCATCTTGAGCTATCTGAAGCATTTTTATACTTGCTTTATAGTCATATTCCAAATCAGCATATTGAATGAACAAATATTTACCTTTAGAAATTTCAAAAGCTTTTTTTATCGAATGGCCAAACCCATAATTTTTTTCCTTAAAAACTATTTTTAAATTTTCAATATATTTAAATTCATTTATTATATCTTTCGATCCATCATTCGAATTATTATCAATTATTATTATTTCTTTTTCGATTTTAAGATCAACTATATCTTGAATGGCTTTTCTAACAGTTTTTTTTTCGTTATAAACTGGAATAATATAGCTAATTAACATTATAATTTTATACTAATTTTATTTTTTACGATTTGTTGATGTAATCATTTATAAATTTTAAACTAACCTTAAAATCTTTTTCAGATTTTATCATTTCATTCCAGATTAAAATTTTATCTACTGTTTCTGAAAGTGTAAATTTAGGTCTCCAATTAAGAATTTTTTTGGATTTTGATGCATTCAATTTTAAGATAGGTGTCTCTTTTTCTGACTGTCTATTTTTCTCACTCAAAATACGAACTCTAGTTTTATTAAATTTTGATTTTTGAAAAAGATTTATCAATTTTTTTACACTAACAGAGTCCTTATAATTCGGTGCAAAATTCCAAGAATCAAATTTTTCATTTTTATTTCTATAAAATTTTTTTTTGGCCAATAAAGTGTAACCGTAAACAGGCTCCAAAACATATTGCCATGGTCTTATAAATTTTGGATTTCTTAAAGTCAATATTTTGTTTAAGTTTAGTGCATTTAAATAATCTGGAATAATTCTATTTTTTGAATAATCTCCACCCCCAATTACATTTCCTGCTCTAGCTGTTGAAATACTTGGTTTTTTATTATTAAAATATGAATATTTATAACTTTCTGAAAGTAATTCGACACAAGATTTAGAGGTACCATAAGGATCTGATGCACCAATTGAATTTTTTTCTGAATAAAATGGATTATTTTTTTTTATTTTATAAACTTTATCTGTAGTAATTATTATAATTGTCTTTATGGTTTTTATTTTTTTAATAGACTCTAATAAATTTAAAGTTCCCATGAGATTAACATCAAATGTCTCTCTGGGATTCTTGTAAGAATTTATTACTAAAGGTTGTGCTGCAAGGTGAAAGATTATTTCAGGTCTGATTTTTTTTATACTTTTACTTAATTTGGAATAATTTAAAATATTTGAGTAAATAGATTTAGTAAATATTTTTTTGAGATTTGCTTTAAGAAAAAAATGGCCTTTTTCTGGTTTTAAAGAATAACCATACAGTTTTGCACCAAAATTAAATAACAATAATGACAACCATGATCCCTTAAACCCTGTATGGCCGGTGATCAAAACTTTTTTATTTTTCCAAAAATTATAATCATCGATCATTCTAAGATTTCCAAGGACAATTTGGCATTCGCCATAAATTTTCCAAATGTTCTTTATCTCTTATAGTGTCCATTGGATGCCAAAATCCATTATGTTTAAAACCCATCAATTCTCCTTTTTTAGATAGATTGGTAAGAGGCTCTTTCTCCCATACTGTCTCATCATCATGAATATAATTTAGAATTTTTTTATTTAGAACAAAAAACCCTCCGTTTATCCACCCTCCATCTCCTTTTGGTTTCTCAACAAATTTAGTCACCTTATTTTTTTTTAAGTCAATTGAACCAAATCTTCCAGCTGGCTGTACTACTGTGATAGTTGCTAATTTATTATTTTTTTTATGAAATTTAATACTTTCTTTTATATTTACATTCGAGAGACCATCTCCGTAAGTCAGACAAAATGTATCTTTTAGATGTTTTTTTACTTTTTTTATTCTTCCACCAGTTTGTGTTTCTACTCCAGTGTCAATTAAAGTAATTTTCCATTTTTCAAATTTACTTTTGTGATAAGTTAATTTATTTTTTTTTAGGTCGATTGTTATATCTGATGAATAAATTCCAAAATTAGAAAAATATTCTTTTAGAAGTTCTCCTTTATAGCCACAGCATATTATGAAATCATTTATACCGTGGGATGAATAATGTTTCATGATATGCCAAATTATTGGCTTACCACCAATCTCAATTAAAGGCTTGGGTCTTAGTAAACTCTCTTCAGATATTCTTGTTCCCCTACCTCCTGCTAAGATTACTGCCTGCATTAGACATGTATACAATTAAAATGGTGAAATTGAAAATTTTATTTACTTTTTTTTATAAAAGATTGTCTAATCAAATCTTTTAGATTTTTTTGTTTAGTTTTAAAACTAAATAATCTTGATTGGTTTTTTTTATAAAATTCATATTTTCTTTTGTTTTTAATCATTTCAATAATTTTTTTACATGACTTAATTAAATTTTTTGAATTATTGAAGTGAAGAATAGGACCTAATTTAAATTTTTTATTATACCATCCTATTAAGCCAAGATTATTTGTAATAACTGGTTTTTTGTAAATATTCGAGGTGTGAAATACACCACTTGATCCAAGAGGTGTATTTTTATATACGCACCAGACTGCATCGGTATTAGAAAATAAGTAAGACTCCTCCTTGGGATGAATAAATCTGTCAAATATTTTAAAATTTGATTTAACATTATTTTGTAAAAGATTTTTTTTGTTTAAAATTTTTTTTGCTTCTGCATTATGAATACCTGCTACTATAATATTTAGTTTTAAAGTATTTTTAATTTTATTTGTTAATAATATTAATTCTTCCAAAGACTTAGAATTTCTGATTGCTCCATAAACTAGAATATTAAAACAATTTTTATCAATAGAATTTTTAATTTTTGAATATTTTTTAAGTGTAATAACTGGTTCATTAAAATAATGAATTTTTCTTTCAAAATTATTTTTTTTAGAAAAATTATAAAATAATATGTCATTGCTAAAAACATTTTCTGTATATTTATTGGAAATCAATTTTTTTAACAAATATTTATAAATAAAATATTTTAAATTCATCTTATTATTTTGATATTGATGTACTCTAGGATTTACTAAAATTCCTGAAAATTTAAGAGAGTCAAAAGGATTACTAAAAAAACATAAAACTTTATCAATGTGGTCAAGGTTAGTAAAAAATATTTTATCAAAATTATTTTCTTGATTGAATCTTTTAATAACAGAATTTAAGTTTTTAAAATTTTGGAGTTGATTAACTAATAAGTTCAAAAAGAACTTATTTTTTGAGTAAACTAAGTCATCACAAAATAATATTTTTATATTCTTATTGTCTTTTTTTAATATTTTAAACACTTCAAGTTTCAAAATTTTTTTTGATGTTAGTAAAAAAATTTCTGCTTTACCGTTTAAAGATTTTAAAACCGTATTTACATATAATGAGATGAAATGACCTTTTGTTTCTGGTTCTACTATCAAAATTTTCATAAAATCTTTTTTATTTTTGAGAATAAGAAATAAATCAATGAAAATAATAACCTAAAACTTTTCAATATTGGAATTACACATTTTCTTTTATTCAACTCCTCATAATAAAATTTTAAATTCTTTTGCATTTGCCCCTCCCATTTTCTTTGAACACCTAATGATAAGTTTAAGGGATGAAGCTTTGAACTTTCTGCAAATTTTTTCCATAAATAAAAATCTCCTGCCATTTTATATTTCTCATCAAATCCACCAACTTTATTAAATAAATCACTTGTAAACATTGTGCTCTCTTGCTGTATAAAACCCCAACCACAGTTGTGTGCTAATCCTTTTTTAATTATTTTTCTTGGATATATATATGGAAAAAACGATACCGAAATTTTAAATTTTTCATATTTAAAGCTAGTCTTACAATTAATCCAATTAATATTTTGATTTTTTATTAGGAATTTTTTAATGTTCTCTAAAACATAATTATTTTTTAAATAATCGTCAGAGTTTAACCAAAAAAAAAATTTACCGGAACTTCTTGAAAAGCCCTTATTTAAGGCATCATACATTCCATTATCCTTTTCAGATATAAATTGAGTGATACCTGATGAGATATATTTCTCAATAATTTTTCTAGAGTTGTCATTAGATTTGTTGTCCACAATAATGTACTCATAATCATTAATTGATTGATTTAAAATACTTGTAATTGTTTTTTCTAAATATTTTTCTCCATTTGATACAGGAGTGACAATAGAAAAAAAGGGACGTTCCATTTTAATAAATATCTACAAATTAGAACTTAAGAAATAGTTATAATATTTTTTTAAACCTTGTTTAATTTTTATTTTTGCTTTCCATCCTAAAGTATCTAGAACTGTTGTGTCGAGTTTTCTTTTTTTAACTCCGTCAGGGTATTTTTTATTATAAAATACTTTGCCTTTGTATCCAGTAATTAACTTTATCATTTTAGCTAAATCTCTTATTTTTAAATAGTCTCTACTTCCAACATTTACATAAGATTTTTTTAATTTTTTATTTATTACAAATTTCACTGCAGACGCTAAATCGTCTACATTTAAAAACTCTCTTTTTACATTGCCAGATCCCCACACTTCAACAAAAGGCTCAGTATTTAATTTTGAGATATGAAATTTTTTAATTAGTGCAGGTATGACGTGACTAGATTTTAAGTTAAAATTATCCCCTTCTCCATACAAATTGGTTGGCTGAAGAGTTATAAAATCTTTTTTATACTTCAAATTAATATATTCGCAGTATTTTAAGGTAGAAATTTTAGCTAAAGCGTATCCTTCATTTGTTTTTTCTAATTTTGATGATAATAAATATTCCTCTTTAATAGGCTGTTTTACATTTCTTGGATATATACATGCTGATCCAAGATTTATGAATTTTTTTACGTTGTATTTATGGGCAGCAGATATTAAATTCATTCCGATCATTGAATTAATATAGATATATTCATCTAAGTATGTAGAGTTATCTAATATTCCACCTACTCTACCAGCAGCATTTATTACAATATTTGGCTTATTTTTTTTAAACCATTTTTCCACTTCGTCTTGGTTAACTAAATTTAATTTATTTCTTGGACATTGTATTATCTTATAATTTTTTTTTAGAACTCTATATATAGCGCTTCCAACCATTCCTTCTTGGCCAGCAATGTATAATTTTTTTTTCACTAATATTTTTTGATAGAATTAAGTATTTCTTTTCTGTCGGATACCATCATTTCTTTTATCAAGTTTTCAATTTTTCTATCCGGATTCCATCCTAATTTTTTTTGTGCTTTTTTAGAATTACCGATCAAATTTTTCACATCTAGTGGCCTAAAATATTGTTTATTAACTCTTATGATAACTGCATTCTTTTTTAACTTAATTTTGCTATTTTTATCAACATGGGCTACAACTCCTTTTTCGTTTAGACCTTTACCAACCCACTTAATTTTTATACCCAAATACTTACAGCATCTCTCTACAAAGAACTTAACACTGTATTGTTTTCCAGTTGCTACTACATAATCCTCTGGTTTTTTTTGCTGAAGAATTTTCCATTGCATTATTGCATAATCTCTTGCATGACCCCAGTCTCTTAATGAATAAAGATTTCCTAAATACAAACATCTTTCTAAACCTAATGCAATTCTATTTAAACCTAAGGTAATTTTTCTTGTTACGAAAGTTTCACCTCTACGAGGCGATTCATGATTAAACAATATTCCATTACAAGCATAAATTTTAAATGACTCTCTATAATTTTTAGTTATCCAAAAGGCATATAATTTTGAGATAGCATAAGGACTTAAAGGATAAAAAGGTGTGTTTTCTGATTGCGATTTCTCTTGTATTTTACCAAACAATTCTGATGACGACGCTTGATAAAATCTTGTTTTTTTTATTAAGTTTAATCTTCTTATTGCCTCTAAAATTCTTAAAGCTCCAAGAGCATTAACATCTGAAGTGTATTCTGGTATTTCAAAACTTGTAGCCACATGACTTTGGGCAGCAAGATTATATATTTCATGAGGTCTTATTGAATTAATCAAATTTAATACTCTCAAAGAATCTGACATATCTCCATAATGGAGAAAAAATTTTTTCTTATATTTTTTATTTTCGTAAATATGATCTATCCTTTGCGTATTAAATGAGGATGATTTTCTTTTCATTCCATGAACAATATAATTCTTTTCCAATAATAATTCTGCGAGATAAGAGCCATCTTGGCCGGTAATTCCTGTTATAAAAGCTATTTTTTTTTTCATGATTAAGTTAATAGATTTTCTGTATAATAGTACTATAGATTTTTAAAAATAAGAAAATGAAAATTTCTATCATAACTGTTTGTCTGAACTCCGAAAATACAATAATTTCGACATTGAATTCAGTATTATCCCAAACTTATCAAAATATCGAGCATATTATTGTTGATGGTGGTTCCACCGATAGAACAATAAAAATAATTAAAGATTATAATCACAAGGAAAAAAAATTTATTTCGGTAAATAATAGTGGCATTTATGACTCAATGAATAAAGGAATAAAAGCCGCTACTGGTGATATAATTACAATTTTAAATTCTGATGATATTTATCAGAATGTAAATACTCTTTCAGAAACGATGGATAAAATCAAAAAAAACCCAAACTACTCAATTTATCTGGGTGATGTAGTTTACTTTAAAAATTCAAGTTATTATGAGATCTATAGATATTATAGCTCTAAAAATTTCAATAAGTGGCAAATGAAAATAGGTCTAATGCCTCCTCACCCATCTTCATTTATTAGAAAAAAAATTTATGAGGAACATGGTCTATATCGCTCTGATTTTAAAATTGCTTCAGATTTTGAAATATTTCTAAGATACATTTTTAAGAAAAATTTAAAATTTTATAAGTTAAATAAAACCATTGTTAGGATGAGAATGGGGGGTATCTCAGGTAGAAATTTAAAAAGTTATATAATATCAACAAAAGAAATACTTCAATCATTTAAAATAAATAATATTTCGACAAATTTACTCTTAATACTTTTAAGATTACCACCGAAACTATTACAATATATTTGGTTTTCTAAGAAAGATTTAAACAATAATTTTAAACTTTTTGATCTCAAATTTGGAAAAGAATATCTTCAGAATGCTTTTAAAATTGTAAAGGGTCCAAAAAATATACCATATGAAAAAAATTTTATTCTCTCAGGTTTGAATCTGGCTTTTTTGGGATATTATTTTAAAGAAGTTATAACACAACATCAGGATTTGTATCATTGGCCAGATGGGATTTTTGCAAAAACAGTTTTCGATAATATTAGTAAAGTTCCAGGAAGAGATATAATCGACCAAATGATTTTACCAAAATTTATCAAAAAAATTTATATTTATGGAAATCTTTCAAGATTTAATGAAAGCTATTTAACAGAAAAATTTAAATTACCTATAATTCACAAACAACTGCCATATGGGAATATTAAAAAGATTAAAAGCTATATAAAAAGTGAACTAGATGAAAATACATTAGTTTTTTTAACTTTACCTACTCCTAAACAAGAACAAATAGCTTTTGAAATTGCAAAAATAAACAAACATTATAAAGTTATATGCATTGGAGCCTCTATATCAATTGCTTCTGGAGAAGAAAAAAGAGTTCCAAAGCTAATAGAAAATTTTGAATTTTTATGGAGATTAAGAACGGATCCTTTTAGAAGGATTTTAAGAATGTTCGAGTCTATGATTTTCTTTATAAGTGGAAAATATTTTAAGAAAAAATTAAAAAAAATTAATATTTACTCAATTGAATAAAGAAAAATTATATATTTGGGCTTGTGATATATCTCATTACACTGGTGAAGGTAATCTTGGAAATTTATTTATTAAAAAAAAACTTAAACCTTTTTATGACTTAAAAATTATAAAACCCAAAAGTAAAATTATAATAAAAAACTCAATATTAAAAAATAGGTATATAAGACCAATTATTGGTATTTTTTATTGTTGGAAATTTTATTTGTTAGGAAAAAAAGTTTGTTATTTAAATTATCTTCCATTGTGGAATTTACCAATCTTTATATTAATTCCGCCTTCATCACTATTAGGTCCTATAACAGGTGGGTCAAATTATAAAAAAGAATGTTCTATTAATTATTTTTTAAGAGAATATTTTTTTCCAGTTTTATATAAGTTAAGTATTTGTGTGATAAATATAAGAAAATTTAGAACAGTATTTTCAACAAGTTTGCTTAAAAAGTACATAAATATAGATTTAAAAAAAAATTCAGATTTTAATTTTTTTCTGGAAGGTTTAACAAAAAAAGAAAGCTTAAAAAAGAAGACTAACGATTTTATTATTTATTATAGAAAGCATAAAAATAAACAAAAGCTTTATCCAATTGATTTTATAAGAAAATTAATTAATCATAAATTTAAATTGTTAGTGGTTGGTGACAGGTTTAATGAGCATGGAGTAAAAAATCTCGGTTATTTAAATAAAAAAAAACTTAGAAATATTTTATCAAAAACAAAAATATTTATTTCCTCTGGTGAAAATATTTTTAA
>CACKIN010000012.1 GCA_902600205.1 uncultured Pelagibacteraceae bacterium | reverse complement strand
TTTTTTTTACTAATTTTTTTTTTTCAAACTAATTTAGTTAACTCTTCTGAGGAGGATATATATAAAAAGATAGATATTTTCTCAGAGGTTCTAGATAAAATTAATAAAGAATTTGTTGATGAAGTAAATCAAAGTGAAGCAATGGATGCAGCGATTAATGGTGTGCTGCAGTCACTAGATCCATACTCTGCATATATGACCCCAGAATTATATGAAAGCATGCAAACAGAGACTAGTGGTGAATTTGGTGGATTAGGAATTGAAGTAAGTATGGAGGCTGGAGTAATTAAAGTTATAACACCAATGGATGACTCGCCAGCTGCTGAGGCTGGAGTAAAAGCTGGAGATTACATAGTAAAAATTAATGACATTCAAGTGCAAGGTAAATCTTTAAGTGAAGCAGTTGATATAATGAGAGGACCTGTAGGAACAGATATAGAAATAACTATTCGTAGAAGAGGAGAAAGAAAAGCATTAATTTTTAACATAACAAGAGAAAAAATTAAAGTAGCATCAGTTAAATCTGAAATTTTAGATAATCAAACTGGATATCTTAGACTTACATCATTTAATGAAAATAGTGGTGATCAAATTAAAGATAAAATTAAAGAATTTAAAAAAAAAGGTAAAATTAAAAATTATATTTTAGATTTAAGAAATAATCCCGGTGGATTACTTTCTCAAGCAATCAAAATCACAGATTTTTTTATTGATAGTGGAGAAATTGTATCAACTAAAAGTAAGAGAAAATATGAAAGTAGAAAGTTTTTTGCTAGAACAGGTGATTTGATAAATGGAGATACCATTGTAGTTCTAATAAATTATGGTTCAGCCTCAGCATCTGAAATAGTAGCAGGAGCTCTTAAAGATCACAAAAGGGCAATAATAATTGGAGAAAATAGTTATGGCAAAGGATCTGTTCAATCTATTATTCCTTTAAAAAACAAAGGTGCAATTAGACTAACAGTTTCTAAATATTATTTACCCTCAGGAAAATCTATATCTGATGTAGGTGTGTCACCTGACATTGAGGTTGTAGAGGGATCCGATGGTTTTAGATTTAATACGGATACAGACAATCAACTTCAATACGCTCTTAAACTTCTTAACGGTTAGAATGATTGATAAGTACAAAAATTTGCCGCTCAGAAGTGGCGTTGGGATAGTTGTTTTAAATAAAGAAAATAAAGTTTTTGTGGCAAAAAGAATAGATAATAAAAAAAACTTTTGGCAAATGCCACAGGGAGGAGTTGATAAGGGAGAAGATCTTTATGAGGCTGCCATTAGGGAATTAAATGAAGAAACTAGTATTAAGTCAGTAACTTTAATAAAAAAGATAGATAGTTTATTGACATACCATTTACCAGATGAACTCTTGGGGATAATCTGGAAGGGTAAATACAAAGGACAAGTACAGCAATGGTATATAATGAGATTCGATGGTGACGAAAATGAAATAAATATTAAAACTAAAAACCCAGAGTTTCTTGAATGGAAGTGGGTTGATATAGATGAAATAACTAAATTAGTTGTAACATTTAAACTTCATGTATATGAAAAAATTCGGCAGGAAGTAAAAAAAATATTAATTAATTGATTTTAGTACTTCAATTTTCTGATCTAATAAATATCTTTCTTGATCACTAATTTCAGAGTTACCAAGTTCCTCTTCAGCTGATTTCTGAATTTCAGATATTTTTACTTTATCAATATCTTTTAAATTTAAAATAAGACTCGTTAATATAGAGAGATTATTATTTTTAAATTCAATTATACCATCATTAACATAGTAGCTATCCTCTCCAGATTTTGAAAAGACTTTGATAATCCCTGGTTTTAAAAATGATATGATAGAAATATGGTCCTTTAAAATTCCAATCTCCCCTTCATATGCTGGCACTACTACTTCTGTGACATCATCTTTTAGTAAAAAAGACTTCTCAGGGTTTACTATTTCTAATGAATATTCTTCGCTCATTATGCAGCCGCTTCTTTAGCTAAATCCTCTGCTTTTTGAATGGCTTCCTCAATAGTTCCAACCATATAAAATGCAGCTTCAGGTAAATGGTCATACTCACCTTTACAAATAGCATCAAATCCTTTTATAGTTGACTCAAGGTCTACAAGTTTTCCAGGTGATCCAGTAAATACTTCAGCTACAAAGAAAGGTTGAGACAAAAATCTTTGAATTTTTCTAGCTCTAGCAACAATTAATTTGTCTTCTTCAGATAATTCATCCATACCTAAAATCGCAATAATATCCTGTAAAGATTTGTAAGTTTGTAAAACTTTCTGCACTTCTCTTGCTACTCTATAATGTTCATCTCCAACTATTCTAGGATCTAATATTCTAGAAGTTGAGTCTAAAGGGTCTACCGCTGGATAGATACCAATCTCTGCAATTTGTCTCGAAAGTACCGTTGTTGCATCTAAATGGGCGAATGAGGTAGCTGGAGCTGGGTCAGTTAAATCATCAGCAGGAACATATATGGCTTGTACAGATGTAATTGAACCTTTATTTGTAGTCGTAATTCTTTCCTGCAGGTTACCCATGTCTGTTGCTAAAGTTGGTTGGTATCCCACTGCTGAAGGTATTCTACCTAGTAGAGCAGATACTTCAGATCCAGCTTGTGTAAATCTAAATATATTATCAACAAAGAATAAAACATCTTGTCCCTCTTGATCTCTAAAATATTCTGCAACAGTCAGACCAGTTAATGCTACTCTTGCTCTAGCTCCTGGAGGCTCATTCATTTGTCCGTATACTAACGCTGCTTTAGACCCTTCTCCATCTGGCTTAATAACACCAGAGTCTATCATTTCGTGATACAAATCATTACCTTCTCTAGTTCTTTCTCCTACGCCTGCAAAAACTGAAAATCCACCATGAGCTTTGGCAACATTGTTAATTAATTCCATGATCAAAACTGTTTTTCCAACACCAGCACCACCAAATAAACCAATCTTTCCTCCTTTTGCATAGGGAGCTAAAAGATCAATGACTTTAATACCTGTTACAAGTATTTCAGTTTCTGTAGATTGATCATTAAATTCTGGAGCTGATCTGTGTATTGGCCAATTGTCTGAACTTTTTACATCACCCTTTTCATCAATTGGTTCACCAATCACATTTATAATTCTCCCTAATGTTTCTGGTCCTACAGGAACTTTAATCGGTGCTGCAGTATCTGTTACTTCATCTCCTCTTTTAAGTCCCTCAGTTGCATCCATTGCGATCGTTCTCACACTAGACTCTCCTAAGTGTTGAGCAACCTCTAAAACTAGTCTATTTCCGCCATTATCACACTCTAGTGCTGTTAAAATTTCTGGTAGTTCTCCTTCAAATTTTACATCAACTACCGCGCCAATAATCTGTGTTATTTTCCCTTTTCTCATAATTATAAACTTTCTGCTCCTGAAATTATTTCTATTAACTCTTTAGTAATTGCTGCCTGACGACTTCTATTATACTCAATAGTAAGTTTGTCAACCATTTCACCTGCGTTTCTGGTTGCGTTATCCATTGCACTCATCCTCGAACCTTGTTCGCTAGCTGAATTCTCTAACATTGCTTTAAAAATCTGAGTTGAAATATTTTTAGGCAATAAATTACTTAATATTTCATCCTCTTCTGGCTCAAATTCATAATTATCATCAGGTGAATTTGTTTCCTCATCAGTTGTTTTTAAAGGAATAATTTGTTGCTCCTGTGGGATTTGGGTTATTACATTTTTAAATTGGTTGTAAAATATTACACATACATCAAATTCTTTATTTTCAAATTTTTCGATTACTGTCTTGCCTACTTTATCCGCATCAAAATAATTTACATTTTTTGACTCTTTGAAAGAAATTCTCTCTATGATATTATCACCATAAACACGTTTTAACTGATCATAACCTTTTGTTCCAACTGTAATGATTTTTAATGTTTTTCCTTCATCTAATATTTTTTGAAAATATAATTTTGCTTTTTTAATTATGTTAGTGTTAAATCCACCACAAAGACCTCTATCTGATGTCATAACAACACATAAATGAATTTTATCCTCTCCTGTTCCAGAAAGTAATTTTGGAGCATTTTCAATATCTGATATTCCACCTGATAAGTTTAAAATAATATTATTCATTTTATCTGAATAAGGTCTTCCTTTTTCAGCACTTTCTTGCGCTCTTCTTAGTTTCGCAGCTGCTACCATCTTCATAGCTTTTGTTATTTTCTGTGTTGATTTAACACTCGAAATTCTCTTTTTTAGATCATCTAAACTTGCCATAATTTTAAGCGCTAAAATCTTTTTTAAGTTGGAGAATTATTTCGTTTAAAATTTTCTCGTGCTCATCATCAAGTTTTCCAGATATAGTAACAGCTTCGATGATTTCAGGTTTTTCAGCTTTACATTTTTCAATTATTTTATTTTCGAAACTTGAGATATCTTTTTGTTCAATATCATCAAGATGCCCTTTTACACCACAGAAAATAGAAATTACTTGTTCTGCCACAGTCATTGGTGAATACTGATTTTGTTTTAGAAGCTCCGTTAATTTTGAACCTCTATTAAGTAATTTTTGGGTTGATGCATCAAGGTCTGAACCAAATTGTGCAAATGCTGCCATCTCTCTGTATTGTGCAAGTTCTAATTTCATTGAACCAGAAACTTTTTTCATCGCTTTAGTTTGTGCAGAAGATCCTACTCTTGAAACTGATAATCCAACATTTATCGCAGGTCTAATACCTTGATTAAAGAGCTCTGTTTCTAAAAATATTTGACCATCGGTAATAGAGATTACATTTGTTGGTATAAAAGCTGAAACATCCCCCCCTTGAGTTTCAATAATAGGTAAAGCAGTCAGAGATCCACCACCATGTTCATCACTTAACTTGGCAGCTCTTTCGAGCAATCTGCTGTGTAAATAAAACACATCACCTGGATATGCTTCTCTTCCAGGCGGTCTTCTCAACAAAAGAGACATTTGCCTATAAGCTACAGCTTGTTTTGATAAATCATCATAAATTATAAGAGCATGCATACCATTATCTCTAAAGTATTCACCCATTGCACATCCAGTGTAAGGTGCTAAAAATTGTAATGGTGCAGCGTCTGAAGCTGTTGCAGCGACTATTGTTGTATATTCCATTGCTCCAGCTTCCTCTAATGTTTTTTCTATTTGCCTTACTGTAGATCTCTTTTGACCAACTGCTACGTAAATACAATATAATTTTTTCTTTTCATCTCCAGACTCATTAATTTTCTTCTGATTTATAATTGCATCGATAGCGACAGCTGTTTTACCAGTTTGTCTATCCCCGATAATTAGCTCTCTTTGTCCTCTTCCAATTGGTACCAAACTATCAATTGATTTTAGACCGGTTTGCATTGGTTCACTTACTGATTTACGTGGAATTATACCTGGAGCTTTAACTTCAACTCTGCTTCTCTTTACACTTTTATCTAGTGCACCCTTCCCATCAATTGGATTTCCTAAACCATCAACTACTCTACCAAGCAATTCCTTACCAACTGGAGTATCAACAATCGCACCTGTTCTTTTTACAGTATCACCTTCTCTTACTGATTTATCGTCACCAAAAATTACGACACCTACATTTTCACTTTCCAAATTTAATGCCATTCCTTTTGAGCCATCAGAAAATTCTACCATTTCACCCGCTTGAACATTATCTAAACCATATATTCTAGCAATACCATCTCCTACTGATAAAACCTGACCTACTTCAGTTACTTCAGCCTTATCTCCAAATTTCTTAATTTGTTCTTTTAATATCTTTGTTACTTCTGACGGATTTATTTCCATTTATGCCTCTATCATTTTATTTTCAATTTGTTGTAATTTATTTTTAATAGAGGTATCTACCATAATACTTCCAACTTGTATTATTAATCCTCCAATTAAACTTTTATCGAACTTATAGTCTAATTTTATTTTTGAGCTAAAATTTTTTGACAAATCATTTTTAATTTCATCGATTTGATCATTTGATAATTCTTTTGAAGATATTAATTCAGCTTTAACTTCACCTCTTTTTTTTGAACAAGTATTTACAAAGTCCTGAAGAATTAATTGCACAAAAAAAAATCTTCTTTTTGAAATCAAAAAACTCAGAAACTTAATAAGTAATTTATTTAAATTATACACCCCTGCAATTTTTGATAAAACATTATTTAAATCCTGAACTGAGTTTGTTGGGTCTTTTATTAAAGAATTAAGATCCTGACTATCCTGAATTAATTTTAAAAAGAGGTTAGAGTGACCTTCAACTTCTTCTAATGAATTTTCCTCATGAGATAATTCATAAAGTGCTAACGAGTATCTACTCGCGGTTGTGACTGAAAAACTGTTATTTTTACTCAATTTTAACTCTTATTATTACTATGATTTTCTCGTGTAACTAGCACATGACTCTGTTGTCTTCAAGTATCAGATTGACCAAATATTGTTAAATTTTAAAGTTAATTGAAAGATATTGGGTCAACATCAACCGTCAGTTTTATTTCTTTTGGTAATTTATAATTATTCAAGATTTGACTTAGTTTTCTTTGTATTTTTCTATTTTTATTAGATCTAATAAGTAATCGATTTCTATATCTCCCCCTGACTTTATAGATTGGTGCGTTAACGGGTCCAAGAACTCGATCATCTAGATTATTTACCAAATAATTCTTAAGATTATTAGACTCTTGCTCTAATTTTAATTCTTTAGTAGATGTCAAAATCAAAGATACAAATCTTTGAAAAGGGGGTAAATTATAATTTTCTCTTAATTTAAGTTCATTATCTAAAAATATAAATGGATCAGGATCTGTAATTTGACTAATTATTTTTTGATTTTTTCCAAAAGTTTGAAAATATACTTTTGCAGGTTTGCCTGCTCTGCCAGCTCTTCCTGAAAGTTGATGATAGAGTTGTAAATTTTTTTCTGCCACTCTTAAGTCGTGACCATTTAATGTTAAATCAATATCTAACACAACAATACAATTCAATTTAGGAAAATGAAAACCTTTTGAAATTAATTGAGTACCTACTAAAATATCAATTTCACCACTAACTATTTGATTTAGTTTTTCTACAGAAGATTTTTTACTCATTGTGTCACTTGAAAATATTGAAATTTTTTTGTCAGGAAATAACAATTTTACTTCCTCAGCAACTCTTTCAACACCACTTCCACTAAAAACTAGATCACATTCATTACCTTTTTTACAATCTCTATTAAGATCACTTTTAAAGCCACAGTAATGACATAGAAGTTTTTTTTTGTTTTTATGAAAGACAAGATTAATTGAGCAATGTGGACAAGAATATACATTTAAACAATTTTTACATAAAGCAAATGGTGCAAAACCTCTTCTATTAATAAAAAATAATATTTGATCTTTTTTAATTAAATGCTCTTTGACTTTTTCTATAGTTTTGTTTGATATCCAAGAATTTTTATTAAGCTTATGTAAATTCAGATCTATTATTTCGTAAGAGGGTAAATTTGCTTCTTTATATCTTTTTAATAACCTAGAACCTGAATACTTACTTTTTTTTAAGTTTGAAAAAGTTTCAATTGATGGAACAGCAGTAACTAAATTAATGGGAATATTCTCAAATTTTGCTCTAGAGATAGCCATATCTCTAGCATTGTAAATTACTCCTTCATCTTGTTTAAAAGATTGATCATGTTCTTCATCAACAATTATTAAACCTATATTCTTAAAAGGCAAAAATAAAGAAGATCTGGCTCCAATTACAACTTTTATTTTTCCAGAAGAAAGACCGCTCCAAATTACTTTTTTTCTTTTTAGACTGATGCCAGAATGCCAAACAGATGGATTAAATCCAAAAAATTCTTTGAATTTTTTCTCAAATTCAGCTGTTAATCCAATTTCAGGCAATAGTATTAAAGCTTGCTTATTTTTTTCTAAAATATCAAATATGTGTTTAAAATATACTATGGTTTTTCCAGAACCAGTCGTGCCTTGTAATAAATGAACCCTAAATTTATTATCTTTAATTTTTAATTCATTTAATATTCTATTTTGATCTTTAGATAGTTTAAATTCTTTAGAACTATTTCTTTTTAAAAAAATATTATATTCTTTGTCATCAAAATTTTCGATTGCCTCACCACTTAATAAATGTAATTTTAAAGACATGCCTTTAGGAACTAAATTGTATTCAGAAAACCAATTTAAAAACTTTATTGTTTCCTTTTTCAGAGGTTTGATTTTTAATCTTTTATCAATTTCTTTTATTTTAAAACTTTTATTATCATTTTTCTCAAAATTATCCCAAATTACTCCAGTAATTTGAGATTTACCAAACGAAACCTTTACATACTCTCCAATTTTTAAATTTAAATTACTCTTATAAGTAAATGGATAATTAAAAATATTTGGTAAAAGAACTGGATATTTCATAAAAAATTATAAATTATATTATGAGTTATTGTAATTTTTTAACAGATCTTTAATTAAATTTTTTCACGATTTATACATGGTATTTTCTGTTGTTAATCTTAAATGGATCCTTTCATAAATGTATAAAATACCAGGTTTAAATTTATACTTTGAAAAGTGTATATCAGGACAGCAATGGGGTATATACCAAGACGAAGAATATAACAATAATACTACAACCTTTGCATAACTTAAATTAATTTCTTTAATTTTGGTATATGACAAAAATATTAACATCCAAACAAAAGTATATATGTGAATATATCTACCCCAATCGTTTACCACAAAAAAAAGACCAATTATTGGTAATAATGAAATAAGTATAAATAAAAATGAAAAGTAAATGTTAAAATTAAAAAATTTTTTTAAACAAAGTAATGTTGGTATCAATGATAAAATTAAAAATAATGAATAATAAAAAATATAATTTTTACCTTTAATATATTCGGCAACAGATTTTGGATTATCCCTTAACAAATTTAAATCATTTATTGAAAAACATATTCTCCAATCATATCCAAAATTTTTAATTGCTTCACATGTGTTTTGTATGTTTGGATTACTAAATTTAAATAAAAATATTAAAATTAAAATTGATAAGCAGGAAATTAAAATCTCTAAATTATAATCTCTAAATCTTAAACTTTTTGTTTGAAGATACCTTGCTATAAAAAAAAGAGGGCAAAGGAATATAAATAATTCATGAGTTAAAATAATGCCAGTGGCTATAATCGGAGAAGAGTAAATAAATATTTTTTTTTCGCGATACAAAAAATATAAACAAAAGAATATAAAAAATAAAAATTCTTTTCTTCCTGCTGCTAATGGATCATAAAATGAAAATAGAAATGTAGATGGAGATAAAATTAGTAATAGAGTTAAGAAATTAATGTTACTCCTAGATATTATTTTGTATATCAAAAAGATGAAATAAATGTAAAATATGCAAAATATTATAAAAGTTAATTTAATTAAGTTAATATCCAAATTTTTTGACAAATAGATTATTATTTCACCAAATAACCCTCTTCTAGTAAAACCCCCTGCATAATTTATCAACCAGTCTCCAAGGATATATCCATTTTCTCTAATAAATAATCTATAGCTAAAAAAAATATGATTAACAGCACAAACAAATAAAAATAAGTAAATTAATAATTTTGTTGTTTTGTAATTAATCATAAGTTTGTTTAAATTAATATATTATGTTAGCTATCAAATTATATTTAATCAATTTTAACTTTGACTAAGACGTTTCATTATACATTCAGAAATTGTCTGATTTCCTAGATTATTATAATGAATGTCAGCAAATTGAAAACTTTGTCCTATAAACTCTAATTGATCCAATATATTTTTTTTTCTAAAATTTTTATAACAATTAATAATTTTTATATTTTTTTCTACAAACTTTCTTGTAATAAATTTTTCATAAATTTGAGCCGTATTATTATCGTAAAGTTCATAAGCCCAAGGATATAAAACTACAACTAAATCAATATTCAAAATTTTTAAATAACTATTTAAATCCTTAATTTGTTTGATTGAAAACAATAAATTTTTTTTGGTCTCATCCTCCCATTTATTCTTATTTGTATACCAATTAGTTATAGATTTTCTATTTCCAATTGACTTAAACGCATTGACTTGGTTTTGGGTAAAGCTAAAAAAGTTTTCATCAGTAATTTTTGTAAGGTGATATCTATACTTTAAACTTCTAAGTTGCTCTTCTAGAAAATTACTTAATTTTTTAAAGAATAATAAAGATATGAATTTTTCAGACAAATGTTTTTTATATTTTGGAGCTTCATTCACCAAAGAAAATTCTACTGGCAATGCATGAAAATTATTTTTAAAGTCATCTATAGGATCACTTTTATCAAAAAAAAGCAGGACCCTTTTTACTTTTAAATTTTTATTACTTGATAAAATAGTTTTAATTTTTTTATTGTAAATGTAGGGTGAATATGAAGAAACACCTCCATTTAAAAAAAAAAAATTATCATTAATTTCATTTAATTTATAGCCAATTGTTTCAAAATAATTCAATCCAACGCCCTCAACAAAACTATCTCCAATAAGTATATTATATTCTTGAGATCTATCTAAATTACCGGTTGAAGAGTCCCTAAAACCTAAATCGTTTGTATGTATTTTATAAATAGTATCTTTGTACTTTGACAAGAATTCCACATTTTTTCTAAATGTATATTTATAATATTTATTTGGAATTCTATTTTGTAAATCTTGAGAGTAAACATTTTCTAAGTTCCCAATTAAAATTTTTGAAAAAAAAAACTTTGTAAAAAACAAATCAATTAATAAAAAAATAGCAACAAAAATTATGATCTTTATGATAATATTAAATTTTAATATCATCAGCAAATTTAACCATATTTTAAGAGTGTATCTGTCTTTTATCTACAGATAATGCTGCCTCTTTAATAGCCTCTGAAAAAGTTGGGTGAGCATGACAAGTTCTTGCAATATCCTCTGAACTAGCGCCAAATTCCATTGCAATAGACATCTCTGCAATCATTTCTCCTGCATGTGGACCAATAATATGAACACCTAAAACGCGATCTGTTGAGCTATCAGCTAATATTTTTACAAACCCCTCAGGTTCATTTATTGCCTTAGCTCTTGAATTTGCCATGAAAGGAAATTTTCCAATTTTATAATTGATATTTTTTTCTTTTAGCTGCTCCTCATTTTCACCTACATAAGCAACTTCTGGGGACGTATATATTACTCCAGGTATCAAGTTATAATTAACATGTCCAGATTGACCTGCAATAAGTTCTGCAACAGCGATACCCTCTTCTTCGGCTTTATGTGCTAGCATAGGACCATCTATTACATCACCTATTGCATAAATATTTTTTATATTTGTCTCAAAATTTTTATCAACTTTAATTCTTCCTTTTTGATCCAGACTAACACCAATATTATCTAAATTTAAATTATCAGTATAAGGTTTTCGACCCACTGAAATAAGAACCACGTCAGCTTCTAACTTGCTTTTTTTTCCTTCGTTTGAAATTTCTACTACAACTCCTTCACTATTTTTAGAAATTTTTTCAACCTTAGTATTTAAATCAAATTTAATATTTTGTTTTTTCAAAATTTTCATAAACTCGTTAGAAATTTCTTTATCTAATCCTGGAGTAATATGATCAAGATACTCTACAACTTGTACTTCGGTTCCCAATCGCGACCAAACTGATCCCATTTCTAAACCAATATATCCACCACCTACGACAATCATTTTTTTTGGTAGCTTAGAAATGGATAATGCACCAGTAGAAGATAATATTTGCTTTTCATCAAACTCTATGCCAGGAAGAGGTAAAGGGGCTGAACCAGTACTAATTATTATTTTGTTAGATTTTATTTTTGTCTCTTGATTATTATTTTTTACTAATATTTCATCTTTTGTCATTAGTGTTCCGGTCCCTTTAATGTATGTAACCTTATTTTTTTTAAACAAGAATTCCACGCCTTTTGTTAAAGTTGATACAGATTTTTCTTTATTCTCCATCATTTTATTTAAATTTAATTTTATCTCACCTGTCTCAATACCAATATTGGCAAAGTTTTTAGCTTTATGAAAATTCTCAGATAGATTTAATAAACTTTTTGATGGTATACATCCAATATTCAAACAAGTTCCTCCTAAAGCTCCTCTTGACTCAATACATGCAGTGTTTAGGCCTAATTGAGCCAATCTTATAGCACAAACGTATCCTGCAGGACCACCACCAATTACTGTAACATCAAATTTATCAGCCATTATATATTTAAAAATAATCTCCTTGGGTCCTCAAGATTTTCCTTAACAGTTTTTAGAAATGTAACGGACTCTTTTCCATCTATTATTCTGTGATCATATGATAATGCTAAATACATTATAGGTTTAATTTTTATTTCACCGTTAACATTAACTGGTCTTTCTACAATGTTATGCATTCCCAATACTCCGGATTGAGGTGGGTTTAAAATAGGAGTTGATAACATTGAACCATAAACTCCACCATTACTAATTGTGAAAGTTCCTCCCTGAAGATCCTCAATTGACAAATTTCCGCTATTGGCTTTTTCTGAAAGTCTTTTAATTTCTTTTTCTATATCAGCAAATGACATTTCGTCCACATTTCTCAAAACTGGTACAACCAATCCTTTATCAGTACCAACTGCGAAACTTATATTATAATAATTTTTGTAAATAATATCTTCACCCTCAATTTCAGCATTTATTGCAGGAAATAATTTTAAACCAACGACACAGGCTTTTACAAAGAATGACATTAATCCTAGCTTTATTCCATATCTACTTTTAAAATCTTCTTGGTTGTCCTTCCTCATCGACATTATACCAGACATATCAACTTCATTAAAAGTTGTTAACATTGCTGCATTTTCTTGTGCTTGTTTAAGTCTCTTAGCAATAGTTTGTCTTAACCTTGTCATTTTAATTCTCTCTTCTTCACCATATTGAATTCTTCTTTGATTAGGTTGTGGATTTGTTCCCATCAAACTTAAAAGATCACCTTTTAATACTCTACCATCTCTTCCTGTACCTTTAACCTTTTCCATATCAATATTATTTTCAGCAGCAATTTTTCTCACCGCTGGTGAAAGAACAATGGGATTAACTTTTGTAGTTTGATTTGTTTGAACTTCGTCAGTTAGTAGAAGAGGTTCTTCATTAACCTCATCTAAAAGTTCCATTGGCTCTTCTTTGCTAGTTGCAGAAATTTTACCTGATTTTGGATTAGGTTTTTTCTCTATTTCTAGATTTATTACGTTTGTATTTTCCTCTTTTATGAGATCTTCAGGAACAGTTTCTACTTCTTTTTCTTCCTTTGAGGGTGCTTTTTTTTCTACATTGGACTTCCCTTCAGAAACAGAACCTAGCACTGCCCCAACTTCAACAGTATCTCCATCTTTTGAGTTAATTTCTGATAAAATTCCACTTAATGGTGATGGAACTTCCAAGTTAACTTTGTCAGTCTCAAGTTCAACAATAGCTTCATCTGCTTCAACTGGATCTCCAACTTTTTTAAGCCACTTTGAGACAGTTGCTTCTGTAATACTCTCACCTAATGCTGGAACTAATATTTTTTCACTCATTATCAAAAACTTCTTTTATAATCTCATCTTGTTCTACCATATGCCTTTTTGCATAGCCAGTTGCAGGAGATGCATCAGGATTTCTTCCTATATAAGAAATATAATTATTTTTAGCTTTAATAGTTTCTAATGTCCATTGAATATAATCTCTCACTGAAAACCATGCTCCCATATTTTTTGGTTCTTCTTGGCACCAATAAAATTTAGCATTATTTGCGAATGGCTTAAGCTCTTTGACTAAGCTTTTTACGGGAAAAGGATACAATTGTTCTATTCTAAACAAAATCACATCATCTCTTTTAATTTTTTCTCTAGCAACTAATAAATCAAAATAAACTTTTCCAGAACAAAGAATAACTTTTTTAATTTCTGCAGGTTTTTTTAATTTTATAAAATTTTTAGAATCTTGACTTAGTGCATGGTCCCATAAAATTCGGTGAAATGAAGTTTGCTTATTAAAATCCTCAATACTTGAAACACAATATTTGTTTCTTAAAAGTGATTTTGGTGTCATTAAAACTAAAGGTTTTCTAAAGTCACGATGAATCTGTCTTCTAAGAGCATGAAAGTAGTTAGCTGGCGTTGTACAATTCATCACTTGAAGATTATCATTAGCACACAACTGTAAAAATCTTTCTAATCTTGCAGATGAATGTTCAGGACCCTGACCTTCATATCCGTGAGGTAATAACATTACTAAACCAGAAGCTCGTTGCCATTTTCTTTCACCTGAAGATATAAATTGATCTATTATAACTTGTGCTCCATTAGCAAAATCACCAAATTGCGCTTCCCAGATTGTTAATGTATTGGGCTCAACCAAACTATAACCATACTCAAAACCAAGAACTGCTAACTCCGATAAAAAACTATCTACAATTTCGAATTTCTTTTGATTTGTTGAAATACTGTTTAGAGGTATATATCTAGTATTATCTAATTGATTACGTAAAACTGAGTGCCTTTGACTAAAAGTTCCTCTTCCAGAGTCTTGACCTACAAACCTTACTGGGAAACCCTCTTCCAACAAGGAACCAAAAGCAAGTGCTTCTGCTGATGACCAATCAATGTTAAAACCTTGATCGATTGTTTTTTTTCTGTTTTGAAATATTTTACTAATAGTCTTGTGAACATTAGTTTCGTAAGGAATTACATTTATTTTATCTGAGATATTTCTTAATAAATCAGGATCCGAACCTGTTATTCCCTTTTTATCTTTTCCTTTTTTAGGCTTATAACTCGACCAAGCACCTTCAAACCATTCTATTTTTGGTTTATAATCTTTTGCAGTTTTAAATTGATCATCTAACAAAGTTTTAAATTTATTAATTTGATTATTTAAATCATTTTCTGAGAGTAAATCCTCATTTATAAGTTTTGATCCATAAATTTTTGCCGTGGAAGGATGTGACCTTATTTTTTTGTACATGAGAGGTTGAGTAAAAGAGGGCTCATCTCCCTCATTATGTCCAAATCTTCTATAACAAACTAAATCTAAAACCACATCTCGATTGAATTTGAGCCTGAACTCAGTTGCAATTCTTGATCCATAAACTACAGCCTCAGGATCATCACCGTTAACGTGAATTATTGGCGCTTCAACCATTTTAGCAATATCTGATGGGTGAGGTGAAGATCTAGCAAATCTTGGGCTAGTTGTAAATCCAATTTGGTTATTTACAATTATATGAATTGTTCCACCAGTATTATGCCCCGGTAAACCAGACATAGCAAAACATTCAGCTACTACACCTTGTCCAGCAAAAGCAGCATCTCCATGAATTAAAATTGGAATAACCTTATTTCTTTTTGCATCTTTGTGAAAAAATTGCTTTGCTCTAGTTTGACCTAAGACAACTGGATTGACTGCCTCTAAATGTGAGGGATTGTCAGTAAGACTTACGTGAACTACATTTCCATCAAATTCTCTATCAGAAGATGCACCCAAATGATATTTCACATCACCGGCGCTATCTTCCTCTGTATTATTAATTTCACCAGCAAACTCGTTAAATATTCTTTTGTATGATTTTTGTAAAACGTTAGCTAAAACATTTAGTCTTCCCCTGTGGGACATGCCAATTTTAACTTCTTTAATATTTGACTGACCACCAATTTTAATTATTTGCTCTAATGCAGGTATCAAACTTTCACCACCATCAAGACCAAATCTTTTTGATCCCACATATTTTGTGTGTAAGAATTTTTCAAAACCCTCAGCTTGTATTAATTTGTTTAAGATTGCATTTTTTCCATTTACTGTAAATTTCAATGCATTTTCATCTTTTTCAACTCTATCACGAAACCATTTTCTCTCTGTTGGATTTGAAATATGCATATATTCATAACCAATATTTCCACAATAAATTTTTCTTAATACAGAGAGAATTTCTTTTATGTTAGAATATTCTTTATTTAAGACACCATCTAAGTAAATTTTTTTACTATAATCATCTTTTTTAAATCCATAATTTTCAGGATGTAGTTCGTCAAGATACTCACTTTCTCTCATTTCTAATGGATCAACTTTTGATAATAAATGACCACGCTGTCTATAAGCTCTAATCAAAGAGACTGCTTTAATAGAATTACTGTTACTTGCAACTATATCGTTTTGATCTATTTCTTTATTTTGACTTTCTTGAAACTCAATTTCATTTTCAAGTATTTTACTCTCATCGATTTTATTTTTTCTTGGACTCCAAGATGGTCCATTAACCTCTTTAACAATTGAATTAATATCATCGCCAATATCAATAAAATATTTTTTCCAACTCTCAGGTAAATTTGGATCATTATTTACATACTTCACATACATTTGTTCTATAAATGAACTATTTGATTTGTTAAGAAATGAAGTTTTTTTGTATTCTAAATTTTTAGATGATGACATTTTTAGATATAGTTATACACGAATAAGGTGTTATCAATTAGACAATTTATTCAATATAGTTATTCCAATTTCAGATGGTGATTTTGCCATTGTAATACCAGATTTTTCCATAATTTTAATTTTTTCGTCAGCGTTACCTTTTCCCCCTGATATTATTGCACCAGCATGACCCATTCTTCTACCAGGTGGTGCTGTAATTCCAGCTACAAATCCAACCATTGGTTTTTTAATCTTATGATTTTTTATAAATTCAGCAGCTTCTTCTTCAGCAGTACCTCCGATCTCACCAATCATGACTATAGACTCAGTTTTTTCATCATTTAAAAACAGATCTAGGCAATCAATAAAATTTGTACCATTTATTGGATCTCCACCTATTCCTATACATGTAGATTGACCGAGGCCATTTTCCGAGGTTTGGGCTACGGCCTCGTAAGTTAATGTTCCTGACCTAGAAACAATTCCTACTGTTCCTTTTTTATGAATATTTCCTGGCATTATTCCAATTTTACATTCATCAGGAGTAATTATACCTGGACAGTTGGGACCAATAAGTCTCGATTTAGAGTTCGAAAGTCTTCTTTTTACTTTAAGCATGTCTAAAACTGGAATTCCCTCACTTATACATACAATCAATTCTATAGAAGAATCTATTGCCTCTATAATTGCTGAAGCTGCAAACTTTGCAGGAACATAAATCATTGTTGCATTTGCACCTGTCTGATCTTTAGCCTCTTTAACAGTATTAAATACTGGTCTTTCCAAATGAATTTGGCCTCCTTTTTTAGGAGTAACTCCACCAACTAAGTTAGTTCCGTATTTAATAGATTGTTCAGAGTGAAAGGTTCCATGGACACCTGTGAAACCCTGGCAAATTACTTTAGTATCTTTATTTATTAAGACTGACATTATTTTATAGCCTCGACTATTTTTTTTGCTGCATCAGATAAATCATTTGCAGAAATAATCTCTAATCCTGAATTATCTAAAATTTTTTTTCCCTCTTTGAAATTTGTGCCTGCTAGTCTCACAACTAAAGGAACTTTTATTTTTATTTCTTTTGCCGCATCTATAACACCTTGTGCGAGTACGTCACATCTCATTATTCCTCCAAAAATATTTATTAGTATTCCTTTTATATTTTTTTCAGATAAGATAATTTTAAATGCTGCTGAAACTTTTTCCTTAGAGGCACCGCCACCTACATCTAAAAAATTTGCAGGCTCTTCTCCATATAATTTAATAATATCCATGGTGGCCATTGCTAACCCAGCACCATTTACCATACATCCTATATTTCCGTCCAATTTAATGTATGCAAGATCATGTTTGCTTGCTTCAATTTCAGTTTCTTCTTCTTCATTAAAATCTCTTAGTTTCTGAATTTCTGGATGTTTAAATAATGCATTTTCGTCAAAAGTCATCTTTGCATCCAAACATACAATTTTGTTTTTTTTGGTTAAAATGAGAGGATTTATCTCTACTAAATTTGCATCTGTATCAATGAACATTTTATAAATTGATTTTATTAAATTGATTGCTTGTTTACTTGCATCATTGTCTAAATCAAAAATTTTAATAATTTTGTTACAGTCTTCCTCTGAAATACTTTCATTAAAATCTACTTTAGTAGTGATTATTTTATCTGGTGATTTTACAGCAACTTCCTCAATATTCATTCCACCCTGATCGCTGGAAATAAATGCAATTTTCGCAGAACTTCTATCAACAAGACAAGACAGATAGAATTCTTTTTCTATTTCTGATGCAGTTTCAACATACAATCTTTTCACCTCTCTTCCTGAAGGTCCAGTTTGATGAGTGACTAATGTTTTACCAAACAATTTTTTCGCTTCTTCTTCCAAAAGAGCAATATTATCAACGATTTTAACTCCACCAGCCTTTCCTCTACCTCCTGCATGAATTTGAGCTTTTAATACATACTTATCGGCTTTGAGATTTTTTACTTTTTCAATTAATTCATTTACATTAAGAGCATAAACGCCTTCGGGTACAACCGCTCCATACTTTTTAAGTATTTCTTTTGCCTGGTGCTCGTGGATATTCATTTAATCTTTGTTTAAGTCAGGGTCTATTTTAGATGCTGCATCCCATAATTTTATTACTGCTTCTACTGAATTATTAAACTCTGTTTTTTCATTTTCATTAAGGTCGATTTCCTCAATTTTTTCAACACCTTCATTTCCAATGATAACAGGAACGCCTGCATATACATTATTAATTCCATACTCTCCATGTAAATATGCAGCACATGGTAAAAGTTTTTTTTGATCTTTTAAAAATGCTTCAGCCATCTCAACTCCAGATGCTGCAGGTGCATAAAATGCTGATCCTTTTTCTAAATATTTTACAATTTCTGCACCACCATCTCTTGTTCGCTGATTAATACTCTCTAATTTTTCCTCAGAAATCTTTCCATCTTTCACTAACTCCATCAATGGTTGACCAGAAACTTTTGTAAATCGTGAAAGAGGTACCATTGTATCTCCATGTCCACCCATTACCATAGCATCGATTTCTTTTACAGGCACATTTAATTCTTCAGATAAAAATAGTTTAAATCTTGAACTATCCAATATACCTGCCATCCCTACAACTTTATGAACTGGGAGTCCTGAATATTTTTGAAATGCCATTACCATTACATCCAATGGATTTGTAATACAAATTACAAAGGCATTAGGCGCATTATTTTTTATTCCTTCTGCAACTTGTTTAATAATTTTTAAATTAATTCCTAATAGATCGTCTCTACTCATTCCAGGTTTTCTAGGAACACCTGCTGTAATTATAATAACATCTGATCCTTTTATATCTTCATACTTATCTGTTCCTGAAAATTTTACATTAAATCCATCTACCGAAGAAGATTGAGCTATATCTAAACCTTTTCCCTTTGCTACTCCACTTGCAACATCAAATAAAACAACTTCATCAACCAGTTCTTTTAAACCGATTAAATGAGCTAAAGTTCCTCCAATTTGACCTGCTCCTATTAAAGAAATTTTACTCATTTTTTATTTCATTGTTGGCATGATAAATTCAGGATTAGATCTAATTCCTGATGGCCATCTAGATGTAATAGTTTTTAATTTAGTATAAAATTTTACACCTTCCATACCATGCGTTCCACTATCTCCAAATAATGACCTTTTCCATCCTCCAAAACTATGGAAAGCCATTGGAACTGGTATAGGAACATTTATTCCGACCATTCCAACTTGAATTTTACTTGAGAATGTTCTACCTGCATCTCCATCTCTAGTATAAATACTAACTCCATTTCCGTATTCGTGCTCATTAATCATTTTTGTAGCCTCTTCAAATGTTTTTACCCTAACTACAGATAAAACTGGTCCAAATATTTCCTCCTTATAAATTCTCATATCAGGTGTCACATGATCAAAAAGACAGCCACCAATATAAAAACCATTTTCATATCCCTGTAATTTCAAATTTCTTCCATCAAGAACAAGTTTTGCTCCCTCTTTAACTCCTAGATCTACATAGCCTTTTACTTTTTCTAAATGTTCTTTGGTTACTAAAGGGCCCATCTCAGATGATTTATCCATACCGGGTCCAATTTTTAATGCTTCAGCTTTTTTTGATAGTCTTGAGACTAACTCATCACCTATGTCTCCTACCGCTACTGCTACTGACTGCGCCATACATCTTTCTCCAGCTGAACCATATGCAGCGCCCATTAAACCATTTACGGCACCATCTAAATCACAATCTGGCATAACAACTAAATGATTTTTTGCTCCACCTAATGCTTGAACTCTCTTTTCATTTTTAGCTGCATTTTCATATATGTACTTAGCAATAGGAGTTGATCCAACAAAACTAACAGCTTTAATATTTTGGTTTGTTAATATTGCGTCAACAACCTCTTTATCACCATTTACAACATTAAAGACACCCTCAGGAAGACCAGATTCATGAAGAAGTTCAGCTAATTTCATTGGACATGAAGGATCTTTTTCTGATGGTTTTAAAATAAAACTATTTCCACATGCAATTGCTAACGGAAACATCCACATCGGCACCATAGCTGGAAAATTAAATGGGGTTATACCAGCTGCAACTCCTAAAGGCTGCCGCATTGAATAACTATCAACGTTTGTTCCAACATTTTCAGAAAACTCTCCTTTAAGTAAATGTGGAATTCCACATGCAAACTCTACAACCTCTAATCCTCTTATTAATGACCCTTTGGCATCCTCGTAAACTTTTCCATGCTCTGAGACTATTAGTTTTGCCAATTCATCAAAATTTTTTTCTATAAGCTCTTTAAATTTAAACATTATTCTAGCTCTTTGAAGTGGAGGATTTAATGACCAAGACTCAAAAGCTTTATGTGCAATTTCAACTGCACCGTCTAAATCTGATTTTGAGGCTAAAATGACCTCAGACTCTTGTTCTCCAGTAGCAGGATTAAAGACTTTACCTTTTCTTTCTGAATTGCCTGGAGTAATTTGTCCACCAACAAAATGTTTGATTAAGTTCATGATTAAAATTATTTAATTAAGTAATCAAGCTGTTGCAAGCATTTTCTTTATCTCTGCAATAGCTTTTGCAGGATTTAAGCCCTTAGGGCAAGCATTTGTACAATTCAAGATAGTATGACATCTATAAAGTTTAAGTTCGTCAGCAACTTTTTTAAGTCTTTCTTTTCTATCCTCGTCTCTACTATCAATTATCCACCTGTAAGCTTGAAGTAAAACTGCAGGACCTAAATATTTTTCACCATTCCACCAATAACTTGGGCAGGATGTTGAACAGCATGCACACATTATACACTCATATAAACCATCTAATTTTGCTCTATCCTCTTTTGTCTGAATGTTTTCTTTGTCATTTATTTTTGTTGTTTTTAGCCAAGGTTCAACTGACTCGTATTGTTTGTAAAGAGTGCTTAAGTCTCCAATTAAATCTTTTAAGACTTTTAAATGTGGTAATGGATAAATATCGATATCTCCATCTAATTCAGAATGAGATTTGGTACACGCTAGACCATTCTTTCCATTCATATTCATTGCACATGACCCACATACTCCATGAGCGCATGATCTTCTATATGCAATAGACGGATCAATTTCATTTTTGATTTTATTTAAAATATCTAAAACTTTAGAAGAGCAATTATCCATATCAACTTCATAAGTATCAATTCTTGGATTTTCATTTTTAGATGGATCCCATCTATAAACATTTACTTTTCTTATATTCTTTGATCCTGTTTTGTCTTTGTAATATTGACCTTTTTTTATTTTTGAGTTTGACGGTAAATTAAACTGTACCATTAATATACTCTTTCCTGAGGAGGAAAATATTGTACATCATTTGTCAGTGTTGATCTATGAACTGGTCTATAATTTATTTTTGTCTTAGAGCCATTGCACCATGAGAGAGTATGTTGCATATAATTTTCATCATCTCTTTTCGGAAAGTCTTCTCTTGCATGTGCTCCTCTACTTTCTTTTCTGTGATAAGCTGAGTCCATAGTAGTTATTGCTTGCCTAATTAAGTTATCGAATTCTAAAGTTTCGACTAGATCTGTATTAAATATTAATGATTTATCTTTAACAGATAAAGATTCCATACCCTTAAAAGGTTTTCTTATTTCATCAACACCTTCCTTTAATGTCTTTTCACTTCTAAATACAGCACATTTAGACTGCATAGTTTTTTGCATTGATAGTCTAAGTTCAGATGTAGGGTTAGAGCCTTCAGAATTTCTAAGTTTATCAAATCTATCTAAACATCTATCAGTCTCACTTTTATCGATTTCGTCATGTTTCATTCCTGGTTTTACAAGTTCTGCTGCTCTTTTTGCAGCTGCTCTTCCAAAAACTACAAGATCAATTAACGAGTTTGAGCCCAATCTATTAGCACCATGAACAGATACACATGCAGCTTCTCCGATTGCCATTAAGCCAGGAACAGTTTTCTCCGATCCATTAACAGTAAGAACTTCAGCCTTATAATTTGTTGGTATTCCCCCCATATTGTAATGCACAGTTGGAACAACCGGTATTGGTTCCTTAGTTACATCCACGTTAGCAAATAATTTAGAAGCCTCAGAAATACCTGGTAATCTTTCTTCTATAACTTTAGGGTCTAAGTGATCTATATGAAGATGAACATGATCTTGTTCTTTTCCTATACCTCTACCTTCATTTATTTCTACCGCAATTGATCTGCTTACTACGTCTCTTGATGCTAAATCTTTTGCTTTTGGTGCGTAACGCTCCATAAATCTTTCACCTTTTGAATTTACTAAATAACCTCCTTCACCTCTAACACCTTCTGAAATTAAAGTTCCATGGCCGTATATGCCAGTTGGGTGAAATTGTACAAACTCCATGTCTTGTAAAGGTAAACCAGCTCTTAAAACCATCGCATTACCATCTCCAGTACAAGTATGAGCAGAAGTAGCTGAGTAATATACTTTCCCATAACCTCCTGTTGCAATAATTGTTATGTGAGATCTGAATCTGTGTATGGTTCCGTCGTTAAGGTTCCAAGCAATTAAACCTTTGCATGCTCCATCTTTCATTATTAAATCTAGTGCAAAGTACTCAATAAAAAATTCGGTATTGTGCTTCAAAGCTTGGCCATACAGAGTGTGAAGTATTGCATGTCCTGTTCTATCAGCCGCCGCACATGTTCTCTGAACTGTCTCATTTCCATAATTTTTTGTCATACCCCCAAAGGGTCTTTGATAAATTTTACCATCTTCCGTTCTACTAAACGGAACTCCATACTTTTCTAATTCCAATACTGCTGCTGGAGCCTCTTTACACAAATATTCAATTGAGTCTTGGTCACCCAACCAATCAGCACCTTTAACTGTATCATACATATGCCATCTCCAGTCATCCTCACCCATATTTCCTAACGCTGCAGAAATACCTCCTTGTGCAGCAGAAGTATGACTTCTTGTGGGAAATACTTTTGACACACATGCTGTTTTTAGACCAGCTTCACTTAGGCCAACTGCAGCTCTTAAACCTGAGCCACCAGCACCCAAGACAACTACATCATATTCATGATCAATTATTTTGTACGAACTCATAACTATAAATTAAATACTAAGATAATTATTAATAATGGAAATACTATAGCAAAAATATTTAAGATTTTATTTGCGGCATTTTTGATATTTTTGTCTTCAATATAATCTTCAAAAACCTCGCTTATGCTTAGTGCTGAGAAAAAATATGCAAAAATCAAAAACATGCTAAATAATAATTTGGATGGCTGTGATGATATAAATGTTAGAACCTCATTATAGCCTTTGTCATAAATAGAAGCCAAACTCATTGCAAACCATATCATTAAAGGTATTAAAATTGCTGAACTTACTTTTAAAAACAACCATTTCTTAGTTACAGATCCCATTAAATTATTAACCTTCCGGTAGCGTAAATTAAAACTGATATAGGAAAAGAGCCAATCAAAACAATCAATCCAGATACTTTTGTAGTTTTGGGTTCAAAACCATATCCTAAGTCCATTACCAAATGCCTTATTTCACTTAGAACTTGAAATGTGAAAGACCAGATTATTCCAATACAAATAAATTTACCGAAAAAAGAGGACAAAAAAGAACTTGTGTGCTCATAATAACCCTCACCCAATAATAATGAAGCTATCCATAAACCTATTAAAGTAATAGCAAAAAAATTTATTATACCAGTTATCCGATGTGATATTGAAACCAACGAGGAAATGTGCCAGTTATAAATCTGTATATGTGGTGATATTGGATTTTTATCTTCCATAAAAATCTTTTTCTATTAAAGCTTCAGCAATTTCAACAGCATTAAGTGCAGCACCTTTCAATAAATTATCTGATACTATCCACATATTAATTGAATTAGGTTGTGAAGAGTCATCACGAATTCTTGATACGAATGTTTCAAATTTATCTTCAGCTTCAACTGGAGTAATGTATCCACCATCTTTATGTTCATCAACTACTTTACATCCTGGAGATGATGATAAAACAGTTTTTACCTCTTTTAAGTTATGTTTCTTGTTAAATTCTACATTCACACTTATTGAGTGAGATACGAGAACAGGAATTCTTACACAAGTAGAGGTAATACTAATTTTATTATCTAAAATTTTTTTCACTTCATCATGATTTTTTTGCTCCTCTTTTGTACTTCCGTTTTCAAGAAAACTATCGATATGTGGTATTGCATTGAAAGCTATCTGCTTAGTAAAGTTTTTAGACTGAACATTTTTGTTTTCCAATACTTCTTTTGTTTGAGATATAAGTTCGTCCATTCCAGCCTTCCCTGCACCTGATACTGATTGGTAAGTTGATGCAACTATTCTTTTGACATTATATAAATCGTGTAAAGGTTTAAGAGCTACAACAATTGGAATTACAGAACAATTAGCATTTGCTATAATATTTTTGTTTTTAAATTTTGGTAATTCTTTTGAATTTACTTCGGGCACAATCAAAGGTATTTCAGGATCTTTTCTAAAAAATTTCGAATTGTCTATAACTATTGTTTTTTCTGCTGCTATTGGTGCCCATTTTTCAGCTATTGCAGATCCAGCAGCAAAAAATGCTATTTTTACTTTTGAAAAATCAAACTCCTCTAAGTTTAATACTATATGCTCTTTACCTAAAAAATTTATTTTTTTTCCAGCACTATTTGGGGAAGCAACTAAATAAGCTTCTGTTAGAGGAAAGTTTTTTTTTTCCAAAACTTCAATTAATTTTCTTCCTACGTTTCCAGTTGCTCCAACTATTGCTATATTCATGATATTTAGAGTTTTATACTAAATGAAAGGTAAATCACAAACTTTTCCATCAAAATGAGTTCCATTTATATTGATTTTGAAGGATTTCGACTCCTCAAAGTGAGGTTTATTTATCATTGCAATTCCAATAACTTGGCCGAAAGTTGGGTTATAACATCCAGATCTTA
>CACKIN010000011.1 GCA_902600205.1 uncultured Pelagibacteraceae bacterium | reverse complement strand
AATCAAAAGCTAATCGTTGTTGATCAAATAATTACAAAGCCGATGGATATAATAGGAAAGATTGACAATGTATATCTAACAGTTTACGCATTAATTTTTATAATATTCTCGTCACTTTCGACAAATTTAATAACAAATTACGTTCCAACACAAAATTGTATAATTAATTTTTTACCTAAAAACTTAGACCTTAAAAGTACAGGAATACTAATTTTAATTATTGGACTAATAACAGGCAGTTTGTGGCCATTTATACTAAGCCAAATAGGAATAATAAAATTAATTGATAGTTTAGCGGCATTTTTTGGACCAATTTTTGGAGTTATCATTTCAGACTACTATCTTGTTAAGAGAGAAAAAGTTAATCACAAAGATCTTTTTTTTATCAGACCAGAAAACGAGTACATTTATTCAGGTGGATGGAATTATAAAGCCGTATACGCTGTATTAATTGGTTTTATTTTTTCATTTTCAATTATTTGGAATACTAATTTCGAAGATTTTAAAACATATTCATGGATAATAGGATTTGTCGTTTCATATATTATGTATTATCTTCTTAATGAAAAATAATTATGAAAGCTTTAGTTTATACTGGTGTAGAAGAACTTACTTATAGAGACGAAAAAGATCCAACAAAGGTAAGTGGAGAAAGTATTCTTAAAGTTCATGCTTCAGGAATTTGTGGATCTGATATGCATGCTTACCATGGTAAAGATGAAAGAAGAATCCCGCCCTTAATTCTAGGTCATGAGGTAAGTGGAAAAATACAAAATGGTAAATTCAAAGATAAAAATGTTGTATTAAACCCATTAATAACTTGTGGAAAATGTGAATACTGCATGAATGGACGCGAGCATTTATGTCCTAACAGAGTTTTATTAGGCATGAATAGACCTTATGAAAGAAGTGGAGTTTTTGCTGAATATGTTTCTACTCCAAATCAAAATATTTATGAAATACCTGATCGTCTAGATTTAAGTGAAGCTACAATTGCTGAACCTACAGCTGTATCTTTACATGCTGTATTGATGGGCGAAACATCATTAAAAAAACCGCTTAAAGAGTGTCGAACTTTGGTACAAGGTGCTGGAGCTATTGGATTATTGTGTTCATTAATTTTATCTAAAATAAAGGGAAATAAAAATATTATAATGTCTGATCCAAACAAACTAAGGCTAGATGTTTGTTCAAAATACTTCGATGGCAAATTTGTTAGTCCAAATGATAAAGAAGTAAAAGAAAATAGTTTCGATATTGTTTTTGATACAGTCGGATTAGAGGTATCTAGACAACAAGCTATTTCAGTGATTAAGCCTGGTGGTAGCATTATTCATATTGGTTTAACACAACCTTCTGGTCAATTTAATTTTAGAAAAGCTACACTTCAGGAAGTAACATTTATAGGCACTTATTGTTATACTAATAAAGATTTTGAAAAAACAATTAAAATTTTGGCTGATAAAGAAATAGGAGATCTATCTTGGATTGAATATCGGGAATTAAAAAAAGGAGCTGAAGCTTTCAAACAAATTCATGATGGCAGTTGTTCTGCTCCAAAAATAGTCTTATTGCCAGAGTAAATACGTAATATTGAAAAAATAATAAAATTGTCTATAGAAGTTTCAGTGAAAAATATTTTATCATCAATAATATTCTCAATTTTTCTTTTTTCATTATCTAATGCTAATGAAAAAGTAATATTTGATTTTACTGAAAATGAACTTTCTACTTTAGAAGTGAGGAAAGTAAGAGGCGCTGATGCAAAAACTATTTATACAATTGGAAAAAACAAGAATGGAAATTATCTAAAAGCAGTAGCAGATAATGCAGCCTCCGGTCTTGGTAAAGAAATAAAAATAGATTTAGACGACACCCCTTATATTAACATTACATGGAAAGTTGAAAAAGACTTAAAAGGAATTAAAGAAAATACAAAAAAAGGACATGATTTTGCTGCAAGAGTTTTTGTTATTAAAAAAACAGGTGCTACGCCACTATCAAATAGAGCTATTAATTATGTTTATTCTAGCAACTTAAATATTGATGATTATAAACGAAGCCCTTATACAAAAAAGTCAATAGATTATGTTTTATCCACCACAAAAAATAATTTTGATGAGTGGATTACAGTCAAAGCAAATGTAAAAGAAGATTTTAAAAAACTCCATAAACTAGACGTTAAAGAGTTGGATGGAGTTGCTATTATGGCTGACACTGATAATTCAAAGATGAAAGCTATAAGTTATTATCAAAATATTTATTTTTCCTCTGAGTAATTTATTTTATATATTTTTTAAGTACTAAACTTAATATCGAGAGCATAATTGCAGCAACTACATCAAGAAGTGGTGTTGCTTGAGGATATCCAAAGTTCCACAATACAACCCCTATAAGCCAAATTATATATATTTTCATAAACAAATAATCATTAGTATATATATTCCTCGTCTTTGATAATATATTTTTAATATGGAATTTAAATCAAACTTTAAAGTTTACTATGAAGACACTGATAGTGGAGGAGTAGTTTATTATGCCAATTATTTGAAATTTTTGGAACGAGCAAGAACAGATGCAATTACATCTTTAAATTTTAGTAATAAAAATCTTATAGAAAAATTCGGGATTTATATAATAGTTAAATCTTGCAACTTAAATTTCCATAAACCTGCAAAACTTGAAGACAATTTAAATATTATTTCTAAAGTGTTAGAAGTTAAAAATGTATCAATAAGAATGAAACAGAATATTTTTGTCAATGATAGCATGATTGTTGAGGGTGAAATATTATTAGCTTCAGTAGATGAAAAGGGCAAACCATCAAAACTTCCAGTAGAATTTAAAAGTCAATTGATTAAATGACTTTTTTAACCTTAAGAAATAAATTAGTCATTTTATTTACATCAATTCTTCCAGTGTTAACATTTCTAGGACTTGGGTGATAAGATCCAACTAATAAAATGTTATTTGGCAGCTTAAAAAATTTACTGTGTCCAAATTTAATATTATTTTTTATTTTAAACTGTTTTTTATAAAACTCTATACATGCATCAAAAGCTATTTTTCCAAGAGCGATAATAATTTTTAAATTATCTAAGTTTTCAATTTCATTTTTAAAATATTTAAAACAATTATTAAGTTCATTTCTAGTTGGCTTATCTCCTGGAGGAACACATTTTAATGCGGTAGTTATAAAACTATCATTTAGTATCAAACCATCGTTTCTGTGAACTGAATTTGATTTGTTCGATAATTTAGCTTTATGAAGGCATTTGTACAAAAATTCAGATGATCTATCGCCTGTAAAAACTCTTCCAGTCCTATTGCCACCATGAGCAGCAGGGGCTAAACCAACTAATAAAATTCTTGCTTTTCGGTCACCAAAACCTGTTATTGGTTTTCCCCAATATTTCTCATTTATATATTGTTTTCTTTTATCTTTTGCTACCTGGGTTCTAAAGTTTACAAGTCTTGGACATTTTTTACAATTTATTATTGAGTTTTCAAGTTTTTTAAAACTTTTTTTCATAAATATTAATTTTTAATCAATGAGTCTTATACTATAATTATTTAAAATTATGAATGTAGGTTTTATTGGTGTTGGCTATATGGGTTATGGAATAGCCAAAAATATTTTAAAAAAGGGAAATAGTTTATTTGTTATTGCAAATAAAAAAAGAGCACCTATTGATAAGATTGTAAGTCATGGAGCAAAAGAGGTTAAAAGCTACAATGAGTTATGTGAAAAGAATTTAGATGCTTTATTTCTTTGTGTAACCAATACGCCAATAGCTATAAGTATTGCAGAAAAATTATCTTATTTATTAAACGATGGTACATTAATTGTTGACGTTACAACGCATAACCAACATGGATCAATTAAAATGGAACAAATTTTTGCAAAACAAAAAATTAGTTATGTTGAATGTCCAGTGATGGGAGGACCTGTTCAAGCAGAGGAAGGTGTTTGTGGAGGAATTGTTGGGGCTTCCGATGAAAATTTTAAAAAGGCAGAGGTCTATTTAAAAACTTTTTGTAAAGATTATTTCCACTTTGGTGAAGTAGGCAAGGGAGCAAAGTCAAAATTATTAAATAACTTTTTATCACTCGGTACCGCAACAAATGTTATAGAATTCATCAAGAGCGCAAAAAAATTAGATATTGATTTAGAAAAACTTTTTGCAGTAGCAAAATTAGGATCTGGAAACTCAACAGCCTTAAATAGAATTTTTGATAATGTCCTTAAGGACGATTATACTGGATTTAAATTTTCGACTTCCAACACATTAAAAGATCTTACCTATATACATGAAATGCTCAAAGATTTAGGTAATGCAGAAAAATTAGCTGATGTAAAAAAGTCGATTTACAAAAAAGCAGTAGATGACGGTAATGGAGATCTCTTCATAAGCGAACTAATACAAAAAGATTAATTATTCATTTTTTTTATCAGCAAATACAATAGCTATAAGCAATAATGCTGTCCAAAACATTGCTGCTAAACTTTTGATAGCACTCGTTTCAGCACCCCATAAATCAAAAACAAATGCTCCAATAAGAATTCCAATTATATAAATTATTACTACTAATCTAGTCTGAGTCATTTAGTTGTTTCTTTTTAAATAGTGACATTCCATTATTTTTTTTATGTTCATAAGATTCTTTGAAACTTTCCAACTGCCACCCCTGCATCCTCTTTTGAATATCTTCTAAATTTTGTTTTTTCCACTCATCACTTGTATTTTGGTCTTTCCAAATCTTCTTTTCATCATTGTCTCTTCCACAGCCATAGCAATATCCAGTTACAGGATCCATTTTGCAAATACTGATACAAGGCGAAATTATCATTTTTTTATATATTTATATCTTTTTACACTATTATTCTGATTGGACAAATTAGATCAATACTATATAAAACACCATAAATTTGGGCGAGTGGCGGAATTGGTAGACGCGTTGGTCTTAGGAACCAATAGTGCAAGCTGTGAAGGTTCGAGTCCTTTCTCGCCTACCATATAAAAAATATGAAAGTAACAGTAGAAAATAAAAAAGGTTTAGAAAAAGATCTTAAAGTATTCATAGACAAAAAAACTATCTCAGGCTTTATGGATGAGAAATATGAAGAAATAAGAAAGGATGTTGTTATAAAGGGTTTCAGACCTGGTAAGGTGCCTACTGAAATATTAAAAAGACAATTTGGTAAAGCTGTTTACGGTGAAGTAATTGATAAGTTGCTAAAAGACTCAACAACAAAAGCTTTAGAAGAAAATAAGATCAAACCGGCCGGACAACCTAAAATAGATTTAAAGTCTTTTGGTGAAGGTAAAGATTTAGAATACATTATTTCAGTTACCGAACTACCCAAAGTTTCTGCTAAAGGATTAAGCTCAATTAAAGTAATTGAGTATGTTGTAAAAATTGATCCAAAAGAAACAGATAAAAGAATTAGTGAAATTGCAAAAAGTCAAACTAATTTTAAAGATGCAGAAGCAAATTATAGCTCAAAATTGAATGATCTTGTAATTTTTGATTATAAAGGAACTATTGACGGCAAAGAATTTAAGGGTAATGAGGGTAAAAATACTCAATTAGTTCTTGGAAAAGATTTGTTTATAAAAGGTTTTGATAAACAATTAGAAGGCGTTAAATCAGGTGACACAAAAAAAGTAGAAGTAAATCTTCCTGAAAATTTTCCTGAAAAAGACCTTATTAATAAAAATGCTGTGTTTGAATGTAAGATTACAGCAGTGAGAATTCCAGAAGAAGTAAAAGTTAATGATAATTTTGCTAAAAATATGGGTGCCAAAGATTTAGCAAATTTAAAAGAACTTATTACAAAACAAATTAATGATGAATATAAAAACTCATTAAATATGATTACAAAGAAAAGTATTCTTGAGCAAATAGAAAAAGAAAAACTTGAACAATTACCTGGCAATCTGATTGAACAGGAGGTTAAAATATTATCTCAAGGAATGAAAGAAGATGAAGTTAAAAAAAACCAAAAATCATTAGAGGACCAAGCTAAAAAAAGAATTAAAACTGGATTAATCTTAAATGCTTTTGGTGAAGAAAATAAAATTAATGTGTCTCAGGAAGAAATTAATGTAGAAATACAAAAACAATTTAGAATGATGCCAGGTCAAGAAAAGATTGTTAAAGATTATTATGAACAAAATCCAGCAGCCATAGATAGTTTAAGGGGACAAATTTACGAAGATAAAATAATTGAAGAAATAAAGAAAAAAGCAAATATTACTAAAAAAGAAATTACCAAAGAAGAAGCTGAGAAAATTTTAAAACAAGAAAATGAAAATAACATTAAAGAGCAAGCTAAACTTGCTAAAGAAGATGGAGATGGAAAAAATAAGAAAAAAACAGATCCTAAAAAAAAAGAGGTAAAAACAAAATCTAAAGAAACTAATAAAACTAAAACTCCCGCATCAAAACCTAAAAAAGCAAAAAAGGTTAGCAAAAAGTAATCACAAGTTGTATAAGATTAATCGAATCGATTATGACTAATAAAATTCCAGAACAATTAAACACCCTAATACCTATGGTTGTCGAACAATCTAGTAGAGGAGAAAGAGCCTACGATATTTACTCAAGACTACTGAAAGAAAGAATTGTATTTGTAGTTGGACCAATCAATGATGCTGTTGCATCGCTTGTCACTGCTCAATTGTTATTTTTAGAGTCCGAAGATCCAAAAAAAGAAGTTTCTTTATACATAAACAGCCCAGGAGGACTAGTAACTGCTGGTTTAGGTATTTATGATACAATGCAATACATCAAACCAGAAATAAGTACTTTATGTATAGGCCAGGCAGCAAGCATGGGTTCTTTTTTATTAGCAGCAGGTGCAAGAGGAAAAAGATTCTCTTTACCTAATTCAAGAATAATGGTCCACCAACCTTCTGCAGGTTTTCAAGGTCAAGCAACAGATATAGAAATTCATGCTAATGAAGTATTATCATTAAAAAAAAGATTAAATGAAATTTATTCAAAACATACAGGAAAATCTGTTGACGAAATTAAATCGTCATTAGAAAGAGACAACTTTATGACTCCAGATAATGCAAAAAGTTTTGGCCTTATAGACAAAGTAGTAGAAAAGAGAGAATAAGTCACAATATATAGTTTGTTCACAACCTATACTTGATTACTTTATATTAAATGTATTAAAGTATGCTAATTGATTCGAATAATAAATTATGAGCAACAATAAAAATATTCTTTACTGTTCTTTTTGTGGCAAAAGCCAACATGAAGTTAGAAAGTTAATAGCTGGACCAACCGTTTTCATTTGTGATGAATGTGTAGAACTCTGCATGGATATCATAAAAGAAGAGAGCAAAGATAATTTTGTAAAACATCAAGATGGTTTACCGCTTCCAAAAGAGATATGCAAAGTTTTAGATGATTATGTAATTGGACAATCTCATGCTAAAAAAGTTTTATCTGTTGCAGTTCATAATCATTACAAAAGATTAAACTATGAAAATAAAACAAGTAAAACAGTTGAGCTTTCTAAATCAAATATTTTATTGGTTGGACCCACAGGTTGTGGAAAAACATTACTAGCCCAAACTCTTGCAAGAATACTTGATGTGCCTTTTACTATGGCAGACGCAACTACTTTAACCGAAGCTGGGTATGTAGGTGAAGATGTTGAAAATATAATTCTGAAATTATTACAAGCAGCAGATTATAATGTTGAAAAAGCTCAAAGGGGAATTGTTTATATAGATGAGGTTGATAAAATTAGTAGAAAGTCAGAAAATCCATCTATCACTAGAGATGTATCTGGAGAAGGTGTTCAACAAGCATTACTAAAAATTATGGAGGGAACAGTTGCAAGTGTTCCACCACAAGGCGGAAGAAAACATCCTCAACAGGAATTTTTGCAAGTAGACACAACTAACATTTTATTTATATGTGGTGGAGCATTTGCAGGATTAGATAAGATTATATCACAAAGAGATAAAGGATCTTCTATTGGATTTGGAGCAGAAGTTAAAACTTTAGAAGATAAAAAGACTGGTGAATGGATGAAAAACTTAGAGCCAGAGGATTTGCTAAGATATGGACTTATTCCAGAATTTATTGGCCGTTTACCAATTACAGCTACATTGGAGGATTTGGATGAAAAATCTTTAATAAAGATTTTGCTAGAGCCAAAAAACTCTTTGATAAAGCAATACCAAGAACTTTTCAGATTAGAAGGTGTGAAATTAACATTTAAAGATCAAGCTGTAAAAGATATAGCTAATAAGGCTATAAGTAAAAAAACAGGTGCAAGGGGATTAAGATCAATTTTGGAAAATTTGTTATTAAAAACTATGTTTGATTTACCAGGTCAGGATAATATCGAAGAAGTCATAATTGATGCTGGAGCCACCAAAGGCACTTCGCAGCCAATAATAGTTCATACTAAGAACAAATCAAAAACAGAGAAGACTTCTGCGGCTTAATAAGAGTTAATAAACATAAATTTCCTATTGCATTATAAAATATAATATCCATATTTATAATTATGGAAGTAAAATTAACACAACCGTTATTACCATTAAGAGATATAGTCGTATTTCCAAGTATGGTAATCCCGCTATTTGTTGGAAGAGATAAATCTATAACTGCATTAAATGAAGTTATGAAGGGTGACAAAAAAATAATCCTAGTTACACAAAAAAATTCTGAAGTTGATGATCCTAAAAAGAACGATGTCTTCTCATATGGTTGTGAAAGTAATATTTTGCAACTTTTAAAGCTCCCAGATGGCACAGTTAAAGTTCTAGTTGAAGGTATAAGAAGAGTTAAAATAGTTGATTTCAAGGATGATGAAAAGTTTATTACTTGCACATATGAAATCCAAAAGGATGTTTTTAACAAAGATGAAGATTTATTACCTTTATCTTTAACAGCTGTAAGAAGATTAGAGAAGCTAACATCTGTAAACAAAAAAATTTCTACAGAAACCATTAATAATATTAAACAATTAAAAGACGCATCTAAAATTGCAGATAATATTGTCTCGAATTTGAATGCAACAATATCTGAAAAACAACAAATATTTGAAACACTTGATGTAAAGAAAAGATTAAATGCAGCAATAAAAATGATGGAAAGTGAGACTAGTATAATAGGAGTTGAAAAAAGAATTCGAGGAAGAGTAAAAACTCAAATGGAAAAAACCCAGAGGGAATATTATTTAAATGAGCAATTAAAGGCTATACAAAAAGAATTAGGTGAAATTGAAGATGGAAAAGATGAAACAACTAATTTAAAAAAATCAATTCAAAAGGCTAAAATGCCAAAAGAAGTTGAAAAAAAATGTATGTCAGAGCTCAAAAAATTAAAAAATATGAGCCCAATGTCTGCAGAAGCCACAGTTGTAAGAAATTATTTAGATTGGATGATAGATCTTCCATGGTTTAAAAAAGACAATGTTGATATTGATTTAAATAAAGGACTTAGAATTTTAGACGAGGATCATTTCGGACTTGATAAGGTAAAAGAGAGAATTATCGAATTTCTTGCTGTTCAAAAAAGAATGGATAAAATTAAAGGACCTATATTATGTTTAGTTGGACCTCCTGGAGTTGGTAAAACATCATTAGGAAAATCTATTGCAAAAGCAACTAATAGACAGTTTATCAGAATGTCCTTAGGCGGAGTTAGGGATGAGGCTGAAATAAGAGGTCATAGAAGAACTTACATTGGATCATTGCCAGGAAAAATTATTCAAATGATGAAGAAAGCAGGAACAAAAAATCCATTATTCTTATTAGATGAAGTGGATAAAATTGGTAATGATTATAGAGGAGATCCATCATCAGCTTTATTGGAGGCTTTAGACCCTGAGCAAAATACTGCATTTAATGATCACTATTTGGAAGTGGATTATGACTTGTCAGACGTGATGTTTGTAACTACTGCAAATACATTAAATATATTACCGCCATTATTAGATAGAATGGAAGTGATAAGAATTCCTGGTTACACAGAGGATGAAAAAATTAATATTGCAAATAAATACTTATTACCTAAGCAAGTTAAAGAAAATGGTGTAAAGGAAGGAGAGCTTGATATAGCTGATGGCACAATAAAAGAAATAATTAGAAGCTATACAAGAGAGTCCGGTGTAAGAAATTTAGAAAGAGAAATTTCAAAAGTAACGAGAAAAGTTGTTAAAAAAGTTGTAAGTGGTGAAGTAGAAAAAGTTCAGGTAAATGATAAAAATGTTCCAGACTTTTTGGGTATTAAAAAATTTAAATATGGTGAGGTCGAAGACAAAAATAAAACTGGAATTGTAATTGGATTAGCGTGGACCGAGGTTGGAGGTGAAATTCTTAAAATCGAAACTGTGAACATGCCTGGAAAAGGGAGAATGCAGATCACAGGTAAACTTGGTGATGTGATGCAAGAGTCGGTAAAGGCAGCGAAATCATTTGTTAGATCAAAAAGTCTAGAATATGGAATTATACCTCCATTTTTTGAAAAGAAAGATTTTCATATCCACGTTCCAGAAGGAGCTACACCCAAAGATGGTCCTTCAGCTGGTATAGCGATGGTTACATCTATAGTATCATCGATAACAAATATTCCAGTAAATAGAGAAATTGCAATGACAGGTGAGGTAACAATAACAGGTCAAGTTTTACAAATTGGTGGCTTAAAAGAAAAATTATTAGCAGCTCATAGAGCTGGAGTTAAAAAAGTATTAATTCCTAAAGAAAATGAAAAAGATTTAGTAGATATTCCTAAAAAAGTGAGAGAAGATATTAAAATTATACCTGTTGAAACTGCAGATGAAGTACTAAAAATTGCCCTTACAAAAGAACTTAAGCCAGTAGAATGGACAGAAGTTGAAAAGATCTCAGATGATAAAAAGGATGATAAATCTCAAGCTAGTATTCAGTAATAAACAATTTACTTTATTATTTTGTTGATGTAAGAGTACCATGATTTTGGGTGGTTAGCTCAGTTGGTAGAGCATCTCGTTTACACCGAGGGGGTCAAAGGTTCGAGTCCTTTACTACCCACCATTACACCTGTGGGGGTGTAGCTCAGTTGGTTAGAGCACCTGCCTGTCACGCAGGGGGCCGAGGGTTCGAGTCCCTTCACTCCCGCCATAACTTCAATAAAATTAGGCTTAAAAATGTGACATATCTCCACTTTTAGTTGATATAATAGTTGTTACATAGGAATCAAATGCTTGCGGAATTTTTAAAAGATTATCTGCCGATAATATTATTTTTAATAATAGCTTTAGGCTTAAGTCTTGCTTTTGTTGCAATAAATTATATTGCAGCCCCAAAAAGACCTGATCCAGAAAAGCTTTCAGCATATGAGTGTGGTTTTGAACCATTTAATGACTCGCGAATGGAATTTGATGTAAGATTTTATTTAGTTGCAATTTTATTTATAATTTTTGACTTAGAAATTGCATTTTTATTTCCGTGGGCAATATCGCTTGGTCAAATTGGTTTGTATGGTTTCTGCTCTATGATGTTATTTTTATTTATTTTAACTGTTGGGTTTATTTATGAGTGGAAAAAAGGTGCTTTAGATTGGGAATAATATGAATTTAGAAGATAGAAAAAAAGATATTCCCGAAGAGTTTAAACAACTTGCACAAGATTTTAGCGATAATGGATTTATAACAACTTCATTAGATAATCTTGTTAATTGGGCAAGAACTGGTTCGTTGCATTGGATGACATTTGGATTAGCGTGTTGTGCTGTAGAAATGATGCAAACATCTATGCCGAGGTATGATCTTGAAAGATTTGGTGCAGCTCCGAGAGCTTCACCTCGTCAGTCAGATGTAATGATAGTTGCTGGTACTTTAACAAACAAAATGGCTCCAGCTTTAAGAAAAGTTTATGATCAGATGCCAGAACCTAGATATGTAATATCCATGGGAAGTTGTGCTAATGGTGGAGGTTATTATCATTATTCATATTCTGTAGTACGAGGATGTGATCGAGTAGTACCTGTTGATGTGTATGTTCCAGGATGTCCTCCATCAGCGGAAGCATTACTCTATGGAATTTTACAACTTCAGAAAAAAATAAGAAACAAAGGTTCGTTAGAAAGATAACAATGAAAAATTTGCAAGATCTGGAAAAATTAATTAATTCTGAACTAACATCCAAAATAAACAAATCATTTATAAAGCATGATAATATTTATTTAAACATTGATCATGATAAATTAATTGATGTTATTTCTTTTTTAAAGACCAATAAGGAAACTAAATTTAGACAATTAATTGAAATTACAGCTGTAGATTATCCTGAGAGTGAACATAGATTTAAAATGGTATATCTACTTTTAAGTCATGAATATAACAAAAGAGTTATTATTGACTATCCAATAAAGGAAAACGATACTATCTCATCAATAACTTCATTATTTCCCTCGGCAAATTGGATGGAAAGAGAGGTATTTGATATGTATGGTTTAAACTTCAAAAATCACCCTGATTTAAGGAGAATTTTAACTGATTATGGTTTTGAAGGACATCCTTTAAGAAAAGATTTTCCTCTCACTGGACATAATGAGGTTCGATATAGTGAGGAAGAAAAAAAAGTGATCTACGAACCTGTAAAGCTAGAGCAAAATTATAGAAACTTTGATTATGAGAGTCCTTGGGAAGGAACCAAATACATAAAAGAAATAAAAAAAAGTGATGGCTAAAGAAAAAAAAACATTAAATCTAAACTTTGGGCCACAACATCCTGCAGCTCATGGAGTACTAAGATTAATACTTCAATTAGATGGAGAAGTTGTTGAAAAAGCTGATCCTCATATAGGTTTGTTGCACAGAGGAACTGAAAAGTTAATTGAGAATAAAACTTACACTCAAGCTGTTCCATATTTTGATCGTCTTGATTATGTGGCACCAATGAATCAAGAGCATGCATTCGCTTTAGCTATAGAAAAAATTCTTAAAATTGAAGTTCCTGCTCGAGCTAAATATATAAGGGTAATTTTCTGTGAAATTGGTCGGATATTAAGCCACATATTAAATGTAACTACTCAAGCAATGGATGTTGGAGCATTAACACCAACATTATGGGGATTTGAAGAAAGAGAAAAATTAATGGGATTTTATGAGAGAGTTTCTGGATCAAGGTTGCACGCCAACTACTTTAGAGCTGGCGGAGTTCACAAAGATCTTCCCGCTGGACTTGATAATGATATAGATGATTTTTGTAATAAGTTTCCAAAAATCATTGATGATTTAGAAACATTACTAACTGACAATAGAATATTTAAACAGAGAAATGTAGACATAGGAATAGTTTCAAAGCAAGATGCTTTAGATTATTCTTTTTCTGGAGTAATGTTAAGAGGTTCTGGAGTGGCCTGGGATTTAAGAAGAAGTCAACCTTATGATTGTTATAATGATTTACAATTTAAAATTCCTGTTGGAAAAAATGGAGATTGTTATGACAGATATCTTTGCAGAATTGAAGAAATGAGAGAAAGTGTAAAAATAATCAAACAATGTTTACAGAATTTACCAAAAGGGCCAATTAAAACAGATGATGGAAAAATTTCTCCACCACCTAAGAAGGAACTTAAAGAATCTATGGAAGCTTTAATACACCATTTTAAACTATTTACAGAGGGATATAGAGTTGAAAAAGATGAAATATATACAGCTGTTGAGGCACCAAAAGGAGAATTTGGTGTTTATTTAATATCAGACGGGTCAAGTAAACCTTACAAATGTAAAATTAGAGCTCCTGGATTTACGCATCTTCAAGCAATGGATTATTTAATAAAAGGTCATATGCTTGCTGATGTGCCTGCGGTTTTAGGATCAATGGATATTGTTTTTGGTGAGGTTGATAGATGAGTGTGAAAAAAATTCACAAAGACCAGCCTGAGACTTTTGAATTTAATGAAAAAAGTATGGAAGCCGCAAATAAAATAGTTTCAAATTATCCAGATGGAAGACAACAAAGTGCAGTAATGGCTTTATTGTATATTGCTCAAAGACAACATGATAACTGGATACCATTAAAAGCAATGAAATATATAGCTAAGTTTTTAGACATGCCATACATAAAAGTTTATGAGGTAGCAACTTTTTATTCAATGTATAACTTATCTCCAGTGGGTAAATATTTTTTTCAAGTTTGTACAACAACACCCTGTATGCTTAGAGGAGCTTATGATTTAGTTAAAGTTTGTAAAAAAAAGATATCAGAAAAAGAAAATGAATTATCTGAAGATGGAAAAATTTCTTGGATGGAAGTCGAATGCCTTGGTGCATGTGTTAATGCTCCAATGATGCAAGTAAATGAAGATTATTATGAAGATTTAAATGATAAAAAACTTGAAGAAATAATTGATACTATATATCAAAATAAAATTCCAAAACCAGGATCTTACGCGGGACGGATTAATGCAGAACCAGTGGATAATCGTAAAACTTTATTAGGAAACAAGAATGCTTAAAGACGAGGATAGAATATTCCAAAATTTATATAATGATAATGGTGCAGATTTAGAGTCTGCTAAAATAAGAAATGATTGGAGTGAAACAAAAGATATTTTAGAAAAAGGAAGAGAATGGATTATTAATGAGGTTAAATCCTCTGAACTCAGAGGCAGAGGTGGAGCTGGTTTTCCTACTGGTCTAAAATGGTCTTTTGCGCCAAAAGAAGTTGGATCTAGACCTCATTATTTAGTAATTAATGCAGACGAGTCAGAACCTGGAACATGCAAAGATAGAGACATATTAAGATTTGAACCTCACAAATTAATAGAAGGATGTTTAATAGCTTCTTACGCAGTTAATGCTCATAAATGTTATATTTATATAAGAGGTGAATATTTTAATGAAGGACAAAAACTTCAAGCTGCAATCGATGAGGCTTATAAAAACAATTTAATTGGTAAAAATGCTTTAAATTCAGGTTGGGATTTAGATATCTATATTCATTATGGAGCTGGCGCTTACATTTGTGGTGAGGAAACTGCATTACTTGAAAGTTTAGAGGGTAAAAAAGGACAGCCAAGATTAAAGCCACCATTTCCAGCATTAATTGGACTTTATGGATGTCCTACGATCATTAATAATGTTGAAACCGTTGCGGCTGTGCCTACTATTTTAAGAAGAGGAGCAAAATGGTTTAGCTCACTTGGAAGACCAAAAAACACTGGAACAAAAATATATTGTATTTCTGGAAATGTAAATAATCCATGTAATGTGGAAGAGGAAATGGGAATTCCACTTAAAGAATTAATCGAAACTCATGCTGGGGGTGTTGTTGGTGGTTGGGATAATCTTAAAGCTGTAATACCTGGTGGTTCATCTATGCCAATGTTACCTAAAGAAATCTGTGACAATATAAAAATGGATTTTGATGCATGTGTAGAGAATAAAACAGGACTTGGAACTGCTGGAATTGTTGTAATTAATAATGATCAAGATATCATTAAGTGCATGGCAAGAATAGCCAGATTTTACAAGCATGAAAGTTGTGGTCAGTGTACACCTTGCAGGGAAGGATCTGGCTGGATGTGGAGAATGTTAGAAAGAATGGCGGCAGGTGAGGCAACTCCAGGTGAAGTAGATATGCTTTTTGATGTAACCAAACAAATAGAAGGTCATACAATTTGTGCTTTTGGTGAAGGTTCATCTTGGCCAGTCCAAGGATTGATTAGACATTTTAAAGATGAAATACTTGAAAGAAACAAATTTGATCCTGTAGTGAAAAAACAAAAAAATATTCCATACCTAGTTGATCAACATTTATTAGAAAAGGAAAATGCCTAAATTAAAAGTAAACGATATTGATATTGAAGTTGAAGATGGTCTAACGGTGCTTCAGGCTTGTGAGCAGGCTGGAGCTGAAATACCAAGATTTTGTTATCATGAAAAACTTTCCATAGCTGGGAATTGTCGTATGTGTTTGGTTGAAATGGAAAAATCACCAAAACCTATAGCTTCATGTGCAATGCCTGCAGCTGAAGGCATGGTTATTAAAACAAATACAGAAAAAGTTGAAAAAGCAAGAAAAGGTGTAATGGAGTTTTTATTGGCCAACCATCCTTTGGATTGTCCTGTTTGTGATCAAGGTGGAGAGTGTGATTTACAGGATCAATCTATGTTTTATGGAATTGATAAATCACGATTTAAAGAGAATAAAAGATATGTTCCAGAAAAATACATGGGTCCATTAATAAAAACCCAAATGACTAGATGTATTCATTGTACAAGATGTATTAGATTTGCAACCGAAGTAGCGGGAGTGCCAGAATTAGGTGCGATTGGTCGTGGAGAAAATATGGAAATTACTACATATTTAGAGAAATCCATGGAGTCTGAAATGTCAGCAAATGTGATAGATTTGTGTCCAGTAGGTGCTTTAACTTCTAAACCTTATGTATTTGAAGCAAGACCGTGGGAACTTAAAAAGACAGAGACAATTGATGTTATGGATGCAGTGGGATCTAATATTCGGGTAGATACTTACGATTGGGAAGTAAAAAGAGTGTTACCTAGAATAAATGAAGAAATTAATGAAGAATGGATATCTGATAAAACAAGATACGCATGTGATGGACTAAAAAATCAAAGATTAGACTCTCCACTTATAAAAAATAAAGGAAACTTTAAAGAAATAAGTTGGCAAGATGCTTACAAAAAAATTAAAGAAAAAATTTCAATAACATCACCAGACAAAATAGTTGGTTTGACTGGTGACATGACAAACATGGAAACTATGTTTGCTGTTAAAAACTTATTTCAAAAAACATTAAATTCTAGTTATTTAGATTGTAGAGCTAAACATACTTATATAAATTTTGAAAACAGAAGTAATTATTTGTTTAACTCTAGCATAGAAGGGATTGAAGAAAGTGATCTTATATTACTAATAGGCACAAACCCAAGATTTGAGGCAACTATATTAAACTCAAGAATAAGAAAAACTTATTTAAAAAATAAAACTGAAATATTTTCTTTAGAGGAAGTGGGTGATTTAACTTATCCTTATAAAGTTTTAGAAAATAATTCAAAAGTAATTGATAAAATAATCAAAAATGAACACAATCTTTCAAACAAAATTGCAAGTGCAGAAAAACCTATAATTATCTTAGGTCAATCAATATTAAATAGTAACAACGGCATATATATATTTGAAGAGTTAAAAAGGTATTTAACTAGTATTAATAAAATTGATGATAATTGGAATGCACTAAATATTTTATCAACTGATGCATCAGCTGTTGGTTCTTATGATTTAGGCATTTTTTCCTCAAATGATGGAAGCAATAAAACCCTTAAAAAAATTGATGATGGTGACGTAGAGGTTATTTTTTTATTAGGTCAAGATAACCTCAAAATTAAAAAAAATAATGAATTTATAATTTATATTGGAAGTCATGGCGATAATGGTGCAGAAATGGCAGATCTTATATTGCCTGGTGCCGCATATACTGAACAAGATGGTTATTTTACTAACTTAGAAGGAAAGCTTCAAAAAGCATATAAAGCTTCATATCCCCCAGGAGAAGCTAAAGAAGATTGGCAAATAATTAATGAATTATCTTCTACTATCCTTGGAAATCCTCTATTTAAAAATAAAGATGAGCTAGTAAAATCTATGCAAAACTATTTAAATAATCAAAATATTAAAAATTTTAAAGTTCCTACTTATAATCTGAATGATGAAAAAATATTAGTTGAAGATATTGATTATTACTACTCTAATACGATTGCCCGTGCATCCAAAACAATGTCAGAGTGTAGATACGCAAGAGCTAATTTGAAAAAAACTGGAACTGAGGGTTAATGGACTCTTATTTTTCAATATTATTTACTGAAGTTTATAAAATTTTATTTTTATTAGTGCCTGTTCTTGTTTCTGTAGCAATGATAGTTTGGCTTGATAGAAGAGTCTGGGCCTTTGTACAAAAACGGAGAGGACCCAATGTTGTTGGTCCATTTGGTTTATTCCAATCATTAGCTGATGCATTAAAATATATCTTTAAAGAAATAATAATACCTGCAAGCTCAAATAAACTTGTATTTGTATTAGCTCCAGTCGTGACTATGACATTAGCATTAATATCATGGGCTGTAATACCATTTAGCGAAGATTTTGTTCTTGCTGACATCAATGTTGGTATTTTATATCTTTTCGCAGTTTCATCATTAGGTGTATATGGAATAATTATGGGAGGATGGGCCTCTAATTCTAAATACCCTTTTTTAGGTGCAATCAGATCTGCTGCGCAAATGGTTTCATATGAAGTTTCAATAGGAGTTATAATTATCAACGTTCTATTATGTGTTGGATCTTTAAATTTAAGTGACATAGTTATGGCACAACAAAATTTATGGTTTGTAATTCCTTTGTTTCCAATGTTTGTAATTTTTTTTATTTCTGCATTAGCAGAAACAAATCGTCCTCCATTTGATCTACCAGAAGCAGAAGCAGAATTAGTGGCAGGATATCAAACTGAATATTCAGGAATGATGTATGCTATGTTTTGGTTAGGAGAGTATGCAAATATTTTGTTAATGTGTGCAATGGGCGCAGTTTTATTTTTGGGTGGCTGGTTATCTCCAATAGATATCTTCCCATTTAATGCTATTCCAGGTCCATTTTGGTTAATCTTTAAAATATTATTTTTATTTATTTTATTTGCGTTAGTTAAAGCAACTGTTCCAAGATACAGATATGACCAATTAATGAAGCTTGGTTGGAAGATATTTCTCCCATTTTCACTGTTTTATGTTGTTTTAACTTCAAGTTTTTTACTATATTTTGATTTACTACCGGGAAAATAAATGAAAATTTCACGATTATTAAAAACTATATTCATGATTGATTTTGTGACTGGTTTATTAATTGCAATAAAAGAGACTTTTAAGGCAAAAAAAACAATCAATTATCCTTTTGAAAAGGGGTCTTTAGGAACTAGGTCTAGAGGGGAGCATGCTCTTAGAAGATATCCAAACGGTGAAGAAAGATGTATCGCATGTAAACTTTGTGAAGCAGTATGTCCAGCCCAAGCTATTACAATTGAGTCTAAGGAAAGGGATGATGGGAGTAGAAAAACTGTAAGGTATGACATTGATATGCTAAAGTGTATATACTGTGGTCTTTGTGAGGAGTCTTGTCCTGTAGATGCAATTGTTCAAGGTCCTAATTTTGAATTTGCAACAGAGTCTAGAGAAGAGCTTTATTATACAAAAGAAAAACTCTTGGAAAATGGAGACAGGTGGGAAAATATTTTAGCTGCCAATATAAAGGCTGATAGTTCTCACAGGTAATCTTATGATTGCACACTCAGTTTTCTTCTATATTTTCTCCTTAATAGCCATTGTTTCTGCAGTTATGGTAACAGTCTCAAAAAATACAGTTCACTCTGTATTTTTTTTGATCCTAGATTTTATTAGTATATCCTGTTTATTTATCATGATAGGTGCAGAATTTTTAGGCATGATAATGCTTATTGTTTATGTTGGAGCTGTTGCAGTTCTATTTTTATTCGTTGTGATGATGTTAAATGTAGCTGAACAAAAAGGACAATGGTTTAGCTCAAGGTGGGATGGTGGAACTCATATACCAGTTGGTTTATTAGTTAGTTTAATTATTTTTTTTGAACTTATAATTGTAATTGGAGGATGGAAATATAAACCTGATTTATTAAATAGCCTTTCTATAAATATATCTACTGAGGTCACTAATACTAGATCTATTGGAAATGTTTTATATACGGATTATATACATCTATTTCAAATTTCAGGAATGATTTTGTTAGTTGCTATGATAGGAGCAATTGTTTTAACTTATAGAGAAAGAGTTGGAGTTAAAAGACAGAGTTATGTCAAGCAAATTTCTAGAGAAAGAGATGAAGGTGTTGATTTAGTTGAGGTTGAGAAAAATAAAGGAGTTAAAATAGATGCTTAGCATAGGTTTAGGACATTATTTAACATTAGCTGCAATAATATTTACTATTGGTGTTGTTGGAATTTTTCTTAATAGAAAAAATGTAATAGTTATTTTAATGAGTATTGAGCTAATTTTACTAGCCGTAAACATAAACCTTGTTGCCTTTTCAATATTTATCAATGATTTAAGTGGGCAAATATTTACACTATTTATTTTAACAGTTGCTGCTGCTGAGGCTGCTATCGGATTAGCCATTATTGTAGTTTATTTTAGAAATTCAGACACAATAAGAGTTGAAGAAATTAAAAATTTAAAAGGATAAAATGGAATACCTAATTTTATTTCTACCTCTAATCGGAGCTGTAATTAGTGGTTTTTTTGGAAAGAAAATAGGAGACAGAAATTCTCAAATTTTGACAAGTTCGTTTGTGAGTATTTCAGCAATACTCTCTTTACTTGTTTTGTATAAAGTTATTAGTTCAGATTACTCAAACAATGTTGTTATAGCTACCTGGATTAACTCTGGCACTTTAAATGTTAATTGGTCGATAAAAATTGACTCCTTATCAGCAGTTATGTTTGTTGTGGTAAATTTTGTTTCAGCTTTAGTTCATATTTATTCAATTGGTTACATGTCACATGATCCTCATAAAACTAGATTCATGGCATATTTATCATTATTTACATTTGCAATGTTAACTTTAGTAAGTTCAGACAACTTTATTCAACTATTTTTTGGGTGGGAAGGCGTAGGCTTATGCTCATATTTTTTAATTGGATTTTGGTTTAAAAAAGAGAGTGCAAACAAAGCTGCAATAAAAGCCTTTGTTGTTAATAGAGTTGGCGACTTTGGTTTAGCTCTTGGAATTTTTCTGATTTTTTATATTTTTGGTACAGTCAATTATGATGAGGTTTTTGAACAAATTCCAAATGTTTTAGATAAAAAAATTAATTTCATAGGCATTAATATAGAAATTATTGATTTGATTTGTTTGCTTCTATTAATTGGAGCAATGGGTAAATCAGCTCAATTTTTATTACATACCTGGTTGCCTGATGCTATGGAGGGCCCAACACCAGTATCCGCATTAATTCATGCGGCAACAATGGTAACAGCAGGGGTATTCCTGATTGTTAGATGCTCACCTATATATGAATATTCTCCATTAGCTCTCACAGTTATAACCATAATTGGAATGACTACTGCTTTCTTTGCAGCAACAGTTGCACTTGTTCAAAATGATATAAAAAAAATTATTGCTTATTCTACTTGTAGTCAATTGGGCTATATGTTTTTTGCTGCTGGAGTAGGTGCTTACAATGTTGCGATGTTTCATCTATTTACACATGCCTTCTTTAAAGCTTTGCTATTTTTAGGAGCTGGTGCTGTAATTCATTCATTTCATGAGGAACAAGATATAAATAAAATGGGCGGAGTTATAAAGAGACTCCCATTCACATATGTATTAATGCTTATAGGGACTCTTGCTTTAACAGGCTTTCCTTTTTTATCAGGTTTCTATTCTAAAGATGCAATAATAGAATTTGCGTACCTAAAAGGAAATGGAGTTGGAATACTTGCAGCTTTTGTGGGTATCGTTACAGCTTTATTAACATCAATTTATTCTTGGAGACTTATGTTTAAAACGTTCCATGGTAATTTTAATAATAAAGAACTTAGTGTTGATAAAATACACGAATCTCCTTTAGTTATGATTGCCCCGTTAGTAATCTTGGCAATAGGAGCAATTTTTGCAGGTATTGCCTTTAAAGGTTTGTTTATAGGTCATGAGATAGCATATGAATTTTGGGGTAAATCTATAAAATTTTTAGAACCACTCAGTACAGATCATCCACCAACATGGTTTTTGTTTTTAACACCTATACTTGTTACTGCTGCAATTCCATTTTCTTATTATTTATATCTAAAAAACACAAACATAGTAAATGGATTGAAAGAAATGAATGAACCAATTTATCAATTTTTAGTTAAGAAATGGTACTTTGATGAAACATATGATTACTTATTTGTTAATCCTTCAAAAAGAATTGGAAAGTTCTTATGGAAAAATGTTGATGGATCAATAATAGATAAATTTGGTCCCGATGGGATTTCAAGTATAATTAAAAATTTATCGATTAGAGCAGTTAAATTTCAATCTGGATTTATTTATCAATATGCATTTGTTATGTTGATTGGATTTTCAATTTTACTAACAATAATTATATTAAACTGATGAACTTTCCAATTTTATCGTCCTTAATTTTGCTGCCTACAATAGGTGCTTTATTTATATTATTCACAAAATCATCAAGTGAAAAATATCAAAGTTCCAAATATGTAGCTTTGTTTATTTCTTTAGCAAATTTTTTATTATCTTTATATCTTTGGTATGTTTTTGATAAAAATTCAGTAAACTTTCAGTTTGTAGAAAATAGAGAGTGGTTATCAGGATTTATAAATTATAAAGTTGGGATAGATGGTATTTCAATTTTATTTGTAATATTAACAACTTTCATAACTCCAATTTGCATTATATCAGTTAATGCTACAATTACTACTAGACTAAAGGATTTCTTGATTGCCATATTAATAATGGAAACATTTATGATTGGTGTTTTCTGCTCACTTGATCTAGTAGTGTTTTATTTATTTTTTGAAGCAGGTCTTATACCAATGTTCTTAATAATTGGTATTTGGGGGGGTGAAAGAAGAGTCTACTCGGCTTTTAAATTTTTTCTGTACACTTTATTAGGATCAGTACTTATGTTGGTTGCTATTATTTCAATTTATTGGATAACAGGAACCACTGATGTTGAAAAACTTTATGAACTTGGCATAAAGACCGAATATCAAAATTTATTATGGCTAGCATTTTTCAGTTCCTTTGCAGTTAAAACTCCCATGTGGCCAGTACATACGTGGCTGCCAGATGCTCATGTAGAAGCTCCAACTGTTGGTTCTGTATTACTAGCAGCAATATTACTAAAAATGGCTGGATATGGATTTATTAGATTTTCACTTGGGTTATTTCCTATAGCTTCTGAAAATTTCACAATGTTAGTTTATATCTTAAGTTTAATTGCAATTATTTACACATCTTTGGTTGCTTTGATGCAGGAAGATATGAAAAAACTCATTGCATACTCCTCAGTTGCACATATGGGATTTGTTACACTAGGTATCTTCACAATGACCCAACAAGGTATTGAGGGAAGTATTTTCCAAATGATTAGTCATGGACTTATATCTGCTGCACTTTTTTTAAGTGTTGGGGTTGTTTATGAAAGGCATCACACAAGACTAATTAATAGATACGGTGGTTTAGTCTCAATAATGCCAAGATATGCAATAGTTTTTATGGTATTCACACTAGGAGCTCTAGGACTACCTGGAACAACAGGTTTTATTGGAGAATTTTTAATTTTGATGGGAGCATTTGAGAAAAATATTTTAGTCGCAATGATTGCAAGTTTAGGAGTAATTTTAGGAGCCGCATATATGCTATGGTTGTTTAAAAGGGTTGTTTTTGGCGAAATGAATAATCAAGAGCTTAAAAATATGAAAGATTTAAAAACTTTTGAAATTATAACTCTATCAGCTTTAGTAATACCAATTTTATTTTTTGGTTTTTATCCAGAGCCTTTAATGAATTCAATTGAAGCATCTGTAGAGAATACTTTAAACATGTATAATTTTGATTTAATTAACAACCTTGCATCAAAGAACTAATGGAAAATTTTCAATATATTCTACCTGAAATCTTTATTTCTATAGCTATAATGTTATTTTTACTGGTTGGTGTTTTCAAAAAAAATAGCTCAAATCTAATTTATAGTTTATCTACTATATCTTTGGTTATTTTATTGGCATTAATAATTAATCTAAGCTCTCAAGACAAAATTTACTTATTTAATAATTCATATCAAATAGACAATTTATCAAATTACATGAAGATAATACTTGTTGGTTCTGGAGTTTTCGTAATGTTAACTGGATCAAAATATATACAAGTGATCAATTTAAATAAAATTGAATATCCAATCCTCATTTTAAGTAGCATTTTGGGAATGATGATAATGATAAGTTCAAATGATTTAATTGTTTTTTACATGGGGCTTGAACTTCAATCTTTAGCTTTATATGTTCTTGCATCATTTAATAGAGACAATTTACTTTCTACAGAGTCTGGGCTTAAATATTTTGTTCTTAGTGCATTATCGTCAGGTTTGTTGTTATATGGGTGCTCATTAATTTATGGATTTTCTGAAAGTACAAATTTTGATCAAATACTTATAAACTCTACTGAATTTAATTTTGGTACCACGTTTGGGATAGTCTTTATTTTGGTCGGTCTTGCATTTAAAATTTCTGCAGTACCTTTTCATATGTGGGCTCCAGATGTTTATCAAGGCTCCCCAACATCTGTTACATTATTCTTTGCTATACTTCCAAAAATAGCTGCACTTTCTGTATTCATTAAGTTTTTGTACACACCTTTTGCTAACATGAATGATCAGTGGCAAACTATAATTGTATTTATTTCAATAGCTTCAATGATATTTGGTGCTGTGGCAGCCATAGGTCAAAAAAATTTAAAAAGATTAATTGCTTATAGTTCAATCAGTCATATGGGCTATGCGTTGGCTGGATTAGCAACAGTTAGCAACCAAGGAATACAAAGTTCTATTACTTATATATCTATTTATTTGGTAATGAATTTAGCCTTTTTTAGCTGCTTATTTATGCTTAAGAGAAATGATAAATATTATGAGAATATAGAGGATTTATCTGGACTTTCTAAAAAACATCCAATTTTATCTTTCTCTTTTTTGATAGTTTTATTTTCTTTAGCAGGAATACCTCCGCTGGCAGGTTTTTTTGCGAAATTTTATGTATTCTTAGCTGTTATAGAGCAGTCAATGTATTTTTTAGCAATTGTTGGATTACTAGCAACCGTCGTAGCAGCTTTTTATTATCTAAGAATTATAAAGATTATATATTTTGATCCAGAAAAAGAAGAATACGAAACTTCAAACAATTTAGGATTAAAAATTACATTAGCTATTTCAACGATATTTATTTTAGCATACTTTATATATCCAAGTGGCATAACAGAAATAGTATCTAAAATTACTATGATCTAATGAAATTAAAAAAATACTTATACAAAAAAGTTGAAAGCACGAACAACGTAGCACTAAGATTAATTAAGCAAGGCAATCAAAGAGGAATAATTTTAACAGATCGACAAACTAAAGGTAAAGGACAAAGAAATAATAATTGGATATCTATAAAAGGTAATTTGTTTTTATCAGTCTTCTTTGAAATTAGTAAAAAAATATCCTTATCAAAAATAACAAATTTAAATTTAAAAATAATTAAAAAAATAATTTATAAAAAAATAAATACTTTAATTCTAATAAAAAAACCTAATGATATATTAGTAAATAAAAAAAAGGTCTGTGGAATTTTACAAGAAATAATTTTTAAGCAGAATAGAAAATACTTAATTGTAGGAATTGGAATCAATGTTACAAGTAGTCCAAAAATTAATAATTATCCAACTACATTTTTAAACAATTACACAAATAAAAAATTAAATAGACTTGAATTATTTAAAGAAATTAAATTACTATATGAAAAAAACTTACACTCATTTGGAGTTTAATATATGTATTTAATTGGAGATATTGGAAATACTGCTATTAAAATTTGCTTATTCAATAACAACTTAAAATTGATAAAAAATATTAAAATACATAAGAAAAACCTAAACAAAAATTTTATCAACAAAAAACTATTATTTTTAAGAAAATATAATTCTAAACTCAGAAAAATACTCTTTAGCTCGGTCGTCCCTAATTCTTATAAAATTATAAAAAAAACTATTAAAG
>CACKIN010000010.1 GCA_902600205.1 uncultured Pelagibacteraceae bacterium | reverse complement strand
ATCAGGTGATGTTCCAGGTCAAGGCTTTGGCATCTACGATACAATAGGAGGATATAAAGTTGGAGTTTTAAATTTAATGGGCAATGTTTTTATGAAAAAATGTGATGATGTGTTCATAACAAGCAAACAATTTATAAACGAAAATAAATTAAAAGAAAAATTTGATTTTTTAATTGTTGATTTTCATGGAGAGATTACAAGCGAAAAGATGGCTATTGGTCATGTATTTGATGGTAATGCAACTTTTGTAGTTGGTACCCATACTCATGTACCTACGAATGATGGAAGAGTTCTTAATAAAGGGACTGCATATTTAACTGATGCAGGAATGTGTGGTGATTATAATTCAGTAATTGGAATGAATACTGAAAATTCTCTAAATAGGTTCTTTAAAAGAACTTCAGTAAAGCATTTTCCTGCGGAAGGAAAAGCTTCTCTTTGTGGAGCGATAATTGATGCTAATCCTGAAAATGGTTTGGCATTAAGTATTACTCAGTTTATATTAGGTGGTCAACTTCAGAAAGTTAATTGATATATGGCAGGTCATTCTCATTGGGCGGGCATAAAACATAAAAAGGGAAAAGCTGATAAACAACGATCAGCAATTTTTTCAAAATTATCAAGAGAAATTACAGTTGCTGCCAAACTCGGAGATAAAAATCCAGACATGAACTCTAGATTAAGGTCAGCTATTCAGGCAGCAAGATCTGCAAATATGCCCAAAGACAATATCGAAAGAGCAATTGATAAATCCTCAATTGCCTCAGACTCTAATTTTGAAAGTATAAGATATGAGGGATTTGGACCAGCAAAAACTGCAGTTGTAGTTATAACCTTGACAAATAATAAAAATAGGACTGCAGCAAATATAAGAACAATTTTTCAAAAGTATGGAGGAGGTCTTGGCACACAAGGATCTGCGTCACACAATTTTGTTCAACAAGGAATAATAAAAATTAGTAAAAATGAAAAGGATGAGGAGAAAATCTTTAATCTTGCTACCGAAGCTGGTGCTAATGATTGCATATTCCACGATGATTATTACGAAATTCGCACAAACAAAGATGAGATATATGACGTAAAAAATATAATGGAAAAAGAAATTATTAATTTTATATCAACTGAAATCGAATGGATTCCAGTAAATAAAATTAAATTAAATGAGGACGAAAAAGAAAAAATGTTAAGTTTTTTAGAAATTTTAAATGAAGATGATGATGTACAAAATATTTTCACAAATTCAATTTAATTTAAATTTATGCTTATAATTGGAATAGATCCAGGAATTACAGGTGCGATTTGTTTTTTCGAAAATGGAGTTATTAAAGATGTTATTGATATGCCTACAATGGCTTCAGGTAATAAAAATAAAAAGCAAATTAACGGTAGCCAAATATTTAATGAAATATCTTTAAGAATTAAAAATTATAAATCTGAAAATGTAAATGTGGTAGTCGAACAGGTTTCAGCGATGCCTGGACAAGGTGTGACTAGCATGTTTAATTTTGGTCAATCATTTGGTGTAATAAAAGGAGTATGTGCCGCAATGCAACTGCCCATTTTTTTTGTAAGACCTGCAAAATGGAAAAAACATTTTGATTTAATAAATTCTCAAAAAGATTCGAGCAGAGTCAAAGCAATTGAAATGTTTCCTAAGTTTTCATCAATGTTATCTAAAAAAAAAGACTCAAATAAAGCAGATGCAATATTAATTGCTAATTATCATCAAAATACCTACGAAAAATAGAGACAAGTTGAATTTTATAGTCAAATTCATGACACATTTTAGTGTGAAATCAATCAAATGGATGCAGATATAACCTCACAAGCAGTTGAACTTGCAAGTAACACAGACTTTTCAATCTTAAGTTTATTTTTAAGAGCAGATTTTGTGGTTAAATCTGTAATTATAATTTTAATTGCTAGTTCAATTTATTCTTGGGCAATAATATTTGATAAAATAAAAATGTTCAGAAAAATAAATAAAGAGTCTGAAGATTTTGAGGAAAGGTTTTGGAAATCTAAATCTGCAGAAACATTTTATAACAGTTTACCCACAAAATTAGACAATCCAATGGCACAATTATTTAGAGACTCGATGCAAGTTGTTATGAAATCAAGATCAAAAACAAATATAAGTCAAAGACTAGAAAACATTTTAGAAGTAAATATAGAAAAGCAAATGAATATTGTTAATCAAAAATTTACTTTTCTTGCAACTGTTGGCTCCACAGCTCCATTTATTGGATTGTTTGGAACAGTTTGGGGAATAATGAATTCATTTCAATCTATTGCAATTTCGAGAAACACAAGTCTTGCTATAGTTGCACCAGGAATTGCAGAAGCTCTGTTTGCTACAGCCTTAGGTTTGTTGGCTGCAATACCAGCAGTAATTGCATACAATAAATTTGGCAATGACTCTAAAAAGTATTCTCAAAAACTAGAAAATTTTTCTAAGAGATTCATCTCAATTATTTAATATGGCATTTAACTTAAAGCGTTCAGAAAGAGAACCGATGAGTGAAATAAATGTAACTCCCTTTGTAGATGTGATGCTTGTTCTTTTGATTATTTTTATGGTGACAGCACCACTACTTACTGTCGGTGTTCAAGTAGATCTACCCGAAACATCAGCAGATACATTACCAGAGGAAAGCGAGCCGCTTACATTGACTATAAATTCAAAAGGCGAAGTATTTATTCAAGAGACAAAAATTGAATATGATAATTTAATCAAAAAAATTTTAGCAGTATCGAATAATAGAACTGATACAAGAATTTATGTTAGAGGTGACAAAACAATCAATTATGGAAGAGTATTAGAAGTAATGGGAAAACTTTCAGGTTCTGGTTTCACTAAAGTTGCCTTAATATCAGAACCATACAAAGAGAGATAAATTTGTTTAATAAATTTGCATTTAGTGGTTTAACAAATCAATTTAATAATTTTTCGTTTAGTATGTTATTGTCAGTTATTTTTCATGGGTCGATATTTATTGCAACAATTTTTGCTCTTCCTTTTGTCGCAAAGAAACCAATAGAATTACTACCAAGCATTTCAGTTGAATTAATTCAAATTTCTGATCAGATGAATATTCCATATGCACCTAAAGCAGCTAAAATTATTGAAGAGGCAAAAAAAGATAATAAAAAGTTACTTTCAGAGCAAGCACCTCCGAAAGAAGTGAAACAAGAGATTAAAAAGCTAGTAAAGTTCGACAATCAAAAGGATGAAGTAGATATATTAAAATCTAAAAAAGTTCCCGTTCCTGAAAAAAAGCGAGATCAAATTAAACTAGATAAATCTGAAGCAATTCCTTTACCTAACTCAAAAATAGAGAAAATTGAAACAAAGCAAGAAACGGAGCAACAGCCATCTAAAGAAATAACAAAAACAGTGGTTGAGAGAGAGAAAAAAAAAAAAATTAAAAAAACAGTAGAAAAAGATTTGGTGATTAAAGAATTTATTAAAAAAATAAAACCAATTAAAGAGGATAAGGCAATACAATCTTCTGAGTATGAAAAAAAAGAGTTAGATGTAGATTTAATTAAGGGACTAATTGCTAAGCAATATGAAAATATTGGAGAAGTGAAAAAAAAAACTGATGGAATTACTCAATCAGAGGACAAATCAATGAGATTAACTAAATTATCTGTTACAACTGAGTACTCTATTCAGATGCAGTATAAAGATTGCTGGTCTCCACCAATGGGAGCTGAATATAAAAAAAATGATTATCTAGTTACAGTAAAATTAATTTTAGAACAAGATGGAACGGTAAAAAGTAGAGAAATATTAGAAAGAAATAGAATGGGCGTAGACGGAAGATACAGGATTTTTGCAGAAGCTGTTGATCGAGCAATATTAAAGTGTAACCCTCTTAGAAATCTACCAATTAAAACTTATGAAAATTGGAATATTATGATACTAAGATTTAATCCAGAAGGAATGATGGTTGGGGAATGAAAAAAAAATTAATTTTTATTTTTATTTTTTGTGCAATTTTAAAACCAAGTATTAGTTTTTCACTTGTTGAAATTGATATAACCAGAGGAAATCTTGATCCAATGCCTATTTCGGTATCACCTTTTTTTTCTGATGAAGTTACTAATGATAAAATTAAAAATAATCTTAATATTGAAAATTTAGGTTTAGAAATTTCAAAAATAATAGAGAATAATTTGGAAAAAACTGGTCTATTTGATGCGATTGAAAAAGAAGCATTTTTACAAAAACCAGATATAGCTCATTTAAAACCTAGATTTGAAGATTGGGCTTTGATTAAATCCCAAGTTTTAATTACCGGTAAAGTAACATCTAAAATCATAAACGACAAAGATTACATAAATATAGAATTCAAACTTTGGGATGTTTTAGGTGCAAAAATGGTTGATGGTTTTTCTTTGACAACAACACCTCGATCTTGGAGAAGGGTAGGCCATAAAATATCAGATAAGGTTTACGAACGCCTAACCGGCGAAAGTGGTTATTTTGATACAAGAATAATTTACGTTGCTGAAGAGGGACCTAAAACTCAAAGAGTTAAAAAATTAGCTTTGATGGACCAAGACGGTTTTAATACTAAGTACATAACGTTAGGAAATGAGTTAGTATTAACTCCAAGATTTAATCCAGCGGATGATAAAATTATAACCTACATGTCTTATTTTAGAAATATGCCTAGGGTATATATTGTTAACCTTCAAACAGGAGCACAAAAAGTTGTAGGTGATTTTAGAGGCATGACTTTTGCTCCAAGATTTTCTCCTGATGGAAAAAAATTAATAATGAGTTTAGCAAAAGATGGTAACTCAGAAATTTGGGTTAGAGATTTAGAAACCAACATACAAGAAAAATTAACTGATCACCCATCAATAGACACCTCTCCCTCTTACTCACCTGATGGAAAATTCATAACATTTAATTCTGACAGAAGTGGCTATCAGCAAATTTATGTAATGAGAAGTGATGGTTCAAAAGTTAAAAGAATATCATTTGGTAAAGGAATTTACGGAACACCTGTATGGTCACCACGAGGTGACTTAATAGCATTTACAAAATTACATAAGGGAAAGTTTTTTATTGGAGTTATGAGAACCGACGGGTCTGGAGAAAGGTTACTTACAGAGAACTTTTATCAAGAGGCACCTTCCTGGTCACCAAACGGAAGAATCATCATATTTTATAGAGAAACGAAAACTAGTGACGAAGGTGAGGGATTTTCAGCAAAATTATGGTCAATTGATTTAACTGGATACAACGAGAGGTTGGTAAAAACTGAGACAGATGCATCAGACCCATCATGGTCTTCTTTATTAGGAAATTAAGGAAATTTAACAATTTTGTTAAATTAAGTTGATTTTTGTATACAAAACATCTAGTAGTTTGATAAATTCATAACTTTCTATTTAAGGAGCAAAAATGAATCTAAGCAAAATTTTAAAAAACGCATTTCTTGTTGTAATATTTGGTTTACTAGTAACAGCATGTGCAACAAAGAAGTCTGTGAAAACAACTGAGACTTCAACTACAAAAGCAGCTGAAACTCAGAAAGCAGATCCAATTGAAAAATTAGATGCGTTAATGCAGGGTGATGTCTATATAGGCTCAGATACTGTTGGTGAGTTAGCTAGCGGCGTACCAGACAGAGTATTCTTTGCGACAAACGAAACAATTTTAACAACAGCATCAAGAGAGACACTTAGGAAACAAGCTGCATGGTTAAGACAAAATGCGGATGTAACTGTTGTTGTGGAAGGGCATGCCGATGAAAGAGGAACAAGGGAGTATAACTTAGCATTAGGAGAGAGAAGAGCCAATGCTGCAAAAGACTATCTTATGACATATGGCGTATCCTCAGATCGTATCAAAGTATTGAGTTACGGGAAAGAAAGACCAGTAGACTCTGGTTCTAATCCACTTTCATGGTCAAAAAATAGAAGATCTGTAACTGTAAAAGCAAATTAAAAACAATTTCTAGACCCTAACTTCAAAAAGTTAGGGTCTTCTTTTTGCCACTATTATAATTAGAAATGTTTTTATGAGATTATTAACTAAGATAGTTATTATTAATTTTATTACTTTTTTTATATTTTCAATAAATATTTCTTTTTCACAAACTCAAAATGTCCGGGAAATTTTGGATACAATTCAAAAGGATTTAAGAACCCTCGAAAGGGCTGTATATTCACAATCATTTTCCACAAGCGAAGATACAAATACAACATCAAGAGTATCTACTAAAGAGTCTGAGCAAGCTTTAACAAAACATTTATTGAAACTAAGTGAAATTGAAATGCAGTTCCAGGAATTAACAAATAAATTTGAGGAAATTAATTTCAAATTAGATAAACTTTCTAACGATCTTTCCAACACACAGAAGGACAATCAATTAAGATTTGAGCAAATTGAGCAGAATTCATTGAATAATACAGATAAAACTTCTCTTACTTCATTAACTGAAAGTGAACAATCATTAATAAATAATGAGAAAGATAATCAAAAAAAAATAATGCCTGGTTCCTCAAAACCCCAAGATCTTGGCCAGCTATCTTACAAAGATATGACAACAAATGATAATATACAGGTAATAGAAACCGTAGAACAAACAGAAGCTATAATATCTGAAGTTTTTGATGCAGAAGAAAAGTTATTACCAGATGCAAGTCCAAAAGAACAGTATCAATTTGCAAAAAATTTCTTAAAAGTAGGTGATTATGATAATGCAGAAAAAGCATTCAGGGAATTTGTTTTAACCAACCCTGAAAATGAATTATCTGGTAATGCACAATATTGGTATGCAGAAACTTACAGAATTAGACAAATGTATACTGATGCTGCAACTGCTTATTTGGAAGGTTATCAAAAATATCCAAAAAGTAAAATTGCTCCTGAGAACTTGCTAAAACTGGGAGTCTCGTTGGTTCAGATGGGTGAAAAAGATCAAGGATGCTTGATGATTGCTGGAGTAAAAAAACAATATCCTGATGCAACTCAATCTGTGCTTCAAAAAGCAAAGTATTATGAAGAAAAAGAATTTGAGTGCAAAAAAGAAAATTCATAATTTTTATTCCAAAAAATTAAAAGACCCAAGTATAAAGAGGATTTATCTTAACTTTAAAAAAAAACTATTAGATAATAATACGAATAATTTTTGTGTAGCTGTTTCGGGAGGAGTAGATAGTTTAGCTTTATCTTTTTTAGCAAAATGTTATTCTTTAGAAAAAAATAAGAAAGTCTATTTTTTTATTGTAGACCATAAAATAAGAAATAACTCCTCATCCGAAGCTAATTTTGTAAAAAATGAATTAAAGCAATTTAAAGTTGACTGTAAAATACTTACATTAAAAAAACAAAAAAAAATATCAAATTTACTGACATACGCTCGCGATAATAGATACAGTCAAATTGTTAATCAGAGCTTAAAGAAAAAATTTGACTTTATTTTGACTGCACATCATGAAGATGATTTGCTAGAAAATTTTTTTATTAGACTATTAAGAGGTTCAGGATTAAAAGGTTTAATATCATTTAAAAAAATTAAATCGAAAGTAAATATAAATCACAAAGTTTCAATTTTAAGACCTCTCATTGATGTGCCTAAAAAGGACTTAATTTATATTTCAAAAAAAACATTTAATTTTAATGTTGATGATCCATCCAATTACGATGATAAGTTTTTAAGAGTAAAAGTAAGAAAATTGATTTCAAAATTACAAAAAGATGGCCTTACATTGAAAAAATTTAAAACTTCTTTAAGAAATTTAAGCAAAAGTAATGATGCAATTGATTATTACGTTAAAAAAAATATTAATGATAATTCAAGTTATATTAAAATGACTAATAAAATTATTTTAAATGAAAATTTTCTTTACCAGCCTGATGAAATTGTCTTTAGGTCTTTTTCAGAGTTAATTCATAAAACTGGAAAAAAAAATACATTTTCAAGGGGATCAAAAATCATTAATTTAATAAAGCATTTAAAAATTAGAAAAAATGATACTAAAAAAACACTTTCAGGATGTATAATTCAAAAAATAGAGAAATCAGTAATTATTTCACCTGAAAAATAGAAAAATAATTTAAAATTGGCACAAATTGGCACTTGTTATATCCATAATAATTCTTAATTTATAGTGATGAATTTCAAAAATTTAGCAATGTGGGCCATAATAGTGATTCTAACTATTGGTCTTTACAATATGTTCAAAAGCCCACAGGCAGCGGTAAACAAAAAAAATAATATTATATTCTCAGAATTTCTTTCACAAGTCGATAATGGAAGAGTAGTTCAAGTTGAAATCCAAGGAAAAAATATAAAAGGTATAATGTCAAATGGTGAAATATTTAGTACTTATGCTCCAGATGATCCTAATCTAATACAAAAATTAAGTGATAAAGGTGTAAGTATTTCTGCCAGCCCCATTGAGGAAAAAATGCCATCTTTATTTGGCATTCTTTTATCTTGGTTCCCAATGTTACTCTTAATTGCAGTTTGGATTTTTTTCATGAGACAAATGCAGGGAGGAAGAGGTGGAGCGATGGGTTTTGGAAAATCCAAAGCTAAAATGATGAATGAAATTAAGGGTAAAGTTACTTTTAATGATGTTGCTGGAGTTGAAGAGGCTAAAGAAGAAGTAGAAGAAGTTGTAGAATTTTTAAAAGACCCTAAAAAATTTAGCAGGTTAGGAGGTAAAATACCTCGTGGATGTCTTTTAGTTGGCCCTCCTGGAACTGGTAAAACTTTGTTAGCAAGAGCTATAGCAGGTGAAGCTGGAGTTCCATTTTTTACTATTTCAGGCTCTGATTTTGTTGAAATGTTTGTTGGTGTTGGAGCTTCTAGAGTAAGAGACATGTTTGAACAAGGAAAGAAACACTCTCCATGCATAATTTTTATTGATGAGATAGATGCTGTTGGAAGAAGTAGAGGCGCAGGTTTAGGTGGTGGAAATGATGAAAGAGAGCAAACATTAAACCAATTATTAGTTGAGATGGATGGTTTTGATACTAATGAAGGTGTAATTATAATTGCTGCAACTAATAGACCAGATGTATTAGATCCAGCTCTTTTGAGACCAGGGAGATTTGACAGGCAAGTAGTAGTCTCGAATCCAGATTTGATTGGAAGGGAAAAAATTTTAAAAGTACACGCAAAAAAAATATCGATGGCACCTGATGTAAACTTAAGAACAGTAGCAAGAGGAACTCCAGGTTTTTCTGGAGCAGATTTAGCTAACCTCGTCAATGAAGCAGCATTACTCGCTGCGAGAAAAAATAAGAGAATTGTAACTTATCAAGAATTTGAAGAAGCAAAAGATAAAGTAATGATGGGGTCCGAAAGAAGATCAATGGTTATGTCAGAAGAAGAAAAAAAATTAACTGCCTACCATGAAGCAGGACATGCAATTGTAACAATAAATGAAAAAGCCGCTTATCCTATACATAAAGCAACCATTATACCACGAGGTAGAGCTTTAGGGATGGTTATGCAACTACCAGAGAGAGATGAAGTTTCACAGACAAGAGAGCAGTTACATGCCCAAATGGCTATTGCAATGGGGGGTAGAGTTGCAGAAGAATTAATATTTGGAGAAGATAAAGTAACGACAGGAGCAGCTAGCGATATAGAACAGGCAACAAAAAGAGCAAGAGCAATGGTTATGAGAGCTGGCTTGAGTAAAGAAATGGGCCCAGTTGCTTATGGAGAAAATGAAGAAGAAGTATTTTTAGGAAGATCAGTAGCCAGACAACAAAATATGTCTGAAGAAACTGCAAGAAAAGTAGATAATGAAATAAGAAGATTTGTTGATATGGGTTATGATAGAGCAAGAAAAGTATTAACTGAAAAAATTGAAGATCTGCATAAATTAGCAAAGGCTTTACTTGTTTATGAAACTTTGACAGGTGCAGAAATTGAGGATTTAGTAAATAAAAATATATATCCAAAGAACAAAGAAGATCTAAAGGTCGAAGATGATGATCAGAGCTCAGCGCTTGGCTCAATGGGCTTAAAACCAAAGATAGTGCACTAAGCACTAATGAATAAATATTACACTAGAGCGTGTAATTTTTATTTCGGATCGATTTCTAAGAAGAATATAAAAAAAAAATTAACTGTTCCTCTAAACGGTAATAATCTAATTTCTTTTGATAAAGTAGAAATTATAAGTAGAAAAAGAAATAAAATAATAAATATTAAAGATATAAATAAACTTACAAAAAATTTAAAGGTAAAGATAAATAAAGATTTAAAAAATATAAAGAAAAAGAAAATTTTTAAGAAATTAAATTTATCTGAAATTCCTATTTTAATGGGAATAGTCAACTTAACTCCAGATAGTTTTTCAGATGGAGGAAAATACAACAATAAAAATTTAGCTGTAAAACATGTGAATAATTTATTGTCAAATGGTGCAAAAATAATCGATATTGGAGGAGAGTCTACTAGACCTGGGGCAAATGATATTAGCCCCTCTAAAGAGTGGAATAGAATTAAATTAGTCTTAAAATCTTTCAAAAATAAAAAATGTTTTGTTTCATTGGATACTAGAAAAAGTTTTGTTATGAAGAAAGCTTCTAAAATAAAAGTAGACCTTATTAATGATGTATCTGGACTAAATTACGATCCTGAAACAATAAATTATTTAAAAAAAACAAAAAAACCTTTTGTCATTCATCATATGAAGGGAATACCAAAGAATATGCAAAATAAACCATCATATAAAAATGTTGTACTCGACATCTACGATTTCTTTGAAAAAAAATTAAAATATATAAGAAATAAAGGTATTAAACATAATAATATTATATTAGATCCAGGAATTGGATTTGGAAAAAATTTGAAACATAATATTACTATTTTGAGGAATATTTCTATTTTCCATTCATTAGGTCTTCCAGTAATGTTGGGCTTATCTAGAAAAAGATTTATTAGCGATATTTCAAAAGAAAATGATACTAAAGAAAGACTTGGAGGCACAATATCATCCTGTATCCAATCATATTTGCAAGGTGTACAAATTTTTAGAGTCCATGATGTTAAGGAAATTAACCAAGCATTTAAAGTGTTTAAAGAATTACAAAGTTAAAAATGTTTAAAAAATATTTTGGGACAGATGGGATAAGAGGAAGAGTAAATAACTCCAAAATAAATGGTGAAATGTTTTTTAAATTTGGATTAGCAGCAGGAACGTATTTTAAAAATTTAAAAAAAAGTAAACAAACAGCTATTATTGCAAAAGATACTAGACTATCTGGCTATACACTTGAACCAGCCTTGGTTTCTGGATTAGCTTCAGCAGGAATGCATATTTATACATTAGGACCACTTCCAACTAATGGCTTAGCAATGTTAACAAAAAAAATGAAAGCTAATATGGGAATAATGATTACCGCATCTCATAATCCATATTATGATAATGGTTTAAAATTATTTGGACCAGATGGCCTTAAACTGTCTGATAAAATTGAAAAAAAAATTGAAAAATTAATCGACTCAAAAATTTCTAAAAATCTTACAAGACCAATTGAATTAGGGAGAGTAAAACGATTGGAGGATGCAAATGAGAATTATATAAAGATTTTAAAACAAAATTTTCCATCTTCATTTAGTTTAAAAGGCATCAAAATCGCTTTAGACTGTGCTAATGGTGCAAGTTATAAAGCGGGCCCTCAATTATTTAAATCGCTAGGGGCCAAAGTATTTAAATCTGGTACTTCTCCGAATGGATTGAACATCAATCTGAAATCTGGCTCTACTTATCCAAAAAAAATTTGTCAAATGACAAGAAAAAATAAGGCTCATATTGGTATTGCATTAGATGGTGATGCTGACAGAATAATTGTGTGTGATGAAAAAGGTAAAATTATTGATGGTGATAAAATTCTAGCAATGTTAGGTGAGAGATGGAAAAGGAAAAAAATTTTAAAAGGAGGTGTAATTGGCACGTTAATGTCAAATTATGGTTTAGAGAAATTTTTTAAAAAAAATAAAATTAAGTTTTTCAGATCAAATGTAGGAGATCGATATGTTAAGGAAAAAATGAAAAAAAAAAACTTTAATTTAGGAGGAGAGCAATCAGGCCATATTATTCTTGGAAGGTTTGCAACAACTGGAGATGGATTGTTGGTTGCCTTAGAGATTCTTTTTTCTTTAAGAAAAAGAAAAAAAGCTAGTGAACTTTTTAATAAATTTAATCCCACTCCTCAAATATTAGAAAATGTTGAGGTTAAAGATAAATCAATTATTTATAGTCCAAAATGTAAAAAGGCAATTTATGAGGCAAATAAAATTATGAAAAATAAAGGTAGAATATTAGTTAGAAAGTCTGGTACTGAACCAAAAATAAGAATAATGAGTGAGTCAGAGGACTCAAGTTTAAACAAATTATGTGTTAATATAATAAAAAAATCTATTCAGTAAATTGAAAATAAATTCTAAAATATTAATAATAGCAGGATCAGATTCTTCTGGAGGAGCAGGAATTCAAGCAGATATTAAATCTGTAACATCGCTTGGCTCTTATGCAATGACAGCTATAACAGCAGTTACAGCCCAAAATACCAAAGGTGTAAAGTCTATTATAACTATACCAAGTAAAGAAATTTCTAATCAGATTGAATTTACCTCAAAAGATATCAAACCAGACTCAGTAAAAATTGGTATGTTACATTCTTCTAAAGTAATAAGTTCAGTTTTAAAATCCATTAAAAAATTAAAATTGAAAAAAATAATATTGGACCCTGTTATGGTAGCCAAAGGTGGTACTAAGCTTATTGATGATAAAGCAGTTTTATTTTTAAAAAAAAAACTAATTAAAAAAGTCGATTTAATAACACCAAACATACCAGAAACAGAAATACTAACTGCAATCAAGATTAAATCTATGTTGAATATGAAACAAGCTGCTAAAAAATTGTTAGATTTAGGTGCTAAAAATGTATTAATTAAAGGTGGCCATTTAAATTCTAAAACTTTAAAAGATATATTCGTAAATAAGAAAGAAATAGTAATTTTTACAAATAAAAAAATTAAAACAAAAAATACTCATGGAACTGGATGTACATTGTCAAGTGCAATTGCAACTTATTACGGATGTGGAAAAACATTAAAGAAATCTTGTGAGTTAGGTATTAGATATGTAAATAATGCTATTAAGACTAGACCAAACTTTGGAAAAGGAAATGGACCAATTAACCATTTAAACAGTTTTAATATTGAAAAGAAATTTAGATGAAGAATGTAGTTGTTGTAGGTTCACAATGGGGAGATGAAGGAAAAGGTAAGATAGTTGATTGGTTATCCAGTGAAGCTGATGTAGTTGTTAGATTTCAGGGAGGGCATAACGCAGGTCATACCTTAGTCATAGATGGTGTTACTTATAAATTAAGACTTCTGCCATCTGGCATTGTAAGAAAAAATAAAATTTCTATTATAGGGAATGGAGTTGTCATAGACCCTTGGGCTTTAATTGATGAAATTGAGGAAGCCAAATTAAAAGGTGTGGAAATTAGTGAAAGAAATTTAATTTTATCTGAAGCCGCAACATTGATTTTACCATTTCATAGAGAGATGGATGAAATTAGAGAAGACTCTGCAGGAAATTCTAAAATTGGAACCACAAGAAGAGGAATTGGACCAGCTTATGAGGATAAAGTAGGTAGAAGATCTATAAGAGTCATGGATCTTGCGTCAAAAAAAAATTTAGAAAATAGATTAACAGTAGTACTAGAGCATCATAATGCAATCCGTAAAGGGTTAGGTAAACCCATGTATGAAAAAAATAAGTTAGTTGAAGACTTATTAAAAATAGCACCAAATATTTTAAAATATTCTGCACCTGTCTGGAGAAAAATAGATCAACTTAAATCAGAAAAGAAAAAAATACTATTTGAAGGCGCTCAAGGTATATTGCTTGATGTTGATCATGGGACATACCCATACGTAACTTCATCCAATACAGTTGCAGCATCGGCGGCAACAGGATCTGGATGTGGCCCCAACTCAATAAATTTTGTTTTAGGTATTACAAAGGCATATACAACAAGAGTAGGCGAAGGACCATTTCCAACAGAGCTTAAAGATTACATCGGTAATCATCTTGGAGAAAAAGGGAATGAATTTGGAACAGTAACTAGTAGAAAAAGAAGATGTGGCTGGTTTGACGGAGTTCTAGTAAGACAAACTATAAAGGTTTCAGGTATTGATGGAATAGCTTTAACTAAATTAGATGTTTTGGACGAGCTTGAAGAAATAAATCTTTGCGTAGCTTACGAACTGAATGGAAAAGAAATAGATTATTTCCCTGCAGCTGTAGAAGATCAATTAAATGTTAAACCAGTTTATAAAAAATTTAAGGGTTGGAAATGTAAAACACAAGGAGTTAAAAAATTTGAGGATTTACCAAATCATGCAAAAACTTATGTAAAAGCTATTGAGGAGTTTACTGAGACAAAAATATCTAGTATTTCAACTAGTCCTGAAAGAGAGGATACTATTCTTTTAGTGGACCCGTTTAATTAGCGGGTAATAGATTTTTTGATTTAGCAGAATTTAACATATGCTTTTGTAATTTTTCAAAAGCTTTATTTTCTATTTGTCTAACTCTTTCTCTGCTAATTTTATATTTTTTACTTAAGTCATCCAAGGTTAATGGATCATCGGTTAATCTTCTTGAATATAAAATTTTTTTCTCTCTATCATTTAAAATTTTTATTGAATCTTGAAGCAAATCTTTTCTTTGTTCCATTTCTTCATTTTGTGCTACTCTCAACTCATGATCCATCTCATTATCTATGACCCAGTCCTGCCATTCATCACCATCTTCACCAATTGGCGCATTAAGAGACTGTTCTTTACCCGAAAGTCTTCTATTCATAGAAACCACTTCTTCTTCACTTACTGATAATCTTTTAGCAATATCCTCAACATGCTCTCTTTTTAGATCTCCTTCAGATCGTGGTGCAATCTGATTTTTAATTTTTTTTAAATTGAAAAAAAGTTTTTTTTGTGCCGTAGTTGTTCCAATTTTTACTAAACTCCAAGATCTTAATATATATTCTTGAATGGACGCTTTTATCCACCACATTGCATAAGTTGCAAGTCTAAATCCCTTCTCTGGCTCAAATTTTTTAACAGCTTGCATCAGTCCAACATTACCTTCAGATATCATTTCATTAAGTGGTAGACCATAACCTTTGTATCCCATAGCTATTTTTGCAACTAGTCTTAAGTGGCTAGTAACAAGTTTTTCAGCAGATTTGACGTTTCCAGTTGATTTCCAATTTTTAGCTAGCATGTATTCTTCCTCAGCTGCAAGCATTGGAAATTTTTTAATCTGTGCTAAATATGCAGCCAGACCACCTTCGTTTGAAAGTGCTGGGAGGTTATATGTATTATTATTCATAAGAAATATTTATTTAATGAAGAAATAATTTTTTACAATGCTTTAATTATTCAGCTTTTATTAGTTTTTTTAATATTTTTTCAAGATCGGAAGGCAGTTTTGAGTAAAAATTCATTCTTTTATTGTTTCTTGGATGATTAAATCCAAGTGTTGTTGCATGAAGGAATTGCCTATTTAGTCCTGTAATAAGTTGTTCAATTTCTTTATCAGTATTTGTAATTTTCTTAAATTTTTTCTTATATTTTTTGTCACCTAGAATATGATTTCCATTATTAGATAAATGAACTCGAATTTGATGAGTTCGACCAGTTTCTAGTTTACACTCAACTAGACTTAATGTTGGAATTTTTTCTGATTCAAAAATCTTTAAAGTAGAATAATTGGTAATTGCTTTTTTTCCTTTTTTTAAAGATACCTCCATCATTTGTCTATTCCTAGAACTTCTAGTTATAAATGTTTCAATTTTACCATTACGTGGTCTTAACTTACCCCAAACTATAGCTTGATAAATTCTTTCAATAGAGTGTTGAAAAAATTGTTTTGATAAATTCTCATGCGAAGCATTATTTTTAGCAACAACGATTAGTCCAGATGTATCTTTATCAATTCTATGAACAATTCCTGGTCTTAAATTATTTCCAATATTAGATAAATTTTTACCAACATGATGTATCAAGGCATTTACAATTGTATTATCATAATTTCCTGGTCCTGGATGCATTGAAATTCCTGCAAGCTTGTCAATTACAATTAAATCATTATCTTCATAAATAATTTTAAGTGGATATTTAAATGGTTTGAGATTCTCTATTTTTTCTTCAGAGATTTCAAAATTGATTTTATCATTTAATTTTACTTTTCTAGATGGATCGTTGATAATTACATCGTTTATTTTTAATTTTTTTCCTAAGATTAGATTTTTTACTCTAGATCTACTAATCTTAATATCTTGACTTGATAGTAAAATATCAACTCTCAAATTTTTTTCATTATTTTGAATTTTTATATTTATAAATTTACTCATATCGTTATACTTACAAAATACGCGCTTGTAGCTCAACTGGATAGAGCGCCAGATTTCGGCTCTGGAGGTTCAGGGTTCGACTCCTTGCGGGCGCACCATTTTACTAATAAAAATTAAAAGCCTTGAATTTTATTTGTTATTTTTTAGATCATATATTGTTTTTTCTATCGCCTCAAAACTTTTATATTTTGTTTTCCATTTTAATTCTTTTTTTAACTTTTCAATATTTGGTACATAGAAATCAGCTTTTTTTTTGTCTAAAATATTTACCTGTCTAGATTTTATTTTATACTTTCTTGATAGTTTTTTTAATAATAATTTTACATTTAGCACATCATCCGAACCTACATTATAAATTTTACATTTTTTTCCAGTTTTATTCATAATTGTAAATAGACATCGTGATAGATCATCGGTGTGCATGAAAGATCTAATTATTTCATAATTTGATTTTACAAATAATTTTTTTTTTTCAAGTATATTGTTAATTAAATTTCCAATAAGAAAATTTGCTCTTTTTGGTATCTTTTTACCAACAAAAGTAAAACATCTCGCAATAGAAACCCTATAACCTTCATTTGATAATTCTAAAAATTTTTTTTCTAAATATACTTTTTCTTTTGCATAATTTTTTTTATATCCAATAAATTTATTAATTAATTTTATATCTATTTTAGCCATTTCAGTTGGCCTCTTATTTATTTTGCTTTTACCATAAACTGCGCCAGAGCTTAAAAAAAGAATTTTTGTACTTTTGGGGCATCGATAAAGTAATTTTCTAAAGTGATTAAAAATTTTTATAGTTTCACTAATTTTTTTACTATTTATACAATAAATTATATAATCTACTTTTGGTAATTTCTTGACATTGAGTATATTTTTTTTTTCTTTCTTGGAATAAGTAAATATTCTTTTTATATTAATTTTTTTTTTCTTAATATATTCTTTAATACTAGAACCTATAAAACCAGAACTTCCTAATATAATTATATTTTTCAACTCTAACTCAATTCGCTTCAAATATTTTTTTATCTCTATTTATTAATTTAACATCCATATTTTTTAAAAATTCTTTTCTAGGCAAAAGAGGCGACATATCCTCCAAAGGATTTCCAAATTGTAATTTGGGAATAATTTTTTGATTTTTTTTTAATTTTATCTCAATTATTTCTGGTAATTTTGAATTTAATTTTTTAACAATTTTTTTGAAATCAGCATGATTTTTAATGAAGGTATAATTAATATTGAATGCGTTTGCAATTTTTTTGAAATTTGGATTACTTACACCTTTTCCTGATGCTTCATATCTTTTTTCTAAATATAATTCTTGAAATTGTTTAATAATTCCATATCCATCATTATTTAAAATGAAAATTTTTATAGGGAGTTTAAGCTTATAAATAGTGTGTAATTCTTGTAAATTAATCTGAATACTCCCATCTCCATCTATACAAATAACTCTATTATTGTTATTAGCAATTGACGCACCAATGCTTGCTGGCAATGAATAGCCCATAGGAGAATTGCCAAATGCTGAAAAAAGTCTTTGGCCATATTTTACTCTGAATGTTTGTAAGGTCCATGTTAGATGACCTCCATCATCAGCAATTATTATGTCTTTAGTTTTTAATATATTAGATAAATAATCAATAAAAACATATGGATTTACAAAATTTTTGATTTTATGATAACTATCTAAAATTATTGGATAATTTCTTTTCCAAATTATACACCTTTTTGTCCATTCATTCTTTGATATTCTAAAATTAATTTTATTTATTTGCTTTAAAAAATATTTAACATCTGAGTTAATTTTATGATGAATATGTAAACCTCTTTTTTTATTTAATTCATTTTTATCTATGTCAATAACAAATTTTTCTGCATCTCTTGCAAAATTTTTTGGTACTCCTCCAGTAACTCTTGTATCTAATCTTGTACCTAGAGATAAGATAAAATCAGAGTTTTGAACTGTAAAATTAGCTGCTCTATTTCCATAGACACCTATATTACCTATATAATTTTTTTTTGAGTGGTCAATTAAGTCAACTCCACTCCAGGTAGTTACAATAGGTATTTTTAATTTCTTTAAAAACTGTTTTAAATGATTTTGAGCTTTGGCATATTTAATACCGCCACCAAGAATAATGACAGGTTTTTTTGACCTATCCATCTTATTTATTATGGGTTTTAATTCTATATTTGATAATTTAATTTTTTTTTTTGGAGGCGTAAAAGATTTTAATTTATTGCTGTTAATAGTCTTACGTTGTAAATCCATGGGTATATCTAATAATACTGGCCCTGGTCTTCCTGAAGTCGCTAAATAATAACATTTTTCCAATATATATTTAATATCATTTTCATTCTTTAATTTATAAGAAAATTTTGTTATTGGTTTTGAAATACTAACAATATCTGTTTCCTGGAAACCAACTTGTCGAACATTAAATGTACTTTTATTTGAGCTTTGTTGCTCATATGTATTTACTTGGCCGCATATGTGAAGTGAAGGTATTGAGTCAAAATATGAACAGCCAATACCTGTAAGAAGGTTAGTAGCTCCTGGCCCTGATGTAACCATTGTGCATGAGAAATTTGGTCCAATTCTTGAATATGCATCTGCCATCATAGCCGCACCTTGTTCATGTCCTACAGATATATATTTTATTTTCTTATTTCTTGAAAAAGCATCTACCATAAATGATATAGCTCCTCCAGTTATTAAAAAAACTTTTTTGACTCTTTTTTTTACTAAAAAATTTAATACATAATCAGAGAGATTCATTTTTAATATTAATTCAATTTAAATGAAAATTTTATATATATCTATAAAATTAAAGTAAATGATTTCCTAAAAATTTATTCTCCCATGTTAATTAATGTTCCCTTATTTTTTGCTGCATTAAAAGAATAATAAAATAGAACAATTGAAACTATAAAATATAGCGTATTCCAGCCGAAAGCATAATAAATATTTTCAATATTAACAGTTTGGTTAATTAAAATATTTCTAGCTTCTTCAAATATATAAACTAATGGTAAAGCATAAGCTATTTTTTGGAAAATCTCTGGGAGAATATCTATCGGATAATAAATACACCCGAATGGAGCAAGTAAAAACATTGTTGACCATGCTATGTTTTCAAATGATGGACCAAATCTGAGTAAACCTGATGAAACTAAAATACCAAGTGTAATTCCAAAAATATATAAACTTAAAAATAAAAAAAATAAAAAGATTCCTAAATCTAGAATAGATATACCGAATAAGGGTGAAGTTAACAAAACTGCTGGTACTAGTCCAATTAAAGATCTAATCAGCGCTGTTATTACAAGTGAAGTTAAAATTTCTCCAATTTTCATTGGAGCTATAAATAGATTTGTGAAGTTTCTGCTCCATATCTCTTCTAGAAAAAGCATATTAAAACCAATACTTGTTCTGAATAAAAAATCATAAAGTATTGCACAAGTGAGGATTACCCCCACAGCGTTATTATAGTAAGTGGTGTGAGTTGCAAAAAAATTTGAGATAAATCCCCATAAAGTAATTTGAATCGTAGGCCAATAAACTAAATCCAATACTCGTGGAAGTGACCTTGTAATTAGATAAAAATGTCTTAAAAATAAACCGTATATTCTAGTTAAGCTCATTCTTACTCCTTGATAGTTTTAAAAAAACTTCTTCTAAGTTATTTCTTCCATGCTTTGTAATTAAATCTTCTGGTTTACCTTTATCAACAATTTCTCCATTTTTCATCATGAGCACTGATTTACACAAACGTGTAACCTCATTCATATTATGAGAAGCTAAGAGGATAGAGATTTTATTTTCTTTCTTATACTCCTCTAAAAAAGTTCTTACAAAGTCTCCAATTTCTGGATCTAAAGAGGCTGTTGGTTCATCAAGTAATAGCACTTTTGGCTCATTAATTAATGCTTTTGCTAGACTTACTCTGTTTTTTTGACCCGAGGATAATTCTCCAGTAATATTTTCTAATAATTCTCCTATTCTCAATTTTTCTGATAGATATTCAATTCTTTCTTTAATATTTCGAACTTTATAAAGTCTTGAATAGACATATAGATTTTGTTTTACTGTAAGTTTTTTTGGTAATTCAATATAAGGTGATATAAAATTAATCATCTCTAGAATTTTGATTCTATTATCTTCAAGTTTGAGATTATTAATAAATATTTGTCCACTTGTTGGTTTTAACAAGCCAAGCAGCATTCCAATTGTTGTGGTTTTGCCAGAACCGTTTGGTCCAAGCAGACCAAGAATTTCATCTTCCTGAACATTAAAAGATATACCTTTTACTGCTGCTTTTTTTCCATAGTTTTTTTTTATATTTTTTACCTCAATTAAATTTTTCATTTTTTTGATGCCCTTAAAAGTCTATCATTAATAGCTTCACCAATGTTAATATTAGGTATTCTCTCAACCGCAATTCGTTTGTAATTTTTTTTTTTTATTTTTCTTAGTGTTTTGTATAAATTTTTTGCTGCCTCTTTTAAATTATTAGTTTTACTTAAATAAAAATAATTTTTATTTATTTTTTTTCTTTTTTTTATCAAAATAAATGCTTCGCTTTTATTATTTTTTTTGACATTTAGTCTCACAGGTATACCTGGTGAGTAATGTAATTTACTATTACCAGGCACTTTTACATTAATTTTTCTTTTATTTTTATTTTTTAAAGAATTTATAGTTTTATAAATTGATCTACTATCTATTCCACCTAATCGTAGAATATTTGGTTTTCCAATAAGATTTATTATAGTAGACTCCAGACCAATTTTTGAAGATCCACCATCTAAAATAAATTTAATTTTATTGCCAAATTCATCATACACGTCTTGCTTTGAGACAGGACTTATACTTGATGATATATTTGCGCTGGGTGCTGCTAGAGGGTAATCTATTTTTTTTAATAGCTTTCTTGCTAAAGTATGACTAGGAAATCTAACAGCTATTAAATTTGAGTTGTTTGTAGCTTTTTTTGAAATTCTACTTGTTTTTTTTAACTTTAAAACAAACGAAATTGGTCCTGGGCAAAATTTATTATAAAGATTGATGAAAACGTTATTTACTTTACAATCTTTCTTTAATTCATTGAGATCATAGTAGTGAACAATTAAAGGATTATTACTGGGTCTTTTTTTTAATTTAAATATCCTAGATACAGCTTTGTTTGAGTAAGCATTTCCAGCCAATCCATATACTGTCTCTGTAGGAATTGCTATACATTCATCATTATTTAAATATTTTATTGCTTTTTTAATATTTGAATCATTAATTTTCATATAATATTACCAACTAATATATGAATGAAAAAAATTTACTAGATGATATTGAGTCAAAATCTTTAAATGAGCTTACAGATTTGGCCAACAAAATTATTAAGGATTTAGAGAGTGAAAATAATCAGGAAATTCAATCAGAAGAATTTGCAAATTTGATAAAAATTAACAAACTTATAGAAAAAAAATTCCAATTAAATTTTAAAGAAATATCTGACAAGTCAAATTTAAAAATTAAAGAAATAAAATTAAACAAAGATGCAAAAAAAACTAAATAATATTCTGAATAAAACTAATAATTATCTTTATAGATATTTTTTAAACCAAAAAAATACTGAATTAATAAAACCTATGCTTTACGGACTTCTCCCCGGTGGAAAAAAAGTAAGATCAAAAATATTATTTGATGTTGGATTAATATTTAATGTAGATAAAAGAAAAATTTTACAAGTTGCTGCTGCAGTTGAATGTATTCATGCTTACTCACTAATTCATGATGATTTACCTTGTATGGATAATGATATTTTAAGAAGAGGGAAATTAACTACACATAAAAAATTTAGTGAGTCAACAGCCATACTAGCTGGAAACTCTCTTCTCACGATTGCATTTCAAATTCTCAGCCAAAAAGCATTCGATATAAATGAGAAAAAAAAAATTAAATTAATAAATTTATTATCTGAAAGCGCAGGTCACACAGGAATAGCTGGAGGCCAATTTTTAGATTTAAGCTTTGAGAAGATAAAAAAAAATAAAAGACAAATTATTGATATGCAGATTAAGAAAACTGGAAAGCTTTTTAGTTTTTGTTGTGTAGCACCAATTATAATGTCTGGTAAAACAAAATATATAGGAAAGTTTGACAAAATTGGAAATGAGATAGGTTTATTATTTCAAATTGCTGATGATTTAATAGATTTAAGAGGAAAAACTTCAAAAGTTGGGAAAAAAACCAGAAAAGATTTAAAAATGGGAAAAGCTACTTTGATAAGTTTACTAGGAGCTGATAATACTATTAAATACACAAATATCTTAAAAGAAAAAATATTTAAAAGGTTAGGTGTTTTTGGAAAAAAAGCTGACGATTTAAAAGAGACAATAAATTATATTTTAAGTAGAACAAAATGAAAAACAATTATAAATTTTTAAACAATATTAATTTCCCAGGTGATATAAGAAAACTATCTCAATCTGAAATAAAAGTTTTGGCAGATGAGGTAAGAAAAGAATTGATTGATGTTGTTTCTGAAACTGGTGGACACCTAGGAGCTGGTCTAGGAGTTGTAGAACTCACAGTTGTTCTTCATTACATATTTAATACGCCACATGATAAATTAATTTGGGATGTTGGGCATCAAACATATCCACATAAAATATTAACTGGGAGAAAAAATAAAATAAGAACTTTAAGAAAAGGTAATGGATTGTCAGGTTTTACAAAAAGATCAGAAAGCGAATATGATCCATTTGGTGCTGCACATAGCTCTACTTCTATCTCATCAGCATTGGGAATAGCTGTAGCTAATAAATTATCAAATAAATCAGATAATGTGATTGCTGTTATAGGAGACGGAGCGATAAGTGCTGGTATGGCATATGAGGCAATGAACAACGCAGGAGAAAGCAAGACAAAAATGATAGTCGTTTTAAACGATAATGACATGTCAATTGCAAAACCTGTTGGAGCTATGAGAAAATATCTTGCAAAAATTTTGTCAGGTAAAATTTATTTTAGCTTTAGGGAGACTTTAAAATTGATTATATCTGCTTTTTCAAAAAGATTTAAAAACAAAGCAGGTAAAGCTGAAGATTTTTTAAGATCTGCAGTAACTGGTGGTACATTGTTTAATTCTATGGGATTTTACTACATCGGACCTATAGATGGACATGACATTGATACTATGATTTCAGTTTTTCAAAATGCAAAAGAAATTAATTATGATGGTCCAATTTTAGTTCATGTAAAAACTCAAAAAGGAAAAGGTTATAAATTTGCAGAAAAATCAGAAGATAAATTCCATGGAGTTTCAAAATTTAATGTAAAAACAGGAGAACAGATAAAATCTTCATCTAATAAGCCATCATATACTAAAGTTTTTGCTAACTCCTTAATAAAGCATGCTGAAAAAGATAGTAAAGTTGTTGGTATAACAGCAGCGATGCCATCAGGAACAGGTATGGATTTATTCGGAAAAAAATTTCCTAACAGAATGTTTGATGTTGGAATAGCAGAACAGCACGCGGTAACTTTTGCTGCTGGAATGGCTACAGAAGGATTTAAACCCTATGCAGCAATATACTCAACTTTTCTTCAAAGAGCTTATGATCAAGTTGTTCATGATGTTGCAATTCAATCTTTGCCAGTAAGATTTGCAATTGACAGAGCTGGACTAGTTGGCGCTGATGGACCAACACATGCTGGCTCGTTTGATATAACTTACTTATCAACACTGCCAAACTTTGTAGTAATGGCAGCTAGTGATGAAGCCGAACTTGTAAGAATGATCAATACCTCAATAGATATTAATGATAGGCCCTCAGCTTTTAGATATCCAAGAGGAAATGGTACAGGTATTGAATTGCCAGACATAAATGAAAAAATTGAATTGGGTAAAGGAAAAATTATTAAAACTGGAAAAAAAGTTGTAATTTTAAATTTTGGGGCGAGACTTCATGAGTGTATTTTGGCATCTGAAAATTTATCTAAAAAAGGAATTAATATTTCTATAATCGATGCAAGATTTGCAAAACCTTTAGATCAAAATCTAATCTGGCAAATTGCAACAGAGCACGAAGTTTTAATCACAATTGAGGAAGGCTCTATTGGAGGTTTTGGATCTCATGTTAGCCAATTTCTTAGTGAAAAAAATCTTCTAGATAGCAATTTAAAATTCAGATCAATGATATTACCCGATAGATTTATAGATCATGATAAACCAGAGTTAATGTATAAATTTGCAAATCTTGATTCAATTGGAATAGAAAATAAGATTCTAGATACACTAAATTCAAAAGTTTTAATAAAAAAATCTAATTAAATTTTATTTTGAGCAGTGTTCATTAAATAGTGGTCAAGAATTACACAATGCATCATAGCTTCTCCTATTGGGACTGCTCTAATTCCTACACACGGGTCATGTCTTCCTTTAACAGATATTGTTGTATTCTTGCCAAACTTATCAATTGTTTTTCTAGATGATAAAATCGATGAAGTTGGTTTAACAGCAAATGAAATTTTTATTTCTTGACCTGTTGAAATTCCACCCAAAATTCCACCAGCATTGTTAGATTTAAAACTAGTTTTACCTTTTCTTTGTAAAATCTCATCTGAGTTTTCTTCCCCAGTTAGCGTGGCTGAACCCATTCCCGATCCAACATTTACTCCCTTTACAGCATTAATGCTCATCATCGCAGCAGCTAAATCCATATCTAATTTGGAATATATTGGTGCTCCAAGTCCTAAAGGTACTCCTCTTGCTCTTATCTCAATTATTGCTCCACAAGATGATCCAGCTTTTCTTATGCTGAGTAAATATTTTTCCCAGAGCTTAATCACAGATTTGTCAGGACAAAAAAATGGGTTTGTGGATATAGTTTTGTCTTTCCATTTTTTTATATCGCACCCTAAAATTCCTAATTGTGTAACTGCGCCGACTGCTTGATACTTATTACCAATCTTATTTTTCAAAACTACTTTTGCAATTGCCCCTGCTGCAACTCTTGCTGCAGTCTCACGGGCAGATTGTCTTCCACCTCCTCTATAATCCCTAATTCCATACTTTTTAAAATAAGTGTAATCTGCATGTCCTGGTCTAAATTTGTTCTTGATTGTCTCATAATCTCTAGATCTCATGTCTTTGTTATAAATTATTAAAGATATCGGGGTTCCAGTAGTTTTACCCTCAAAAACACCAGATAAAATATTAATTTTGTCATCCTCTTTTCTTTGTGTTGTGAATTTAGATTGACCTGGTTTTCTTTTATTAAGTTCTTTTTGAATATCACTTTCCTTTAGTGGAACATTTGGTGGGCATCCGTCCACGACACATCCAATTGCAGGACCATGAGACTCACCCCAAGTAGTAAATCTAAATAACTTTCCAAATGTATTAAATGACATTATCTTACTGTATAAATTATTTTTTTAAAATTATGAACGAAAAAAACTCACTTGGATTAAATCTTTGCTTTAAAGATCATAATAACCCAATAAAACTTTTTGAAGAATGGTTCAATAAAGCAAAAAAAACTGAAATTAATGACCCAAATGCATTTGCCGTAGGTACTGTTAATAAAAAAGGATTTCCAACAGTCAGAATGGTTCTTCTTAAAGATTTTGATAAAAATGGTTTCGTTTTTTATACAAATTTAAAAAGTGATAAAAGTAAAGCCATTAAAAATTCTTCAAAGATTTCCATGTGTTTTCATTGGAAAAGCCTACAAAGACAAATAAGGATAGTTGGTATTGCATCTAAAGTTTCAAAAAAAGAAGCTGATGATTATTATGAATCAAGAGCATATGGAAGTAGAATTGGAGCTTGGGCATCACAACAGAGTAGAGTTCTTAAAAAAAGAGAGGATTTATATAAATCTATAAAAGAATTTAAAAAAAAATTCTCAAATGAAAAAAAAGTACCACGACCAGAGTACTGGTCAGGCTGGAGAATAAAACCCAAAGAAATAGAATTCTGGCTTGATGGTCAAAATCGAATTCATGAAAGATTGAAATACATTAAAAAAAATAAAAGTTGGAAAAAAGTATTGCTAAGCCCTTAGAAATTTCTCTCTATACTAAAAGAAGTTAAATTTTTAAGCACATTTTTTTCATCAGACTCCTCAAATACACTTAAAGAATTAGAAGCTAAATTTATATAATGCTCTGCTTTCTTATAACATTCTTTAATTATGTTATTTTTTTTTATTAGATTTAGAACATATTCTAAATCCTGCTTTTCACGAATTTGTTTTTCAAATAAAGATTTTAATTTTTCTTTTTCAACATCATCTAATTTTTGATAAAGTAGAATTATAGGTAAAGTTACTTTTCCCTCATAAAAATCATTACCAATGTTTTTTCCAAATAATTTTAATTCAGAATTATAATCTAATGTGTCATCTGCAATTTGAAATGTGAGACCTAGGTTTTTTCCATAAAATTCTAAAGCATTTTTAAATTTTAAATCTTTTTCTGAAATAATTGCGCCAACTTTAGTAGAGGCTGCAAATAATGATGCAGTCTTTGAGGAAATAATATTAAGATATGTCTCCTCTAACATGTCTATTTCTTTATTGTGTTGCAATTGCAGAACTTCACCTTGAGCAATTTCTGATGATGTGTTAGCCAAAAGTTTAAGTAATTCTAAATTTCCATCTTCAACCATCATTTCAAAACATTTGCTTAAGAGATAATCGCCTACTAAAATTGATGAGTGATTTCCCCAGATCTTATTTAAGGTCTTTTTTCCTCTTCTAATTTTAGAGTTATCAATTACATCATCGTGCATTAAAGTTGCTGCATGGATTAATTCAACACATGCAGCCAGATTAACATCTCTTAATCCCTTCCCGTATCCACAAATTTTTGAGCATTGCAATGTTAATAGAGCTCTAAGTCTTTTACCTCCAGTGCTTAAATGATATTTTGTCATCTTTTGAACTAACTCAACTTTACTTGCTAATCTGGAATTAATTTTTTCTTCAACTAGAATCAACTTATCTTCAACTGAGTTTTTTAAGTCAGTATAAGAATTATTAATTTGTTTTTTAAGCTGTATTACAGTTCCCATGTTTTAAAACTATTATATACAAATTATTAATATACTTATCAATTGACGCACCTTATTCTTTAATTATAACTAGCGTTTATAATATATTTAAAAAATTATAAAAATTTTAATGTTTTCATTTTTAAAAAAAAAAAAAGTTATTAGCCATCTTAAACTATCTGGCGTTATAGGAAATGTTGGAAAATTTAGACAAGGAATAGATTATTCAAGCCAGGAAGAAATAATTAAAAAAGCTTTCTCACTAAAAAAAGCATTAGTAGTAGCAATTACAATAAACTCACCAGGAGGATCTCCAGTTCAATCACATCTGATATATAAACTTATTAAGGAACAATCAAAAAAAACAAAAAAAAAAGTGATTGTCTTTGCTGAAGATGTGGCTGCATCCGGTGGATACCTGATCGCTTGTGCTGGCGATGAGATATATGCAAACTCAAGTTCGATAATAGGATCAATTGGCGTTATTTCTGCATCATTTGGATTTAAAAACTTAATAGAAAAAATTGGAGTTCAAAGAAGAGTATATACAGCAGGAAAGAATAAAAGTACTTTAGACCCATTTCTTGATGAAAAAGAAGAGGATATAAATCGGTTAAAAAATATTCAATTAGAAATTCATCAGGACTTTATTGATGTTGTTGAGGAGAGTAGAAAAGAAAAACTAAACAAAAACTCTGGTATTGAACTTTTTTCAGGTGAGTTTTGGGCTGGAAAAAAAGCAAAAGAATTAGGTTTAATAGATGGTTTAGGTAATGCAGAACAAATATTAAGAGAAAAATATGGAGATCAAATTGAGATTAAGAAATTTGAAAAAAGTAAAGGGTGGTTGTCAAAAAAATTATCATCCTCAGAAAATTATACTGATAAAGTGATCAGTTTATTAGAAGAAAGATCAATCTGGCAAAGGTATGGTCTATAAAACAAAAAAAAAAACTTTATCTTTTCAAGACACAATCTTTAATTTACAAAAGTACTGGTCAAAAAAAGGTTGTGTAATATTACAACCGTACGATCTAGAGGTAGGAGCTGGAACATTTCATCCAGCAACCACTCTAAGATCGCTAGGTCCAAAACCATGGAAAACTGCATATGTTCAACCATCACGTAGACCGACTGACGGAAGATATGGTGACAACCCCAATAGATTACAACATTACTATCAGTTCCAAGTATTAATTAAACCCTCGCCAAAAGATATAAAAAAGATATATCTAAATAGCCTGTCATCAATAGGTATTAATTATGAGGAACACGATATAAGATTTGTTGAAGATGACTGGGAAAGTCCTACTCTTGGAGCAGCTGGACTTGGATGGGAAGTTTGGTGTGATGGTATGGAAGTAACGCAATTTACCTACTTCCAACAAATGGCTGGAGTTGAATGTAAACCTGTATCTGTCGAAATTACATATGGATTAGAGAGATTGTGTATGTTTATTCAAAACAAAAAAAGTGTTTTTGAATTAATTTGGAATGATGAAGGAATAACTTACAAAGATGTTTTTCATAAGTCAGAAAAAGAATTTTCAGCATATAATTTTGAATATGCCAACACTGATAATTTATTTAAAATATTTGAAATGCTTGAAGAGGAGACAAAATTTTTAGTTGAAAAAAAAATTTCACTTCCAGCATACGATCAATGTTTAAAATGTAGCCATGTGTTTAATATTCTAGATGCTAGAGGGGTGATTAGTGTAGCGCAAAGGGCTGAATATATTGCAAGAATCAGGGAACTAACTAAATCAATTGGGAAAGTTTGGATTGAAAGCCAAAGTTAATGTCAGAATTATTTGTAGAGCTATTTAGTGAGGAAATTCCTGCAAAGCTTCAGATAAATGCAAGGAATGAGTTAAAAAAAAATATTAAAAATTTTTTTATTGATAACCAAATTAAATTTAATGAAAATTTCAATGTTTATTCAACACCAAATAGACTAGTTCTCCATATTGATAAAATCCCTAATGAAATTAAACTCAACTCAGAGGAAATAAGAGGGCCAAATGTTAATGCTCCCGAAAAAGCTTTAGAGGGGTTCATTAGATCAAACAATACAATATTAGAAAAAATTTTTAAAAAAAGTACTGAGAAAGGTGAGTTCTACTTTTTTAAAAAAGAGTCGAGAAAAATAAAAGTTTCAGATTTATTAGAAAAACATTTAAGTGAAATCTTAACAAAGATAACGTGGAATAAATCTATGAAATGGGCAAATTATGATCTTTACTGGGGAAGACCACTTAAATCTATTTTAGCAATATTTAATAAAAAACCCCTTAATTTTGTTTTTAACCACATAAATAGTTCTAACAAAACTTTTACAGATAAATCACTAGAAGAAGGTTTAAAAATTTTTAACGACTTTAATTCGTATATAAAATTTTTTAAACAAAAAGGTATTTTAATTGATCAAGATTTAAGAAAAAAAATAATACAGAATAAGAT
>CACKIN010000009.1 GCA_902600205.1 uncultured Pelagibacteraceae bacterium | reverse complement strand
TTTCTCAGGTTTATAATATTTTTTAAGATTTTGTAATGCAGGTGCTAGTATTTGAAAATTTTTCCAATCATAATTTACTATTGTACTCTTTATAGCATCACGAGGTCCTGATGAATATCTATCCTCTTCACTACTGCCTCTTTCTCTAATAAAGTAACCGGGTCTTGCAAAAAGAAAGATATTGTTATCATCGTTAATTAATTCTTTTGCAAATCTAATATGACTTTTTTTGGGTACTCCTGGTCTTGGAGAATTAGGACTACCGTCGCCATGAAGAAATACTATTAAGTTTTTTTTACCTTTTTTTATTTTTCCCAATTTTAAAATTGCTATACATTTGTTTTTACCTGCTGATATATATTTTATGAAATCCTCTTTTTCACAAGCGTTAGAGTTTCCACTCAACAACAAACCAAGAACCACTATCCCTAAAAGTTTTTTCATTAATCCTTAAATAAATAAATAAAAGTAACAATTATAAGCACTATGATAATCCAAATAGTAAAATTAGTTAACAATTGTTTTAATTTAGAATTAGACTGTAAAAAAGCAGGCAGAACCAACAATAGAACTCCTATCATATATACTACAGGTATTAGTTGATCCATGATCCAAGATTAACAGATCCTGAACCGTGAGTCTATTTGGTTTAAAAATGGCTATTTGATTAATCTCTTTTATTACAAGTTTGTGATCAAGTTTTTTAATTAAATTAATTTAATAAATTTTCCTTCCAAAAAGCTAAATACTCCGGCATAAAAGTTTTTCCATGGTTACCCCCTTCAGTAACACCTTTTCCAATACATTTTTCTTTTTTAAGACCCCTGAACATTGTTTTAAAAGCTTTTCTTGGATTTTTACGTGATAACTCATTAAATTCATCCAAACTTTTTATTTTTGTATTTTTTAAAATTAAATCCATGAACTCTTTATTAGGATTACCATCATCTTCTGTGTAAAAATTAGGACACTTCCAAAAATATTGTGTTCTTTTTTCAATTTCTGGCCCATAATTTCCAGTAAATAAATGATACCATCCCTCTCTTAAATCTATTTCAATATCAGCACCTTTAGCTTGCATTTTTTTCATTACTTCTACACATGGACCTGGCAAGGTATAATCCTCAGCTAAACCATGTACATACCAAATTTTAGTTTCTTTAACTGGAGTTGGATTTCTAAACATTCCAGATATTCCACATTCAGCAGATCTTGGTTGAGATGCAGCGAAATAAAGATCTTTACTAACTAAGGCATCTCTCAATCTTTTTTCAGCAGCCATAATTGAAAGGTTTCCACCTCTTGAATAACCAGAAACTCCTATTTTTTTAATATTTATTTTTGGATCCTTGCTTAGATAATCTAATGCCATAAACATATCTATATAAGTAGACCATAAAGAAGCCTTTGATTGATCACGGTAAGTGTGTTTTGCACCTCTTGCAGAAAAATTATCTAAATACATAGTAGCTATACCCATGTCTAGTAATGGCTTTTGTTGATCTCTCATAAATTCTAGCCAATCTGCAGTAAATTCATCAGCACCACCACTACTATGAACGATTAACAAAAGAGGAAATGGTCCATCACCTTGAGGATAAGAAATTAGAGCGTCTACTGTTATTGGACTTTCTTTGTACCAGCCCTCCATAATGCCTTTATAATCAGAAGTTTGATATGAATTAATCTTAATTAATTCTCCATTGCCTAATTGTTTGGATAATTTTTTAAGTGGTGTTTTTTTTGGTTTAATTGTTTCTGCGTTAAGAACCGTACTTGAGATAAAAATTAATAATGTAATAACCAAAATTTTTTTCATAACAATATAATATCAAATTCTGAAACATGTGTCTATTTACTTGACTCAGCTATTTGACTTATCTAAAAAAGTTCTAGTTCTAGTTCTGGTTCTAGTTTAACCTTTAAAATCCGCCACGCCAATTATTTTTAGATTTCAAATCTTTCTCTTCTTGTTTTGAAGTAGGTCTAAATAAATAAAAACCTACAACAACAATAACGAATATACCTAAAATAATTTCAATCATACTTGATTAATCTCTAAAATTTATAAATTCAATTGGAAGTCCTATATCCATAGCTTCTATTGCAGATATTGCTTCTTGAAGGTCATCTCTTTTTTTTCCTTGTGCTCTTAATTCTTCTCCTTGAATTTTAATTTGAATTTTAAGTTTTAGTTTTTTTACATCAGCAATAATCTTCTTAGCATTTTCTTGACTAATGCCCTCTGCTAATTCACTGACTTGTCTGATAGTTCCACCAGTCGCACCTTCTGAATTTTTAACGATTATTACTCTTGGATCTACTTTTCTTCTTATAAGATGAACTTGTAATAATTCATTTACTTGTTTTAATTTTAATTCATCTGGCGCTATTGTAGTTATTATTTTATCTTTTCTTTCAATTGAAATATTAAGTCCCTTAAAATCATATCGGTTCGCAATTTCTCTTAAACAATTTGCAAGAGCATTGTCAAATTCTTGATAATTAATTTTACTTATTACATCAAATGAAGGCATTATTTTAATATTCTATACAATATTACATTTTTTTATGAGAACAACCTTCTTTAATCATTGTCATAATTTTTAAAATTTTAGTATATTTTAATTTTAAATGTCTAAAGGTAAAATTAAAATTCATATAAGAAATAATCACTGGAAAAAAGGTTCTTTGCCATGTGATTTAGAAGGCGAAAAAAATAGTAGCGTTCCAAAAGATTTGTTTGAGAGCAAGCTAAATAAATATCCTGAGATAAAGAATAAAGTCACATATTTGGTCGATTGGGATGATGATAATTGGATATCTTCAATGAAAGATGCAGATATCTTACTTGCATGGGACTTTCCAACAAGTGATTTAAGTAAAATAGCACCAAATTTAAAATGGATTCACATTGTTTCAGCTGGTGTTAATCACCTTTATCCATTTAATTGGATTAAAAAAGATTTAGTTTTAACAAACAGTAGCGGTATACATGCAAAAAAAGCTGGGGAATTTGGTTTGATGAGTATTTTGATGCTTCAAAACCATATGACAAAAATAATTACTAATCAAAGAAAGAAAGAATTTATAACTTTATTAAGTAACCCTATTGAGAATAAAACAGTTTTGGCTGTTGGTACCGGATCATTAGGAGGGTCAATGATTAAACATATCAGTTCATTAGGAGCAAATGTAATTGGTATAAATAGAAGGGGTAGAAAAGTTGAAGGATGCTCAAAAGTTATTACATATGATAAAATCGATGATGTTTTACCTGATGCTGATTTTCTTTATTTAGCTGTTCCAGAAACAAATGAAACAAAAGGATTAATAAATAAGAAAAGATTGGATATTTTAAAAAATTCATGTGGAATAGTTAATATTGGGCGTCAATCTGTAATGGATTATGAATATCTAAAAAAAAAATTAACAAAAAACGAAATTTCTGGAGCAATTTTAGATGTTTTTTCAGAAGAGCCTATAAATAGAAAATCTAAATTCTGGGATACTCCAAATTTGGTAATTACACCTCACATATCGTCAGATAGTAAAGGAAAATATATAGAAATGGTTTTAGAAAAGTTTTTTGATAATTTAAAACTATTTATTGATAAAAAGGAACTATCTAATCAAGTGGACCCTGATCTAGGATATTAATTGTTTTGTTAATTATTAAATTTATTGAGAATTACCCTAAAGTATTTGTGACTTCCTTAGCATCATTTACATTATTTGAATCTGATTTTGATGGTTCTTCAATGGGCTCAGCTGCTGGGTTTAATTCTAAACCGATTGGCGTAATTGTAGTTGGCAAAGGTGTAAACTGAGAATCTGGATTTTCAACAACATCTCTGACCCTCATTCTATAGAGGCCATACACACCTATCAAAATATGGAATATGATCAAAAAAATAAAATAGCCATTTTCACCAACAAAATCCATAAACAATGAACACATAAATGGACCACTCATAGCTCCCATACCAAAAGCAAATTGTAAACCAGCACCTGCAGAAACAAACTTTTCTTTAGCTACAAAATCATTTGTATGTGCAAAAATTAACGCAAACATTGGAAGACTAAAGAATGCATATAAACCTGTAAAAACATAAAACCAAAACTTTGAACTTGCTAATCCATCGGGCAAATGCATTGTCCCTACAGAAAAAATTGCACATAGTGCAAAAAAAGCTGCAGCAAAAGTGGAATAAACAGTTACTGTTCTTCTGTCATAAATATCAGATAGTTTTCCAATTGGCCATTGTGAGATAGCACCAGAAATTGCAACAAGAAAAGTTACAAAAGATATTTCAAATATACTAAAATTCATTGCTGCAGCATACACTGCAATTAATGCAAACATTGCTGAATGACAAACACCACACAAAATAGCACTTACCATCCCAAAAGGGGAGGCCTCATAAAGTTCTTTAATTTTCATTCCAATAATTTTTTTAAATTTTGGAGCTTTCTTTTTTGTGAGTAATATTGGAACAAGTGACAAAGACATGAATAATGAAACTAAGATAAAAGGTTGAAAATTTTCAGGTCTACTAAAATTTAAAAAAAACATTCCTATTGCCATAGAACTAAAGAGTACAATCATATAAATTGATAAAACACTTCCTCTATTTTTATTACTTGCCCTATCGTTTAACCAACTTTCTGCAATGGTATAAAGACAGACCATAGAAAATCCGGAAAAAACTCTAAGTACAAACCAAGTAAAAGGATTTATTACAATTGAGTGAACTAATACGACTATTGATGCTATTGAAGCAAAAGCCGCAAATACCCTTATATGACCTACCCTTGAAACAAGTATGGGTACTGTTCGTGCACCAATAAAGTATCCAACAAAATATCCCGTTAACATAAACCCTGTAGCTGCTATACTAAAACTCTCATGTACGGCTCTTACTCCTAGCAAGGACACTTGGAAACCGTGAGCTAACATAATTAGCCCCATACCTGTAAAAAGGGCCCATGAGTTTTTTAATATCTTCTCCATAATTTCGCTATCTATGGATGATTTAATATTAAATCAAGAAATTAATTATTAATTTTTTGAGGTTCTCTTAATTTTAAAAATGAGTGGATGCCAATAGTTGTTATAATTATAATCCCCCCAATAATGGTCTCTAAAGTTGGTTGCTCTTTAATAACCAACCAAACCCAAATTGGGCCAATTATAGTTTCAAGCAAGAAAAACAAATTCACCTCCTCAGCTGGAATAAACCTAGGTGCAATTGTTACTAAAACAAATGGAAGGGCTACACAAACTACGCACATCAAAGGTATATAAATCTGATCAGATCCGACTAAATTGAAGTTTTCTACAAAAAAGAAGGCAAAAACTGCAACTCCTAATTTTCCCATGACAGCAGATGGCAAAAGATCTCTGTCTTTAGCATATCTTATCAGTACAGCATTGACTGCTAAGCCTGCAGCGGTAACAAATCCCATGATATTTCCAAAGAGATTTCCTATTTTAAGTGAGTCATAGAATATGAACAAAACAGCAAAAAATGTAATAAAAATAGCTATCCAAGTTCCCTTACCAGGTATCTCTTTTAAAAAAATAGCACCTAAAATTGCAGATAGCATTGGTGCTAGGGCAATCATGATCAAGGTATTAGCTACATTTGTATTTTGAATAGATATTATAAAAGTAATATTACATATTGAAAAGCTGATAGCATAAAATATACCAACAGTACCGACCTTGAAAAATGCTTTTATGAAATTTTTTCTATAAAATAATAATAATCCAACAAAAACTATAAAAAAAGGGATTATACCTCTATAAAAAAGCATTCCCCAAGTTTCAATATTAGAAAGTCTAATTAAAAGTGAGTCAGGTGTTATGAACATTACAGCCACGAAAGCTAGTAATGATCCTTTTTTTTGATCAGATAATTTATTCAAGCTTTTAAACCTTTCCAAAATGTCTTAGCAAGATTTATTTTAGATAGGTCAAAGTATGTTTTTAATCCAGTAGGGGAGGTAACATTAATATCTCCATTTAAATGTTGATCTATAAAGTCGATCCCAGCAAAATAAATATTATCTTTCTTTAATCTTTTACCAATAATTTTTGAAATCCTAATTTCTTTTTTGGTAAGGCTGGTAAGCTTTGGTAAAGCACCCTTACTCATATTACTTAAATATGAACCTTTCTTGGGAACTCGTGAAATTGCACCACATACTTTACCATTAATAATAAAAACTCTTTTATCTCCTTTAGAAATATTTTTTAAAAATTTTTGAAACATTGAATGGCCATTTTTATTTAAAAAATTTGTAATTAATTTTTTATTAAACTTATTCTTAATCAAATGTATTTGATTGCCTCCATATCCATTAATAGGTTTCATAATTATATTTTTATTTTTATTAAAAAATTTTTTAATTTCATCAATATTATTTGAAAATATTGTATCTGGCATATATTTTATGAATTTTTTCGAATATAATTTTTCAGATACGTTTCTAATGGCTACTGGGTTATTTATTACTCTTGCTTTTTTTAAATCATCTAAAATGAGAGTAGTAATTAAATACTCTGAATTAAATGGAGGATCCTGCCTAATTAAAATAAATTTAAGATTTTCAACGTCAATTTTTTGTCTTTTATAAATGTTATAAAATTTTTTTCTTTCATAGTTTAATTTTATAAATACTCCATTTGCATATGTTTTATTTTTGATGATGGATAAGTTTGAAGGAGTATAATAAAATATTTTATATCCTAGTTTCTGAGCTTCATGAGCTAAAAATATTGATGTATCAGAAGATATATTAATTTTATCTAATTTATCGCCTTGAATGCCTATTATTTTATTTGTCATATAAATCTTCTAAATTTTGAAATTTAGAGAATTTATTTATAACATGACTGGCCACTGTTTCTTTATTATTGATAATCTTATTTAGATGTTCCAAGTATTTAGTTTCGTTTGTACCACTTTTTCCAATAAAATCTCTCTTTTCTAAGCCTTTTTCAGCAATTTTTAACAAATTGGAGATCCAATAAATCATATCTTTACCCATTAAATTTGTATCAAGTCCTTTCATAGGTGCATCTTTATACGCATTCAATAAATCTCTCTTTTCCCATTTTGAAATAAACTCTAATGCTTCGTCTAAATTACCGTATAAAAGACCAGTAAAAAAAGCAGGGCCAGCACAGATACAGTCCCAACCACAAGTATCCATAGATCTTAATTCGATATATTGTTTTAATCTATTTTCTGTAAATATAGTGCTTAAATGCAATCCAAGATCGTCAATACTTGGTAAAGATTTATTTATTTCTTGAATATTACCATTCATGTAATCAGAAAATTTATAATTTTTACCAGATAAATATTTACCATTTTTTTTTATAAACAGTATTGGATAATCCATTACAAAATCAGCATATTTTTCAAAATCAACATTTTCTAAAAAAATTTCTGGAAGGCCGCCCCTTGATGTTTCTTGCCATACTTTTGATCGGTATGATAAGTATTTACTATCTTTTTTCTCAACTATTGATGAGTTTGCAAAAAGTGCGATACTTAACGGAACTAAACTATTTGCTAATTTAAATTTTTTTATGAAATCATTCTCAGACGTGTAGTCTAGATTTAGCTGTGTTCCAGATGTTCTATACATCATATCTAAACTCAAAGATCCACCTTTAGGCATATCCTTTGTCATTACTTCATATCTTTTTTTAGGATTATTTGGAATTTCAGACAAATTAGATATTGGATCAAATCCAGCACTTACTATTTTTAAATCTAATTTTTCAACAACTTGTTTAAGTTCAAACAAATAATTATTAGCTTCAGAGCAAACTTCATGAATATTATTTAATTGAGCGCCAGCAAGCTCAATTTGATTACCTGGTTCTAAAGTTATACTCTTATTATCTTTATTTAACGCTATAACATACTCACCTTCATAGGCTGGTTTCCAACCAAATTCATATAAAATTTTGAAAATATCTTTAATAGTAGAATAATTAATTCTTTTATTGTTCTTCTTGTAGAAAAGGAATTTTTCGTGCTCAACCCCTATTTTGGAATTTATAGGATCTTTAATTCCTGATTTAAAATGATCTATTATATTATCTTTATTCATATTAATTATTTAATCACTCTTAATTAGATATTCAACAGCTTCGTTTATGTTAGTTAATTTGTTAGAACAAGTTTTGTTTTTGCATATTATAACACTAGGTTTTGGATCATTATTTAATTGGTAAACAAATGTAGCAACTCCTAGATATTCTTTTTGTAAATAAAGCTGTATTTCCTTAATAGACTGGGATGTTCCACTGAATGTGAATGATAAGCTATTATCGCAAATATCTAGGGTTTTAATAAAGCTAAACATTTGTGAATAATAAGAGTTTAAAACCTGATGAAATGATTTTTTAAGAACCTCATTTCTTTCTGACCATATTTTATCATTTGTAATTGAATATAATTTATTTGAAATTAGTAGATAAACACTATTACCATTTGGTATATTGCTATCGTTTAAGTCTAGTGGACTTGCAAACAAATCATTATCTTTAATAATATTTTTCTGGAATAGCTTTGTTTCTTTATTAAAGAATAATTCCCAAGTATCATTCATTATTTTTATTGATTTTTCTAAAGCTTTTTTGTCAGCATTAACTTCATATAGCGTTATCATGAGTAAAGCATAATATACATAGTCCTCCAGAAAAGTTTCTATTTCTTTATTTTCATAACAATGAATAATTTTTCGATGCAATTTTGTATTTAATATTTCAATTGTTTCTATCGTGTTATTTTTTAAATTTTCATCATCTAAATATACTGAAGTTTTGAGAAGAACTTGGAGCATATATGCATTTAAATCAGTTTGAGATTTATCATCAAAAAATGGTTTTATTCTTTTTCTTCTAATATTAAGTAATTTATTTTTTATTTGGTCTAGGTTATTTTTATCTTCGTCAGGTAATAAATTTTTTTCCACCAAAATGTTATTTCCTTCAAAATTACCACTCTCCGAAATTTCGTACTTATTTTCTAGTAATTTAATATCTTCTTTTAAAAGATTTTTTAGTTCTTCATATGACCAAACATAATATTTTCCTTCAACACCCTCGCTGTCAGCATCATATGCTGAACCATATAATTTTTCATTGTTTTTAAAATCATTATTAAAATAATGAATGGTTTGCAAAAGTTTGTCTTTAAAATAATTATTTTTTGTATTTTGATAAAATTTAGTCAAAAGATCTATAAACTGAATATTATCATAGAGCATTTTCTCGAAATGAGGAATTATCCATTTTTCATCTACAGCGTACCTTGAGATTCCACCATCAAGATGATCATAAATTCCTTTTGAGCAAAGGTTGGTGAGCAAAGTTTCAACAGGTTTAAAATAGTTAATATTTTTAGTCTTTAAATAAAAATAAAACATTGCATCAAATAAATAAAATTGTGGAAACTTTGGAGCTCCCTTAAAGCTGCCGTTACTTTCATCTAGATAATTGATAATTTTTTCAACAAATGGCTCCAGAGGTTGGTTTAAAACTGCAGATCTTTGATTAATTTTTGAAAAAATATCTTTTACTTGAGGGGCTTGAGCTAAGATTTTTTCTCTATTCTCTTTGTAAACATTGTGAACATTATTTAAGACTTTTTTAAAGTCCGGTCTTCCTTGAATTTCTTTTGGTGGGAAATATGTTCCACCTGTAAAAGGCACACCATTTTCATCTAAAAACATTGATAATGGCCATCCTCCTTGAGCACCAGTTAATATTGATAAACTTTTTTGAAAAACATAATCTAAATCTGGCCTTTCTTCTCTATCAACTTTAATATTTATAAATTTTTCATTCATAAGTTTGGCAGTTTCCTCATTTTCGAAGCTTTCATGTGCCATAACATGGCACCAATGACAGCTAGCGTATCCAACGCTTAAAAATATTGGCTTTTTTTCCTTTTTTGCTTTTTCTAGAGTTTCTTTATTCCATGGAAACCAATCAACAGGATTATCTTTATGTTGTTGAAGGTAAGGGCTTTTCTCGTTTTTTAAAATATTAGACAATTTAGTGATGATAGAAAGGTTTTCTTGCAAAAATATTTCTAACCATTGGTTCAAATTCTTTTAAAGTCATTGATTTGTAACTTGGATCAAATGACGCTTGGTCATAATTTTCACAAAAATCTATTGTTGCTTGATAATGTTCAGAATCTTTATATTTTTCTCTAGCATTTTTATCTCCACCTAAATGTTCAGCAGAATAATAAGTTTGAAATAAACCATGGTGCAAAATAATCCAATAAGTTTTCTCTGAGACATATGGTTTGATTACAGATGCTGCATATTGTGAATGATTCATTGGAGCCAACTCGTCTCCAAGATCATGTAATAACGTAGCTACTACCATTTCCTCACTTTCTCCATTCTTATAAGCTCGGGTAGCTGCTTGTAACGCATGTTCTAGTCTTGTTAATTGATATCCTTCTAAAGTAGTAGTCTGTGATGCCAAATATTTTAAAATTCTATCCGCAGTTTTTCTCTCATACTGACTTTCTAACCTTTCTAAAAGCTGATAGTCATCTTTTGTACCATTTTTCATTTCAGTAAAACTTACTTTTTTCATATTAATTATTTGATGCAGTACTAAGCAATGATAGTTGTGTTACTTTATCTTCACCAAGTTCATCAATTATTTTTACAGGATATTCTCCTGTAAAGTGGTGATCTGTCAACTGTGGGTAGTTATTATTTCTTTTATCAAAACCCATCCCTAAATATAAGCCGTTTAAGCTTAAAAATTTAAGAGATTTTGCCTTAATAAATTCACAAATTTCATCTGTAGATTTATTCGCAGCCATGAGTTCTTTTTTAGTAGGTGTATCCACACCGTAAAAATCAGGAAACTTAATTTCAGGGCTTGCTATTCTTACATGAACTTCTTTTGCACCAGCATCATAAAGCATTTTAACTATTTTTGATGATGTTGTTCCTCTAACAAGAGAGTCATCAACAAGTATTATTTTTTTATTTTTAATCACAGAAATATTTGGATTTAATTTCAATTTAACTCCGAGGCTCCTAATTTGTTGTGAAGGTTCAATAAAAGTTCTACCTACATAATGATTTCTAATTAAACCTAAGTCAAATTTAAGTCTTTTTTCTTCGGCATATCCTAATGCTGCAGCATTTCCTGAATCTGGAACTGGCACAACTAAATCTGCTTTAATATCGTCTTCTTTTGCTAATTGTGCACCAAAATTTTTTCTATATTCATATGCTGTTTTGCCATTTAAAATACTATCTGGTCTTGAAAAATATATGTATTCAAAAACACAAGGTCTAATTTTTCTAGGTGGAAAAGGTTTAACACTTTTTAGTTCATTATTTTCAATGTAAACAATTTCTCCATTTTCTACCTCTCTAACGAACTTAGCTCCAATTATATCAAAAGCGCATGTTTCAGATGCGAGAACGTATGAGTTTTTTAGCTTGCCAATAACCAATGGTCTTATTCCATATGGATCTCTTACACCAATAAGAGTATTTTGTGTCATCATCACAAGTGCATAACCGCCTTGGATTTGAAATATAGCATCTATAATTTTGTCTATAGTTTTCACTCTTTTAGACTTAGCTATTAATTGAACAATAGTCTCTGTATCTGATGTTGTATAAAAAATTGCTCCCTCTTGAACTAACTTATTTCTTAAAGTTATAGCATTTGTGAGGTTGCCATTATGAGCTACTCCTATACCACCAGCATTTGTATCAGCAAAAAAAGGCTGAACATTTCTTAAAGCAGTTCCACCAGTTGTTGAGTAACGATTATGACCTATTGCATGTTTTCCAGGAAGTTTTTTAATAACTTTTTCATCATTAAAGTTATCTCCGACCAAACCAAATCTTTTTTCAGAATGATATTTTTCACCATCGTATGAAACAATTCCACAACCCTCTTGTCCTCTATGTTGAAGAGCATGAAGACCTAAAGCAGTTAGAGTAGATGCATCATTAGAATTACTTATACCAAAAACAGCACATTCCTCTTTAATTTTAGGATCATATATCTTGAACTTTTTCTTTAGTTTCATCATAATCTTTTTTATCTGGGAATTCTTTTATAAGATAGTTACTGCCTTTTTCAACCCATGCATATGTAAAAGCATCCTCCAAGTTAATTGGCCATTTTTTATGATTATAGACTATATTTATGGTTGTATAAATACATACTACAATAATGTATGCTCTTATAAAGCCAAAAAAGAAACCAAAGATTCTATCTAAATTACCTAAAACAGAGTATGTGATTGCTCTATTAATTCCTTTGTTAATTAATAAAATTAAGAAAATAATTATTATATACAATCCTATGCCAACAACCAGATCAAGAATATATTCACTATCAATAATATCTTTTAAATATGGTTTTGCTTTTGGAAATAAGAAAAGAGTAAATACGTAAGCTAAAAGCCACTTAGAGGCTGACAAAATACTCAACACAAAACCCTTTTTTGCACATTTAATTAATGAGAGAATCGTAAAAACTAAGTAAACAATATCAAATGTGTACAACTCACTGAATATGTCATTTAATGTCTCGATCACTTATTTGATTTTGAAAGGTTTAAATACCAAAAGAAGAGATGGTAATAATGTTAAGACAGATATCATAGCTAACAACATCGCAATTCCAGTAAAGACACCAAAATAAATTGTGGGAATAAAATTAGATAAAATTAAAATAGAAAAACCAAATACAATTGTGATTGATGTATTGAGTATCGCTATTCCAACTGTCGAATGACAATATTTGATAGTTTTATTGTAATCTTTAAAATTAACCAATTCTTCTTTAAATCTATAAATATAGTGAATACTGTTATCTACTGCTATTCCAATTGTAATAGCTGCAATAGTTATAGTCATCATATCTAGAGGTATTTCTGCCAAACCTATTATTCCTAAAATAAAAAAAGCTGCAATAAAATTGGGAACAACACCTATAAGAGAAATTTTAATGTTTCTAAAAAGAATTAAAAACATAATTAAAATACCAATCATAACAAAACCTAAAGTTAATATTTGAGACTTAAATAAACTTTGTAGTAAATTATTAAATAATATTAAAACTCCACCAAGTTTGAATTCATTTTTTTTAATACCTAATTTATTTTCTAGATCAAAATTTATTTTATTAATGAGTTCATTTCTTCTTAATCCATCTAATGAATCTTTTATTCTCAAACTTATTCTAGCTTCAGAGTCTTCAATTGAAATATATGGATCAATAATCTCTTTTTTAATTAAATCAGGTATCTTTGTATAAAGAACACCCATTTCCAATGTACCAAGTGGTTTATTATTATTTAATTTAGTTGCTACTTCAATAATTGAGGAAAAAGATAAAACTTTCCCAGTTGCCTCAATATCATCAAGATAATTATGAACTCTTTTTATTTTATCTATTTTATCTTTGGTAAACCAATATTTCTCATCATTTTCATCTTCATCACCCCAATCATTTTCCTCATCTTTTTCTTTATCTTTTGTGGTCGGAAATTTCAAAATAACTTCTAAAGGGGTTGTTCCACCAAGTTTTTCATCAATCAATTTCATACCTTGGTAAATTTCTGTTTTTTTATTAAAATAATTAATAAAACTATTCTCTACCTCCAATTTAGATATTCCAAAAATACTTAAAAAAATAACGATTATAGTTAATCCAAATATATAATTTTTATTATCAAGGGCTAGATTTCCAAAATAATTTGTAATTTTTGATCCCTCATTTTTTGTTAAGGCAATATTAGAGCTCTGCGTAAAACTAATTAATGTCGGAAGAAGTGTAAATGTTGTTAAAAGAGATGTTATTAATCCAAAAGTCATCATCCAGCCAAAATCTATTATGGGTTTAATTTCACTAAAAATTAAAGACATAAATGCACATATAGTTGTTATGACGGTATAAAAGATTGGCCATATCATTTTTCTTGTTGTTAAAATTAAAATTTCAAATTTTTTTTTATTTGGAAATTGTTTTATCAATTGCAAATATCTTGTACTCATATGAATATTCATCGCCATTGTTAAAATTAACATTAACGCAATAAAGTTTGAAGAAATCACTGTAACTTTCCACCCAACAAATCCCAGAAATCCTACCATTAAGACAACAGAAAAGAAGCAACTACTAATTGGTATTATAATCCATATTAATTTTCTAAAAACGTACCAAAGTGTTATAACAATAAAAGCTAATACCCCTATACCAAATGAAATAATGTCATTTTTTATAAATGTCATCATATCGTCAGCTATCATAGGAATACCACCAAGATAAATTTCTGTGTTTTGATTATATTTTTTTATTACTTCTCTTATTTCTAAAATATTTTTGTGTCTCTCTTTTTTTAATTTATCCTTTATTATTTCTAAATCTTTTTTTGACTTATTTTTTATTTCCTCATTATTTGGTTTTATATAAACAATTATTCCGCTTGTTCTGCCATCTTCGCTAATAACAAAATTTCTAAATACAGGACTATTTAAAATTTCATTAAAACCTCTATCTTTATCTATATTTTCACTCTTTAATGTTTTAAAATTTTGAATTCGATCAATCAAACTATCATCAGTTGCATCCAGCAAAGGAATATCAAGTATAGTAATAACATTGTGGACCCAATTTAAATTCTGTAAATCATTTTTAAGTTCAAAAAGATTTTTAATTGACTCTTCCGAAACCATTTTATTTTTTGGGGAGTATGTGAGTACTAAAAATTCCTTAGCACCATATCTTTGATTTATTTCATTTAAATATTTTAAATCGGGGTCATTTTCTAATAATAATGTCTCAGAACTAGCATCTAATCGAAAATCTTTTGAATAATAAAAAGCTAAAAGTAATATGATTAAAAGTAATGAGAAAATTAACTTTGGTTTCTCTATTATATTTTTTTGATAAAAATTAGCTAACATTAATAATTAGCTTTTATAATTTATATTAATTATTTTGAATATCCTTAAATTTTGTAAACATTGCTTCAAATTCAAGCATTATATTGCCGGTAGGCCCATGCCTTTGTTTACCAATTATAATCTCTGCCAAATGTGAGACTTCATTCATTTTCGCTTGCCATTCAGCATGTTCTACTGTGGCTGCTCTAGGCTCTTTTCCTTGCAAATAGTAAGCTTCTCTATAGACAAACATGACAACATCCGCATCTTGTTCAATAGATCCAGATTCTCTTAAGTCAGAAAGTTGAGGTTTTTTATCATCTCTTTGTTCAACTGCTCTTGATAATTGAGAAAGAGCTAGCACGGGAACCGATAATTCTTTTGCAAGTGCTTTTAATCCTTGAGTGATTTCTGAAATTTCTTGAACTCTACCATCTTTAAAATTTGATCCTTTCATTAATTGAATATAATCAATTACAATCATATCAAGTCCGTGTATTCTTTTAATTCTTCTTGCTCTGTTACTTAATGCAGCAATTGAAATAGCAGGGGTCTCATCTATAAATAAAGGAAGCTCAGAAATATTTTTTGAAGTCTCAATAAACTTATCAAACTGATCTTCAGAAATTTTTCCTCTTCTAATATCATTAGATTTAATCCTTGATTGTTCTGCAAGAATTCTTGTTGATAATTGTTCTGACGACATTTCAAGTGAAAAAAAAGCTATACATGATTTTTTACCTTCATCTTGAATAGTTTTTGCAGCATGGAAAGCAATATTTGTAGCTAAAGCTGTCTTTCCCATTGATGGTCTTCCTGCAATAATAATTAAATCAGACTTATGCATACCTCCTAATCTATCGTCCAAATCAAATAAGCCAGATGGAACCCCTACAATTCCTTCCTCACTTTTATAGGCATTGGAAGCCATCTCTATTGTTTGTTTTACAGCTTCATCAAATTTAACGATTGATGAATTAAATGATCCCTTCTCTGCTAAATCAAATAATGACTTTTCAAAATTTTCTATAATTTTTTGTCCATCATCATTAAGATCATTTAGTTTAGCTGCATGAATTATGTTGTCTGAAATTTTAATGAGTTCTCTTTTAACAAATAAATCATAAATTAGTTTTGAATACTCGATGCTCTGTCTTGAGGATGTAGAAAATTTGGTTATCTTTACCAGGTATTCAGGAATATTAAGTTCATCTTTCTCATTTTCAAAGTAATTTTTAAGAGTTATTGGGTTTGCTAACATTCCTTTATAAATTAGGTTTTCAATAGCACCAAAAATTTTTTGGTGCATCGGATCATAAAAATTTTTACTTGTTATTAGTAAATTAATTTCATCAAAAATTTCATTTGATAGCATTACAGATCCTATTACTGATTGCTCAGCTTCTATATTATTAGGAAGTTCATCTAATTTATTTTTAACTATATTTAAGGATTGAGACACATCAAAAATTTATAAGATATGCAAAATTATTCAAATATTAATTTTTATTGGGGAAAATTATGTATAATTATTTTTTTACTCTTCGCTGATAATACTTATTACAATCTGTGTTTGAACTTCTGAATGTAAATTTATGAAAACATCAAAATTTCCTAATGATTTTATCTCTTTTGAAGGTTGTATTAAAGATGGATTTATATTTACTTGCTCAATTTCCTCTAGAACTTTTGATATTTCAGTCGGTTTAACTGAACCGTAAAGTTCTTTATTTTCCGTGCTTAATTTCTTTATTTGATATTTTTTATTTTTAATTTTATCCTGAATTAATTTAGCTTCTTTTTTCTTATCTTGATCTTTTTTATTTAATTCTTGTTTAATTTTTTCTACTTCTTTAATATTTTCTTTAGATGCAAAAAGAGCTTTTTTTTTTGCTATAAGATAATTTCTTGCAAAACCTCTTTTAACATCAATTATTTCTCCAATTGATCCAATTTTTCTCACATTTTCTAACAAAATAATTTTCATTTATAATAATGCTAAATTTCTTGCTCTTTTGATTGACAAAGAAAGCTCTCTTTGTTTTTTTTGGCTCACAGATGTAATTCTTGAAGGTAAAATTTTTCCATTTTCTGATATATACCTTTTTAATAGTTTAATATTTTTATAATCTACTATAGGCGCTCCTTTGCCAGAAAGTGGACATTTTCTTTTAAATTTATATTTCTGATTTTGAAAAATACTTAATTTTGCAAAGTTGCTTTGTTTATTTTTTTTTTTATTATTTCTTTTTTTCATAAAAATGTTTACTTGTCGTTAATATCTTTCTCATCAGATTTCTTGAAATAGTCTGTCTTTAAATCAAACTTATCTACTTTAACAGTCAAAAATCTAAGTAAATTTTTATCAATTTTCTCGTTTTTCTCTAATTCAGACAAAATTTTTCCATCAGCTTTGATCTTAAAATGAATATAGTTACCTTTTTTATTTTTTTTTATGAGGTATGATAAATTCATAAGACCCCAGTTTTCTAATTTTACAACATCCCCATCAAACTTTTGAACAATTTTTGAATACTTTTCTTCTATTTGTTTTAGTTGTGTTGGGCTAACATCTTGCCTTACAATAATTGTGTGCTCATATAAGTTCATAAATATCTTTTAAAAAAGAGAGGATATACTATTATAATTTTTTAATTACAATATAAAAAATAAGGTTTTTGCTTCAATTTTCTATGTTTTCTGTTTTATTTCCAGGTCAAGGTTCACAATCAGTTGGTATGGGTAAAGAATTATATGATAATTTTGAATATGTAAAAAAATTCTTTCATGAAGCCGATGAGGCCCTTAATTTGTCTATAAGTAAACTCATTTTTGAAGGACCAAAAGAATTATTAGATCAAACAGAAAATACTCAACCGGCTATCTTTTTGGTAAGTTACTCAATTTTTAATGTTATAAAAAAAGAAACAGCATTTGATATTCATAATGCGAATTTTTTTTCTGGACATTCTTTAGGTGAATATTCTGCTTTAGCTTGTGCAGGAGTAATAAATTTTAGAGAAACGATTAAACTTTTAAAAATTAGAGGGAATGCCATGCAAAATGCAGTTCCCAAAAATGAAGGAGGAATGGTCGCTGTATTGGGAGAGGAAATAAAAAAAATTGAGGAAATTATTGAAAATGGAAAAAATAATTATTCGTGTTTTTTGGCAAATGATAATTCAAAGGGTCAAGTAGTTATAAGTGGTAAAAATAAAGATATAGATAAATTTATAATCGAATTAAAAAAACTAAATATAAAAAATGTCAAATTGCCAGTTTCTGCACCTTTTCACTGTTCTTTAATGAATTCAGCCACAAAAATTATGGATAAGGAAATTAATGAAATAAATTTCTCCATTCCAAATAATATGATTATTTCAAATGTAACAGCTAAGCCTTCAAATGATCCAAAAGAGCTTAAGCGTCTTTTAATAGAACAGATTGAAAAACCAGTACGCTGGAGAGAAAGTATTATTAATATGATAAATGCTGGAAATTCTAAGTTTATTGAAATTGGACCTGGCAAAGTATTATCAGGCCTTGTAAAAAGAATTGATAGAAATGTTGAATTAATTCAAGTAAATAATATTGATGATCTTAATAATCTAAAAAATAAATGATAAATTTAAAAAATTTAAATATTATTTTAACTGGTGCTACAGGAGTTTTAGGAGACTCAATTCTAAATAAATTAATTTTAGCAGGATCTAACGTGGTTGCAACAGGTACCAATGAGGAGAAGTTAAAAGCAATAAAGGATAAATATAAAGATATTAATATTTTGAAATTTGATATGAATGATCATAAAGAAATTGGTCAATTTGTTGATGATTGTAGTAATATTTTATCAAGTAAGATTGATGTTTTAATAAATAATGCAGGAATTACTATAGATAATTTATCAATTAGAATGAAAGATGAGGAATGGAAAAAAGTTATTGATATAAATCTTACTTCAACATTTTTAATAACGAAAAATGTAATTAAAAAAATGTTAAAACTAAAAAGAGGAAAAATTATAAATGTCTCCTCTGTTGTAGGGCATACAGGTAATATTGGTCAAGCAAATTACGCTGCATCAAAAGCAGGTATGATTGCTATGTCAAAAAGTCTCGCACTTGAGTATGGAAAAAAAAATATCACCATAAATTGTGTATCGCCAGGTTTTATAGTCTCAGAAATGACAGCAAAAATTAGTGAAGAACATACAGAATTAATGAAATCAAGGATATCGCTTAATAAATTTGGTAGACCAGAGGATGTTGCTAATTCAATTGCTTTTTTATGTTCTGAATTATCGGATTATATAACTGGTGAAACTATTCATGTTAATGGAGGTATGTATTTTAGTTGACAAAATTAATAAAATATCTATTAACAAAAAATAACCAAAAGGAACAAAATGTCAGATGATATTTCGAGTAAAGTAAAAAAAATTGTTGCGGATCATCTAGGTATAGAAGAGAGCAAAGTGAGTGATGACTCGAGCTTTATCGATGACCTGGGTGCAGATAGTTTAGATACAGTAGAGCTAGTTATGGCTTTTGAAGAAGAATTTGGATCTGAAATATCTGATAGTGATGCAGAAAAAATTTTGACTGTTGGCGATGCAGTAAAATTTATTGAGAATAAAGCAAACTAATTTTTTACATTAATGGCCGAAAAAAAAAGGGGGATGATTGTAATTTTATCCTCACCCTCGGGCGCTGGCAAAACAACATTGGTAAAAAAGATTTCATCAAGAAATAACTTCAACATATCCATTTCGCATACTACTAGAAAACCAAGAGTTAATGAAAAAGATGGTAAAGACTATTTTTTTGTAAATAACGATGAATTTAAACTTCTTATAAAAAAAGGAAAGTTTTTAGAATATGCAAAAGTTTTTAACAATTATTATGGTTCTTTAAGAGAGAAGGTTACTGGAAAACTTGATAAAGGAGAAAATGTTATTTTTGATATAGATTGGCAAGGTACAAGACAAATAATTAATAAAAAATTAAAGTATAAAATATTAACAATTTTTATTCTTCCTCCATCTAAAAAAGAATTATTTAAAAGATTAATGAAAAGAGATCAAAAAGATAAAAAAATTGCAAGTATAAGAATGAAACAATTTAAAACAGACGTCATGCACTGGAAAGATTATGATTTTACAGTAATAAATGACAAAATTGAATTTTGTTATAAAGAGATAATTGATTTTGTAAAAAAAAATCAAAAAAGAAAATATTATTCAAACTATAAAAATAAATTAATTAAAAGTCATATAAATAATTTAATCAATTAAGCCTTCATACATCTCACAGATTTTGTAGTAGGTAGTGTTACTTAAATTTTGAGGTCTTAAATTTAAATCCAAATTTAACTTTTTTGCAATTTCTTCGAAATTTTCAAATAGTAATTTTAAGGGATGTTTTATCATTTTTCTTCTTTGGTTAAAAAAAATATTTGTAATATGTTCTAAATTTTTTGGATTTTTTAAATTATAAAAATTTTTTTTTGGTGTAAATTTTAATAAAGTACTTTTAATTTTTGGGGATGGTTTAAAACTACTAGGCTCAATGTCTATTATTTTTTCTACTTCTAATTTCCAATTTGAAAGTATAGATAGCCTTCCATAACTTTTAGAATTTGTGTTTGCAATAATTCTATCTGCAACTTCTTTTTGAAACATTAATATAAATTTTTTGCAAAAACTATCCAATTCACTAATTTTTATCCATTTAGCCAGAATTGAAGCTGATATATTGTATGGCAGGTTGCCGAATATGATTAACTTTTTATCATAATATTCTTCGTATGAAAATTTCAACATGTCATCATTAATAATCTTTATTTTATTTCCAAACCTTTTATTTAATAGATTTATCATTCTTATATCTTTTTCTATAACAATGAACTCTTTCGGTGTTTTTTCTAAGATTTTTTCAGTTAGATTACCTGTACCAGGTCCCACTTCTATTATCGTATCAGTATTTTTAATATCTCCAATTTTAGCTATTAAATTTATTATTTTTTCATCTTTTAAAAAGTTTTGCCCTAAACTTTTTTTGGCAGGAATATCATTTAACATTTTCTAAAAAATTTAAAGCATAAAAAATTGAAGACGGGTCAGATTTATTCTTGCCAATCATTTCATAGTTAGGGCCATGATCAGGCGTAATTCTGATAAAAGGTAGACCAAGAGTAATATTTATAGCATTAAACGTAAATAAAGTTTTTGCGGGTGTAAGTACTTGATCATGATACATACCCACAACTACATCAAACTTTTTAATATTTTTATCTAAAAAAAAAGTATCTGCTGCAAATGGACCGAAAACATTAATTTTTTTTTTTAATAAATATTTAATTGCAGGAATAATCTCTCTTTTTTCTTCACTGATAGTATTATTAGTCTCGCAATGTGGGTTTAAGCCCAGCACAGCAATTTTAGGTGTTTTTTTTAGCTTTGACTTATAAAATTTATTAATTTTCACAACATTATTAATTATTTTTTTCTTTTTAACTAGTTTAGCTATATTTTTGACAGGGATATGAGTAGTTAATGGATTAACAGCTAAACTTTTATTATATATAAGCATTACAGGATCTATCGATCGAGTCTTATTTGCCACATATTCAGTTACTCCAGGAAATTTTTTTTTTAGAAAGTGTTTTTTAGAAATTGGACCATTTATTAACGCATAAGCTTTCTTATTTTTAATTAATTTTAAACTTAAATTAAAGCATGCTTCAATATAATTTATAGAATGTTTTGATATATTAGAAAAAGCACTTTTAAATTTATAATCAATATTTATTACGTTGATTTTCTTTTTTAGAGAGTATTTTATATCCTTTATTTCATAAAGTTCTAAATTATAATTTAGCTTAATCATTTGCTTTTGAAGTAATTTAATATTTCCAATTAAAACTATTTTATTATTAATTTTATTAAAATTTTTTGAGCTAAAATACTTAAATAATATTTCTGAAAATGTAGAATTAGGTTCTCCAAGAACTATCAATATGACTTTAGAATTCATCTATATCAATATTTTTTTTAAGCTTTTTGTAATAAATGGTAGAAAAGTTATTTAATTGTCTGTTAGTTTCATTGTTAATTAATTTTTTGAGCTCCTCATCGATGTCAATTTTTTGATCAAATTCTTTTTTGTCATTTAATTTAATTAATATAAAACCATTTTGAACTTTGATTGGTTTACTAACTTGATTAATCTTCAAATCTTTTATTTGAGAACTTATTATTTTAGAAATCTGCAATTCATTAACCCAACCTATTAATCCTCCTTTATTTGATGTATTTGATGTACTATAAATATTAGCTGTATTTTCGAAACCTATGGATTTAATACTTTTGCTAATTTTAGATATCCTGTCCTCTATAGTCTCGTCTACACTTGGTGAAAAAAAAATTTCCGATAGATTATAAGAAAATTTTTTATTATTTTTATTTAATTCATTTGTAATATTTCTTTTCAATTCATCTCTATTAATAACTACATTTCCAGAATATTTTTTGTATATCATTTGATTCCATAATGCCTCGATTAGTAATTTTTGTCTTATGTTATTATAATTTAATTTTCTTTTATTTAATATATGCATAAACTCTTCTTTACTTTTTAAATTTTTTTTTAAAATTAAATTATTTTCTACCGCTTCTAGTAATTTATAGTTTTTATTTAAATCAAAAATTTTTTCCACTTCCTTTTTTTTTATTATTTCATTTATAAGTGAATCGATAGCTATTTTATTTATTTTGGAACTATCAAGCTCCTGTAATTTAGTATTTAAAAAAAATAAATATTTTATCTCATTTTCTACATCTACATTCGTAATTATTTCATCTTGAATTTTGATTTTAATTTCTACTACATTAGCTAATAAAAGATCTTGCAAATAAATAAAATTAACTAAAATAATTAATGTAATTATTCTTATCATTACTATTCAAATATTGTATTCGCCGATCCACGCAATTCTGCAAATGGTATAAATCTTATCAAAAAAAACAAACTCTCATCTGGTAGTAGATTACCATCTCTAAAAAACTTTTTTTCATATTCAAAAGAAGCAGATAAACAATCTGTTTCATATTTATAAGCCAATTTATAAAATTGTGTAAAATCGTCTTTTAAGTCTTTTGTAGTATCGAATTTTAAAGAGTGCTCCTTTGAAAAATTGAACTCTGTATTATTTGTTATTAACTCTGAATTACCTAGTTCATGATTTTCTGTAATATAATCAAAGGTAGTAACAACTTTATTTGTTCCTAATTTTGCGGTAATGGCATCATAATTTGAAAAATCAAGATCCCTGTCATATGAAAAATTATAACCAATTTCGAATTTATCATTTAATTTATAAAAAATTTCTCCAACAAAATCAGATCTAGTTTGATCAAGTTTAGATTTGCTAGGTAGTGAGTGATTTTTTTGGTCTTTAAATATATTCCCAACATTAAAACCAAATATTTTGTCATTTTGAAGATTCTGTTTTTCAAACTCTAAACCTAATGTAAGTGACCTTCCTTTTTCTACCATGTCCGATCTACCTATTCTATTAGGTGAAAAAATATTACTATAGTCCATTCTAGATCCTGTGGCAGAAATATTTTTTCCATTTGTTGGACTGAATCTAAATTGAGCAATAGGTTTTAAAAAGTTGTTACTTTTATCCAATGACTTTTTAAGTGGTAATTCAGATTTTAATAAAAATGTACCAAAAATTTCATGGTCATTCTTATTTTCATAAACTGTTGAATTTTCAGAATAAGTATTAAAATTCTTTAATAAGAAACTATAGTTTGTTACTATTCCACCTGTAGATAAATTATCATAAGACTCAAATTCAAAATCATTATTAACAAGTGTCTCATATATATTTGTATCATAAAATTTTTGAAATCCAGATGATGAAAAATTAAATTGACCATTATAACTTTCGTCTAAATCTACACTTTTATTAAAATCAAAATCAGGAAAAATATATTGATATTTATCACTGTCAATTTTTGATAAATCTTCATAAACTCTTAGCGCACTATTTAATCTGGTATTTTCATCAATATCTTTATCTACGCTAAAATGAGAAGACAAAACACTATCACTTTTAATTATTGGAGTGTAACTTTTAATATCATGAATTTTTAAATAATTGTCATTATTAACGTTTTGCAATTTGATGTCGTAATTTGTATTATTATTTAAAGAACCATCTAAACTTAAAAAAATATGTGAGCTTGTATTGTTGTCATCTCGATTAATACTAAAATCAGTTATTAAATTAGAATTTTTAAATGCTTCTCTATATTCAGTATGTAAAATAAAATCATTATCAACATAAATTCTTGGTTTAAAAGTAAGATCTCTTGAATTAGATAAATTATAGAAATATGGAATATTTATCGAAGAGCCTAGATTATCAGAACCTTTGTAAAATGGTGTTAAAAATCCTGACTTTCTTTTTACAGATGGGTCAGGGTGGGAAAAATAGGGCATGTAAAAAACTTTTTGGTCAAAAACCTTCAGCCATGAATTTTCATATTCAAATAATTTTTTTACTTTATTATGAGTAAATACCTCACTTTGCATTTCCCATCCTCTACAATTCTTATTTTCAATATTACATGTACTAAAAACAGTCTTATAAATTCTTGTATTTTGGTCATTAGAAACAACACTTTTACCCCGTAAAAGAGGGTCATTCTGTTCATTACCAAAAAAAGAATCTTCAAATTCTACAAACACTTCTTTACCAACAATCTCGTTACTTTTAAGTTTGATTTTTGAATTTTCAAAATAATACTTATTATAATTTTTATCGGTGACAATTACTTCTTTAGATGAAATTAATTCAGGAATTATCTGAAAAACTAATCCTTTTTTAAATAAAAATTTATTTTTGTTTTTATCAGCAATATTTGTATATTCGGAACTAGATATTTTATTTAAATTTCTATTATAAATAACGTCAGAGGTATTTATAGTATAATTTTCTTCACTTTTTATAAGTGTTTCGTTTTTTGAAAAAATTTTGTTTTTGATTTCGTCGTAAATTATTTTTTGGCTTTCAATATAAATTTTATTTTCATTATCAAAATATTTTACGTTATCAATAATGATCAATTCAGAAATTTCTTTATTATATATAAATTTGTCTCCCTCAATTAATAAATTGCTTGCTGGTATTTTTGCTTTTCCTTTAGTTGCAAAAATCATATTACCGTCATTTTCAATTTTAATATTTTTAGAATCAAAAAAAATAGTTTCAGCTTTAAGATTCGAACTAAAGAAAATAAAAGCTAGAATAATAAAATTTATAAAATATTTAAGTTTCATTTATTTTTGTTAACCCTAATAAGCAAATTAAAAAAATTAGTAATTGTGGCAACCATACTGCAGCTTCGACGGGCAAGGTTTCGTTCTTTCCAAATAAAATTAAAAAATAATTAATATAATAAAACATTACTGAAACCAATACTCCTATAACAATTAAAAAAAATTTAGATTTTATAAAGTCTAATTTAAACATTAATAAGGCTCCTATTATTGTTGTTAATGTAAGATAGAAGGGTATACTATATATCTTATTTAAATGTAATTTAACTTCTGTCGCTGAATATCCTATCGATTTATAGTTATCTTTTAATTTAATAAGTTGAAGTATATTTAAAGAGTTTAGATTTGAGTACAAATTAGAAATAATTTCGCTATTGAATGACGATAAGTATCTATAATCCTTAAACTCTCTTAATTTCTTTTTATCTTCATAAATTTTTACATTTTTCAGAACCCAGTTTTTTGTTTTAATATTTGCTTCTTCTGAGACTATTGTATTTATTAATTTATAATTTTTGTCTAATTCAATTATTTTAAGTTCTTCTAGGCTATCAACCTTGTAGAGTTGTGCATTTACAATAAATATTTTGTTACCCTCTTTATTCATTTCTTTAATCCATAATCCACCTTCATTTACTACAGCCAGATGGTCTCCGGCATCTGAATACTTATATTTTATATTTAAATAAAGACTTTTTAGGTTGGCTGAAAATGAGTAATAAACAATTATTATAACTATACCTGTTATTAGTGAGACAATTGATATTATCATTGTAATTTTTGTATTATTTATTCCATTAGATCTAAGTAGTTCAATTTCATCATTTTCGTAAAGACTAATAAAAAAAAACATTACTCCAAGCAAAAAAATAAATGGAAGAATTTCAAAAATAATTGATGGAATATTTAAAATCGTCAAAATTATTGGATAGTAAAGCTCATTTTCCTTATTTTCAAAATATTTAATTTCTTCAAAAATATTTAAAAAAAAACTTAAAAAAATAAATACAACAAGAATAACTGAAATATTTTTTAAAAAAAGTTTTGTTAAATAGTTTTCATATTGTTTTAACATTACAGATAACTCAGTTTAAACCTAGTGAAAATTAATAATACAAGATAATAAATTAATACTAATAGAATAGGCAATAATAATATTATATATGAAATACTTTCCGAATTTAAAAAATATTTTATACTTACTTGTGATATAATTATTATTAAAATGCCAATCAAAAATATATTTATCCTATGAAACTTTAAAAAATTTTTTGATTTTGGTTCAATCACCAAACTTGCAGCGATTAGTGAAATTACAAGAGTATAAAATGGGAGCACTAATCTCTTATATAATTCTTCACCTATTGATTTTACAGTTCTTTCGTGACAGGCATCATTATTTGGATTGTTTATAAATTTATTTTTATATAATTTTTTATTTTCATACAAATCCTTAATACAATTTAATATTGAAATTGAATCTAACTCTTGAATTTTTTGATGCGTAATCGTTTTTGTCGAAAAATTAGATAAGTCATAATCTGTCTCGGAAAAGTTTAAAGTATACGTATTATCCTTTTTTATATTTGTGATACCCCCATTAAACAATCTTAAAACATATTTCTTTTTTTTCTTAATTATAGTACCTTTTTCAGCAACAATTATTTTTGATCCACCATCTATTTTCTCATTAATATAAATTTTTTTAAGTTTTCCATCTTTTTGATAATCTTCTACAAATATTGTAAGATTTTTCACAACATTTATAAATTTCTTTTCAGAAATAAGTTTTGGAAAAAAATCAATATTTGATTCTTTGATATATAATCTACCGAGGTTCTGAGATTTTGGTACTATGAAAAGATTTAGAATAAGTTGTAAAATTAAAAAAGATAAAGAGAATACTAAAATAAAATTAATAAATTTTATTTTTTTAATACCATTATTCCAGAAAACAATTAACTCATTTGAATTATTGTATTTATTAATTACATAAAAAATTGATATAAAAAAAACAAATATTATAGTCTTACTAAATATTTTTGGTAAACTTAGTGAAACATAGTAAAAATAAACGCTTAAACTATGTCCATCATCAGAAACTAGATCTAATAAATTAACAGCTTGTATTATCCATATAATAAAAGTTATGCTAAAAGAGGAGATTAAAAAGAAATTTACTATATCTAAAGAAAATTTACGAAAAATTAATTTATTCATTGAAATTTATGTTTTATTAAATATACAACAATATCAAATAAAAATTTCAAAAAAAATGAACCTAAATATAAGATTTGTAAAAAAAATACCTAAACAGGCGAAAGAAAATCAAATTATACTTTTAAAGGATCAAAATCCTAAAAATAAAATAGTTAAATCATTTAATAAATCCGTATTTTCCAATAGATTATTCTTAGAAAATAGTTTTTTGTCTAAAAATTTAAATAATAAGACTTACCTGTTTGTAAACTGTGAAAAATCTAAAACTTCTTTAGATTATGAAAAATTAGGATCAAAATTATATTTATATCTTAAAAATAATAAAATCGAAAACTCCTTCATAGAAAATAATTTCAGTGATCTTTCGAATATTCAAATGGAAAAGTTACTTCATGGAGCTCAACTTAAATCATATGATTTTGCAAAATATAGGACTTATAAAAAAAATAAATCTATAGAGTTAAATTTAAATGTGGTCGGGATTAATTCAATTAAAACTAATACACTCAGAAAAAAATTAGATGCACTTTTAAAAGGTATTATTCTAACCAGAGATCTAGTTTCTGAACCAGGAAATATTCTTCATCCAGATGAATATGCAAAGAGAATTACAAAATTAAGAAAATATGGATTAAAAGTAACAGTTTATGATCAAAAAAAATTAAAAAAATTAGGTTTTAATGCTTTGCTTGGAGTTGGACAGGGAAGTATTAGAGGATCTTACTTAGTGACTATGGAATGGAACGGAAACAAGAATAAAACAAAACCACTTGCTTTCGTAGGAAAAGGCGTGTGTTTTGATACTGGCGGCATATCGCTTAAACCAGCTAAATTTATGGAAGATATGACTTATGACATGGCTGGATCAGCAACAGTCGTTGGCCTTATGAAGAGTCTTGCATTAAGAAAATCTAAAATTAATGCAGTTGGAGTTGTGGGGTTAGTTGAAAATATGCCAGGTAGCAATGCCCAAAGACCAGGAGATATTGTAAAATCTTACAGCGGACAAACGATTGAAGTTTTAAATACTGATGCTGAGGGAAGATTAGTATTAGCAGATGCGCTTACTTATACGGAGGAAAAATTTAAACCTAGTTTAATTATTGATTTAGCAACATTGACAGGTGCAATAATTGTTGCACTAGGATCAGAATATGCTGGATTATGGTCAAATAATGAAAAACTATCTAAGCAACTTTTAGATGCGGGCGAGCAGGTAGATGAAAAAGTTTGGAGAATGCCATTACATGAAAATTACAATAAGTTAATGAACTCAAAAACAGCTGATATGCAAAATATAAATTATGTAGGAGGAGCTGGCTCAACTACAGCGGCACAATTTTTACAAAGATTCATAATTAACAAAACCCCATGGGCGCATCTTGACATAGCTGGTATGGCTTTTTCAAAATATGCTGGTGCGTTAAACTCAGGTGGAGCAACGGGGTATGGAGTAAGATTATTAAATAGATTTATAGAGGAAAATTATGAGTAATATCGAACAAACTTTGTCAATTATTAAACCAGATGCCGTTGAAAGAAATCTACAGGATAAAATTAAAAATGAATTTAAAATTAACGGATTTGAAATACTTCAAGAAAAAAAAATCCATATTTCTAAGGAAGAGGCAGAAAAATTTTATAAAGTTCATGAATCTAAACCATTTTATAATGATTTATGTACATATTTATCATCTGGACCAATCATTGTAATGAAACTTCAAAGAAGTAATGCAGTTTTAGAAAATAGGAAGTTAATGGGAGCCACTAACCCAGAGGTAGCTGAGGAAGGCACACTAAGAAAAAAATACGGTATTTCAATTGATAAAAACTCAGTTCATGGATCTGATAGTATAGAAAACGCAGAAATAGAATTAGATTTTTTTTTCAAAGATTAGTTAAAAATTTTTCAATAGCTTTTGGGTAAATTTCATGCTCAATTTTTAGGACTTTTTTTTTCAAACTTCTAACGTTGTCTTTTTTTAAAATTTTAACTTTTTTTTGCAAAATTATTTTACCAGAATCTAATTTTTGATTTACCTTGTGCACCGATGCTCCTGCAAATTTTTCTTTATTTTTGATAGCTCTTGAATGTGTATTTAGACCTTTGTACTTTGGCAAAAGGGATGGGTGTATATTTAATATAGGTTTAGAAAATTTTTTAATAAAGCTGCTCGATAGTATTTTCATAAATCCAGCCAAACAAAGCAAATCAAGATCATATTGTTTAAGTAATTTAAGTGATTGACTTTCAAACTTAGTCTTATTTGAATATCGGATTCCAAAGTTTTTTATTTTTGATTTTTTTGCATAATTTAATCCACCAGCTTTTAGATTATTTGAAACAACCAACAAAATCTCAAATAAAGAATTTTTCTTTTTAGAAAATTTAATTAACGATTTTAAATTACTCCCTCTGCCACTAATAAATACTGCAATTTTTTTTTTACCAGGATATTTTTCCACTTATACTAATTTTTTTTGAATTTTTTGTTATTTTACCGATAATGTACGGCTTAAATCTTTCTCCAAAATGTTTTCTAATTAAATTTAAATTTTTAGGATTTGCTATCAAACAAAAGCCCACACCACAATTAAAAGTTTTTAACATTTCTTTCTCACTTAAACCCATTTTATGTAACCATTTAAAAATTTTTAATGTTTTGATATTATTAAGATTGATTTTTGCACATAAATTTTTTGGAATTACTCTTTTAATATTATCTTCTAAACCACCACCAGTAATATTGGCACAACCATTTATTAAATTTTTCTCATTAATATTTGAAATTTCTTTAACATAAATTTTAGTAGGTCTAATTAATTCATCTTTTAGAAATTCACTTTTTCTAAAATTAATTTTTCTTTTTTTTAACAGATATCTTACTAAGGAAAAACCATTCGAATGAAGTCCATTAGAGGGTACTGCTAATATAATATCATTATTTTTTATTTTATTGTTGAGTATTTTTTTCTTTTCAACAAGACCAACAGCAAATCCTGCAATGTCGAATTTATCTTTTGTGTAAGTTCCCGGCATTTCTGCAGTTTCACCACCGACTAATTTACAGTCAGAAATTTTACATCCTTTTACTATACCTCTAACTATATTTTTTAACTTACTTAAATTTATTTTGCCTACAGATATATAATCTAAAAATAAATATGGTTTTGCTCCTTGAACTAGAAGATCATTCACACACATAGCAACAAGATCAATTCCTATTGTATCAAACTTGTTTAGATCATTTGCAATCTCAATCTTTGTTCCAACACCATCAGTACTGGTTACAATATGTGCCTCTTTAAGTCTTTTGGGAATTGGGGAGATCGCACCAAAACCACCGATATTCTTAAAATCACCACTTTTTCCTGATTTTTTAGATAGCGAACTTATGAACTTAACGAAACTATCTGCTTTTGAAATGTTAACTCCACTATTACTGTATGTTAATTTATTTGATGTCATATAAAAAAGTCATGTTTTTTTTAAAAAAAAAAATATTTATGTATTTATATATATTTTTTTTAAGTTTAATCTTGAATTTTACTGAGTTTTCCACAAATAAATCTTTTGCTAAAACATTTGTTATTTCTGAAATTGAGGTAGAGGAAAAATATGATCTTAATTTTAACAAGCTTAGTGTTATTGATAGAGGTTTTAAAGATGCATTCAATGATCTTTCTCAAATGATACTCGAGGAAAAAGATCAATATATAATTTTGGAGACCTCAATTAATGATATTAAAAAATTAGTCGAAAATTTTTCAATATTAGACGAAAAATTTATAAACAAGAAATATAAAAGTATTATGGAGGTTGAATTTAATAGAAAAAAGTTAATAAATTTTTTAAATTCAAAAAATATAACTCTTTCTTTACCGAAAAAAATAGATGTCCTACTTATTCCACTTTTAGTTGACTTAGAAACTAATAATTTTAATTACTTAAACAATAATATTTTCGTTAAAAACTGGGAAATTATTCAAAAAAATTATTTTCAAATTAATTATATTTTACCTTACGAAGATGT
>CACKIN010000008.1 GCA_902600205.1 uncultured Pelagibacteraceae bacterium | reverse complement strand
TTCACTTTTGTTCAATTTTCTCTTTTTGTAACTTAATTCGCCTTTTGGGCCATGAGCTACACCACCTCCAACAAATATTGGTGCCTTCTTACTTGCATGTCTTGCATTACCTGTACCTTTTTGGGCATAAATTTTTGAAGTTGACCCTTTTATTTCATTTTTCTGTTTAGTTTTTGCTTTCCTGCCTTTGTAATTGGCATTTGTTTTATATAAAACATTACTCACAAGTTTATTATTTATTTTAGCTGCAACTATTTTGTCGGATATATCAATAGATGCTTTTTTACCTTCTAAATTTATTTTTTCAATCTTCATAAATTATTTTTTCTTATCTTTTGTTTTTTTTGATTTTTCTAAAGCCTCTATTTTTTCTGATATTGTTAGCTTGTTTATATTTTTAACGGCTTTTTTAAGCAAGACTTCTGAGTTTTTTGCACCAGGTATTGAACCTTTTAAATATATAAGTTCATTATCGATATCTGTTTTGATAACTTCAAGATTTTGCATTGATCTATTTTTATCTCCCATGTGACCTGCCATTTTTTTTCCTTTAAATACTTTTCCTGGATCTTGGTTTTGTCCAGTTGAGCCGTGAGCTCTATGTGATATTGAAACACCGTGAGAGGCTCTTAAACCACCAAAATTGTGTCTTTTCATGGCACCGGCAAAACCTTTTCCAATTGTTTTAGATTTAACATCCAAAAATTTAAGATCCTTAAAAATTTCTATACCAAATTCATTTCCCTCTTTATATTGATCTAAATTTTTTACTCGAAATTCTTTTAAAGTTTTTCTTGCTTCCGTATTTTTTTTCGAAAAATATCCTTTCATTGATTTTGACAATTTAGAAGTTTTTATTCTACCAAAACCTAATTGTATTGCATTATAACCTCTTTTATCTTTATCAATTAACTGAACTATTCTTCCTTTTTCTACCTTTAAAACTGTTACAGGAACTGATTGACCAGATTTAAAAAACTCTCTTGTCATACCTATTTTTTTTCCAATTAATCCAATTTCACTCATTATATTTTTATCTCCACATCTACACCTGATGCTAAATCTAATTTCATAAGCGCTTCAACTGTTGCTGGGGTTGGTTCTATAATATCAATTAACCTTTTATGTGTTCTTGTTTCAAATTGTTCTCTACTTTTTTTATCAATGTGTGGAGATCTTAATACAGTATATCTCTCTTTTTTAGTTGGTAATGGTATAGGTCCTTTTATATTAGCACCTGTTCTTTTTACAGTATTTACTATTTCCTCTGTAGATTGATCCAGCACTTTATTGTCGTACGCTCTAAGTTTAATTCTTATATTTTGCTTTTCCATAATTATCCTGTTTTTTTAGTAACCTCGTCTTGTACGTTTTGAGGAACTTTATCATAATGATCAAAAAACATAGAATACTGAGCTCTACCTTGTGACATTGATCTTAGATTATTAATATAACCAAACATATTTGCTAATGGTACCATTGCAGTGATTACTGTTGCATTACCTCTTTGCTCTTGAGTATTTATTTGCCCTCGTCTACTATTTAGGTCTCCTATAACATCACCCATGTAATCTTCGGGTGTCACAACTTCAACCCTCATTATGGGCTCTAAGAGTTTTAAAGTTGCTTTGGTACAAGCCTCTTTAAAACACTGTCTTGAGGCCAACTCAAAAGCTAAAACACTTGAGTCTACATCATGGTGTAAACCATCTACTATCGTTACTTTATAATCAATTAGTGGAAACCCGGCTAAAATACCTCCATCTGCAACCGTCTCAACTCCTTTTTCAACACCTGGTATAAATTCTTTTGGAATTGCTCCACCTTTGATTTTACTTTCAATCTCTCTACCTTTTCCAGGTTCTAATGGCTCAACTGTTAATTTAACTCTCGCAAATTGACCAGCTCCACCGCTTTGTTTTTTATGGGTATAATCATATTCAGCAGGAGACAAAATGGTTTCTCTATACGCTACTTGTGGTGCTCCAACATTGGCTTCAACTTTAAATTCTCTTTTCATTCTATCAACAATTATATCTAAGTGAAGTTCACCCATTCCTTTAATGATTGTTTGTCCTGACTCTTCATCAGATGTAACTCTAAAAGATGGATCTTCTTTTGCTAATCTTCCTAAAGCTTCACCCATTTTTTCTTGATCTGCTTTTGTTTTTGGCTCTACCGCAATTTCAATAACTGGATCAGGAAATTCCATTGGCTCTAATAAAACTGGTGTTTCTTTGTTAGCAAGTGTGTGTCCAGTAATTGTGTTTTTTAATCCTGCAAGAGCTACAATATCGCCGGCGTTTGCCTCTTTAATATCTTCCCTTGAATTGGCGTGCATAAGAAGCATTCTGCCAACCCTTTCCTCTTTGTCTTTTGATGTATTATATATTCCTGTACCAGATTTTACTGTTCCAGAGTAAATTCTAATAAATGTCAAACTACCAACAAATGGGTCGTTCGCAACTTTAAATGCTAATGCAGAAAATGGTGCGTTATCCTCAAATTTCATTTCAATCTCATCATCTGAGCCAGGTTTTGTTCCTTTAATAGAACCAATATCTTTTGGACTTGGAAGATAATTTACAACAGCGTCTAGTAGTGGTTGAACACCTTTATTTTTAAAAGCTGATCCAGTTAAAACAGGAACAAAGTCGAAACCTAGGCAACCTTTTCTTACACATTTAATTAAATCGTCCTCGGAAATATCTTTACCACCAAGATATTCCTCCATAAGTTTTTCATCTTGCTCAACAGCTGTTTCGACCAATTCTTGACGATATTTTGCTGAAATTTCTTTTAAATCTTCTGGAATATCAGATAATTCCCATGCGGCTCCAAGATCCTCGTTTTTCCATATAACTGCTTTCATTTTTATGAGATCAACAACACCTTTTAAAGCTGCTTCAGTACCAATTGGAACTTGCATAACCAAGGGTTTTGCTCCTAAACGATCTTTAATCATCCCAACACATCTGAAAAAATCCGCTCCAGTTCTATCTAGTTTATTTACAAAGCATATTCTTGGAACTTTATACTTGTCAGCTTGTCTCCAAACTGTTTCTGATTGTGGTTCTACACCAGCCACACCATCAAATACTGCAACTGCACCATCAAGAACTTTTAAAGATCTTTCAACTTCAATTGTAAAATCAACATGTCCAGGAGTATCGATTATATTTATACGATGATCGTTCCAAAAGCACGTCGTTGCTGCAGAAGTTATTGTGATACCTCTCTCTTGCTCTTGCTCCATCCAGTCCATTGTTGCTGCACCATCGTGAACTTCACCTATTTTATGACTTTTACCTGTATAATATAAAATTCTCTCAGTTGTAGTGGTTTTTCCAGCATCTATATGTGCCATTATACCAATATTTCTATACTTATCTAATGTGTGTGTTCTTGACATAGTTTATTACCACCTAAAATGTGCAAATGCTTTATTTGACTCTGCCATTTTATGAGTGTCTTCCTTTTTTTTAATAGCCGATCCTCTATTTTGATAAGCTTCAAATATTTCATTAAATATTTTATCGGACATTTTTTTGTCTTTTCGTTTTCTAGAGGCATCAACAAGCCATCTTAAAGCTAAGGCCTGGGATCTTTTTGATTTAACTTCTACTGGAACTTGATAAGTCGCTCCACCAACTCTTCTTGATCTTACTTCTACAGTTGGTCTAATATTATTAATCGCGTCATTAAATACATTAAGAGGCTCATCTTTAGTTTTGCTTTTTATTTTCTCAATAGCATCATAAATTATTTTTTCAGCTATTGTTTTTTTTCCATCATACATGATTGAGTTAATTAATTTTGGAATTATCGTTGATTTATATTTTGGATCAACAACTGGCAATTTCTTTGGAGCTTTTCTTTTTCTAGACATATTTTATTTACCTTTTTTTGTTCCGTATAATGAACGTCTTTGTTTTCGATTTGCAACTCCTTGGGTGTCTAGATTTCCTCTTAAAATATGATATCTAACTCCTGGTAAATCTTTTACCCTACCACCCCTTATCAAAACAACTGAGTGTTCTTGGAGGTTATGTCCTTCACCAGGTATATAAGCTGTTACCTCAAAACCATTAGACAATCTAACTCTAGCAACTTTTCTCAAGGCCGAATTTGGTTTTTTTGGTGTTGTCGTATAAACCTTTACACAAACGCCTCTCTTCAAAGGTTGTTTTTGTAAAGCTGGAACTTTATTCCTTGTAATTTGCTTCACTCTACTTTTTCTTACTAACTGGTTTATAGTTGGCATAAATTTATAAATATTTTTTATTTTTGATGAAAATAACTGACATGTTATTTGTGGCAGCGTTTAGTGATCTAATCACTACATTCCAACCAAAAACATGGCCAAAATACATTAGAAATTGTATTTGTCAATTTAAATTAAGGTTAAAAAGACCTTAAAATTATTGATTTATTTGGGCTTCCGAGCTCTCAGAGGTCTCTTGTTCAGATAAAAATTTTTGGTCATCATTAAGAGCTTTTTTATTCCAAGAATTTTTAATTGCACCGGTTCCAGCAGGTACTAATCGACCAACAATAACATTTTCTTTCAATCCTGTTAGTTTATCAACTTTACCTTTTATGGCTGCATCAGTTAATACTCTTGTAGTCTCTTGGAATGATGCTGCAGAAATAAATGACTCGGTTTGTAAAGATGCTTTAGTTATTCCCATTAATACTCTCTCGCCTATAGCGGGATTTTTGCCTTCTTTTTTTAATTCCTCGTTCATGAATTCAAATTTTATTCTATCAATAATCTCTCCAGGTAACAGTTTACTATCTCCAGAATCTTTTACCTCAATTTTTTTAAGCATTTGTCTTAAAATAACTTCAATATGTTTATCATTTATAATTACACCTTGTAATCTATAAACATCTTGAACCTGATTAACAAAATATTCTGTTAACTCTTCAATACCCAAAATTCTCAGAATATCGTGTGGTAATGGTTGACCATCTAATAGATATTCTCCTTTTTTGATTTTTTCACCTTGATTAAAATTTATATGTTTACCTTTGGGAATTAAATAACTAGACGTTTCTCCTTTATCTGATTCAATTGTTACTCTTTGTTTCCCTCTAACCTCCTTACCAAATATAACTTTACCATCATTTTCAGCAATTATTGCGCTATCCTTAGCTTTTCTTGCCTCAAACAATTCAGCAACTCTTGGTAATCCACCTGTAATATCTTTTGTTTTAGTTGTCTCTTTTGGTAGTCTGGCTATTACATCACCTGCTGAAATTTTTTGTCCATCTTTGACTGATAAAATTGAGTCAGGTACTAAATAATATCTTGCCTCATTATCATCAGCTTTCTTAATTACATTTCCTTTTTCATCTCTTAGTGTAATTCTAGGTTTTAGATCTGTATTTTTTGATTGTGTTTTCCAATCTACAACAGCTTTAGTGGAAATACCTGTAGCATCATCAACAGTTTCAGCAATTGAGACTCCATCAATTAAGTCAACATAATTCGCTATACCATCTTTTTCAGCAATAACTGGTGTTGTGTATGGATCCCATTCACAAATTTTTGCACCTTTTTTAACTTTTTGGTCATTTTCAAAAAATAGTTTTGATCCATAAGGAACTTTGTATGAAGCAACTTGAAGTCCATTATCATCCTCAATTGATATCTCAGTATTTCTACCCATTACAATTTGATTATTTTTAGAATCTTTAATTAAGTTAGTGTTAACAATTTTAAGAGTACCTTCGGAATTTGACACAATTTGTGACTCTTGTTTTACAGATGCTGTACCCCCAACGTGAAAAGTTCTAATTGTTAATTGGGTTCCTGGTTCTCCAATTGATTGTGCAGATATCATTCCAATAGCTTCTCCTACATGTACCATTTTTCCTCTAGATAAATCTCTTCCATATGAAGTTGCACACACACCTTCTTTTGCCCCACATGTCATTACTGAATATACATTTATACTTTTAACTCCAGCTGCATCAATTTTCTCACATCCTGCTTCATCAATCATTTCATCTTTTTTTATTAAAACAACACCTGTTAATGGATTTTTTATTTCTTTTGCAGCAACTCTTCCTAAAGCTCTTTCAGATAGACTTACCATAATATTACCACCCTCTAGAACTTCTGTAAGTTTTATTGAACCACACTTCATGTCACATTTAGGTTTAGTGATTGTTAAATCCTGGGCAACATCACATAATCTTCTAGTCAAATATCCTGAGCTTGCTGTTTTAAGTGCAGTATCTGCCAGCCCCTTCCTTGCTCCATGAGTTGAATTAAAATATTCTAAAGCTGTAAGACCTTCTTTAAAATTTGATGTAATTGGCGTTTCAATAATTTCTCCTGATGGCTTTGCAATTAATCCTCTCATACCAGCAAGCTGTTTCATTTGTGCTGCGGAACCCCTAGCACCACTGTCTGCCATCATAAAAACTGAGTTTATTTTTAAACCCTCATTAGTAACTTCAGTTGCTGAAATTCTTTTCATCATTTCAGAAGCAACTCGATCAGTACATTTTGACCATGCATCTATAACCTTATTGTATTTTTCTCCTCTAGTGATGAGTCCTTCAGCATATTGACCCTCATAATCTGCTATCAGCTTCTTGGTTTCGTCAATTAACTGTTGCTTATTATCAGGTATAACTAAATCATCTTTACCAAATGATATTCCTGCTTTAAATGCATGTTTAAATCCAAGATCTTTTAATTTATCACAAAATATGACTGTACTTTTTTGACCTGAGAATCTAAACACATGATCTATTACTTCAGATACAATTTTTTTTGGAAGCAATCTATCAACTAAAGAAAATTTATTGTTAACATTTTTAGGAATTAGGTTTGATAACAAGAATCTTCCTGCTGTACTTATGTGCTTTTCAAACTTTTTATCCCCTTTTTCATCAACTGTTTCAAATCTAGAAACTATTCTTGAATGAACTTTAATTTGTCCAGTTTCTAAAGCATGTTCAATTTCTGTAGTGTTTACAAAATAACCTTCTACTTTATCTGTTTGAATTGGAGGTTGAGATAAATAATAAATACCCAGGATCATGTCTTGACTCGGTACAATTATCGGCTTTCCATTAGATGGGCTTAGGATATTATTTGTAGACATCATTAGCACTCTTGCCTCCAACTGTGCTTCTAGACTCAAAGGTACATGAACAGCCATCTGATCACCATCAAAATCCGCATTAAATGCTGCACAGGTAAGAGGGTGTAATTCTATAGCATTTCCTTCAATGAGTTTAGGTTCAAATGCTTGTACACCTAGTCTATGAAGTGTTGGTGCCCTATTTAATATTACAGGATGCTCTCTAACTATTAATTCTAAAGCATCCCAGACTTCATTTCTCTCTCTTTCAACTAATTTCTTTGCTTGTTTGATAGTAGATGCAAGACCAAGTTTGTTTAATCTGGCATATAAAAAAGGTTTGAAAAGCTCTAATGCCATTTTTTTTGGTAAACCACACTCATGTAATTTTAGATCAGGTCCAACTACGATTACAGATCTTCCTGAGTAATCTACTCTTTTACCAAGTAAGTTTTGTCGAAATCTACCTTGTTTACCTTTGAGCATCTCTGCAAGAGATTTTAACGGTCTCTTACCTGTGCCAGTTATAACTCTTCCTCTTCTACCATTATCAAATAGTGCATCAACAGACTCTTGAAGCATTCTTTTCTCATTTCTAACTATTATATCAGGAGCTTTTAAATCTATTAGTCTTTTAAGTCTGTTATTTCTATTAATTACTCTTCTATACAGATCATTTAAATCAGATGTTGCAAACCTACCTCCATCTAAAGGGACAAGTGGTCTTAATTCTGGCGGTATTACAGGGACAGTAGTTAAAATCATCCACTCAGGTTTATTTCCAGTTTCTATGAATGACTCAATTAGTTTTAGTCTTTTTATTGATCTTTCCTCAGAAACTTTTGATTTGGTCTCTTTAATACTTTTTATTAAAGACTCTCTCTCATCTTCTAAATTTATCGATTTGAGAATTTCAAGGATAGCTTCCGCTCCTATACCTGCGGTAAAGGCTTCCTCGCCGTATTCATCTTGGTATTTTATTAACTCTTCTTCTCCTAATAGTTGGTTTTTCTTTAAATTTGTTAATCCTGGCTCAATTACTATAAAGTTTTCAAAATATAAAACTCTCTCAACTTCTTTTAGTTTCATATCAACCACTAATGATATTCTGCTAGGAAGAGATTTTAAAAACCATATGTGAGCAACAGGTGTCGCTAAATTTATATGACCCATCCTTTCTCTTCGAACATTAGATTTAGTAACCTCAACTCCACATTTTTCGCAGATTATTCCTCTAAACTTCATTCTTTTATATTTTCCACATAAACATTCATAATCTTTTATTGGACCAAAAATTCTTGCGCAGAAAAGTCCGTCTTTTTCTGGTCTAAATGTTCTATAGTTTATTGTTTCTGGCTTTTTTATTTCACCGAATGTCCATGATTTTATTTTTTCAGGACTTGCTAAAGTAATCTTAATACTATTGAAATTTTGTGTTTCAGATATTTCTGAAGATTTAAATAAATCAGATAGTTCTTTACTCATATTAATTTAACTCCACATTTAGAGCTAAAGATTTTATTTCTTTTACCAAAACATTGAATGACTCGGGTATTCCAGATTCAAAGTTTTCTTCACCTTTAACTATTGTTTCATATACTTTTACTCTTCCAGCAACATCATCTGATTTTACAGTTAAAATTTCTTGCAAAGTATATGATGCTCCGTAAGCTTCTAAAGCCCAAACTTCCATTTCTCCAAACCTTTGTCCCCCTAGTTGCGCTTTTCCTCCAAGTGGTTGTTGTGTTACTAAACTATATGGTCCTGTTGATCTTGCATGAATTTTATCCTCCACCAAATGATGTAGTTTGAGCATGTAAATAATTCCAACTGTCACTGGCCTATCAAATTTTTCTCCAGTTCGTCCATCCCATAACATTGTTTGACCGGAATTTGGAAGATTAGCAAGCTCCAACATTTTTGTTACGTCTTTTTCTTTAGCTCCATCAAAAACTGGAGTTGATATTGGAACTCCATCTTTAATATTTTGGCACAGATCACTAAATTCAGTATTTGAAAGACTATCAATATTTTCTTTATAAATCTCGTCACCATAAACAGATTTCAAAAATTTTGATATCTTTTCATCTTTTTCAATTTTTTTCTGATTTTGATTTATTAAATCTGTCAGTTGATCACCAAGTTCTTTACAAGACCAACCTAGGTGTGTTTCGAGTATTTGACCCACATTCATCCTGCTAGGAACACCCAATGGATTTAAAACTATATCAACTGGTTTACCATTCTCTCTATATGGCATATCTTCAACTGGAACTATTTTACTTACAACACCTTTATTTCCATGTCGTCCTGACATTTTATCACCAGGTCTTAATCGTCTTTTAATAGCAACAAAAACCTTTACCATTTTCATAACACTAGGTAAAAGATCATCGCCCTGTCTAATTTTTAAAACTTTATCTTCAAACCTGTCTTGTATGTCTTGTTTAGCATTATCATATTGTGATCTAAGTTGAAGTAATGCCTCTGTCTTTTTTGCATCATCAACAGAAATTTTAAATAAATCTGTTACTGGTATTTCAAATATTATTTCTTCACTTAATACAGAACCTATCTCATTATTCTTAATTTTTTTTATCAATTTTGTATTAGATAATATTGAGGAAGCTCTTTGTTTAATACTTCTCTCTAAAATTTCTTCCTCTACATTCTTATCTTGTTGTACACTTTCAATTTCTGCTCTTTCTATTGTTATAGATCTTTCATCCTTTTCAATTCCATGTCTATTGAATACTCTTACATCAACAACAATTCCTCCACTACCACTAGGCATTTTTAGTGAAGTATCGGTAACATCGATTGCTTTTTCTCCAAAAATTGATCTTAATAATTTTTCTTCTGGACCTGAGGCAGAATCTCCCTTTGGCGTTACTTTTCCAACGAGTATATCGCCTGGTTTTACTTCTGCACCAATATAAACTATTCCAGACTCATCAAGATTTTTTAATGCTTCCTCATTGATGTTTGGAATATCTCTTGTAATATCTTCCTCACCTAATTTTGTATCCCTAGCCATAACTTCATATTCTTCTATGTGAATGGAAGTAAATACGTCATCTGTTACACATCTTTCAGATATTAATATAGAGTCCTCAAAATTATATCCTTGCCATGGCATGAACGCTACAGTAACATTTTTTCCAAGTGCTAATTCACCAGTTTTTGTTGATGGTCCATCAGCAATTATATCTCCCGATTTAACCTTATCTCCTACTCTTACTAAAGGCTTTTGGTTAATACACGTGTTTTGGTTCGACCTTTTAAACTTTTGAAGATTATATATATCTACACCAGATTGTGAATAATCCTTTTCATTTGATGCTTTTATAACTATTCTTTTTCCATCAATTTTATCAACAATACCATCCCTTTTTGCAACAATAGTTACTCCTGAGTCCAATGCAACATCACTTTCGATACCAGTTCCTACTAAAGGTGCTTCGGGTTTAAGTAACGGCACCGCTTGTCTCATCATATTTGAGCCCATTAATGCTCGGTTAGCATCGTCATTTTCTAAAAATGGTATAAGTGAAGCTGCAACTGAAACTAATTGTTTTGGTGAAACGTCAATGTAATCGATATTTTCAGGTCTAGATAAAATAAAATCTAAATTGGCTCTACTTGACACTAACTCTTCTACAAATTTACCATTCTTGTCTAAAACAGAGTTAGCTTGTGCTATTGTAAATTTAGTTTCCTCCATTGCTGAAAGGTATTCAATTTTATCCTGTACAACGCCGTTTTCTACTTTCTTATAAGGACTTTCAATAAAACCATATTTGTTAATTTTAGAGTATGTGGATAAACTGTTTATTAATCCAATGTTTGGCCCCTCCGGGGTCTCTATTGGACATATACGACCATAATGAGTTGGATGAACATCTCTTACCTCAAAACCAGCTCTTTCTCTAGTAAGGCCTCCAGGTCCAAGAGCCGAAACTCTTCTTTTATGTGTAATTTCAGATAATGGGTTAGTTTGGTCCATGAACTGTGAAAGTTGAGAAGTTGCAAAAAAATCCTTCAAGGAAATTGTCAAAGGTTTTGCGTTAATTAAATCCTGCGGCATGGCAGACTCCACATCTAATGTTGTCATCTTTTCTTTTATAGCTCTTTCCATTCTATAAACACCAATTCTTGCTTGATTTTCAACTAATTCACCAACTGACCTAACTCTTCTATTTCCTAAATGATCTATATCATCAACCTCATCCTTTCCATCTCTGAGATCTAACATTTTTTTTATAATTGCTAAAATATCGTCGTTTCTCAAAATAGTTATTTTATCCGAACAGTTCAAATCTAGTCTTGAGTTCATCTTTACTCTACCAACATCTGAAAGATCGTATCTATCTGAGCTAAAAAATAAATTATTAAATATTTGTGATGCTATTTCTATTGTAGGAGGCTCTCCAGGTCTTAAGATTTTATAAATTTCAGTAATTGCATCATTTTTAGTATCATTTTTATCATTTAGAATAGTCTGAAGAAGGTAAGGTCCTTTTGATATCGAGTTTGTTTTTGACAAATTAATTGAATTAATATTTCCATCAATTATTTTTTGTATAATTGTTTCATTTAATTCCGTACCTATTTTAAATGTTTCATCACCAACACTTACATCCTCATGTAAAAACTTACCGTAAAGAGATTCGTTTGCAACAAGTATGTCTTTTAACCCCTCTTTCTGTAGTTTTTTTGCAACCAAAAAATTAATTTGTTCACCAACCTTTATAAGTGTTTTATTTGTATTTGCGTCTATTACTTCCTCTGAAAAGTTTTTTGCTTTATAGTTTTCGGGATCAAATTTACATTTCCATTTCTTTTCATTTTGGTCATAATAGAATGTTTCTTTTTCATAAAATTCATTTACGATGTCAGTTTTTGAATATCCTAACGCTTGAAGCAATGTAGATACAAATATTTTTTTCTTTCTATCTATTCTAAAATATAAAAAATCTTTCACATCAAATTCAAAATCCAACCAAGAGCCTCTATTGGGTATAACCCTACAATTAAATAATAACTTACCGCTTGCATGAGATTTTCCTTTATCATGATCAAAAAATACTCCAGGACTTCTATGCATTTGGTTAACAACAACTCTTTGAACACCATTTGTTATAAATGTACCACTGTTAGTCATCATTGGAACTTCTCCCATGTAAACCTCTTGTTCCTTTGCAGATAATATATCCTTTGTATTATTCTCTTGGTCTATCTCATAAACAACTAATCTTAATGTACATTTTAATGCAGCAGAATATGTAAGACCTCTTGTAATACATTCATCAACATCAAATTTTGGTTTTTCTAGTCTATAAGAAACATATTCTAAAGTAGCCTTATCATTTAAATCCTCTATTGGAAAAATACTTTTAAATACTCTATGAAATCCTTTAACTAAGTGTTGATCAACGTTTTCTTTAAATTCAGTTAACTCTTTATATGAATTTTTTTGAACTTCTATCAAGTTTGGGATTGATAAACTTTCTTTAAGCTTACCAAAACTTTTTCGAATATTTTTTTTTTCTGTAAAAGATAATTGCATATCTAAAAACTACTAAGCAATAATACCTAGTAGTTAAATTCTTTCTTTATTGTTTACTTAAGTTCTACTGTTGCGCCTGCAGCTTCTAATTTAGCTTTTATTTCTTCAGCCTCTTTTTTGTTGACACCAGACTTGACTTCTTTAGGTGCACCCTCGACTAAATCTTTTGCCTCTTTTAATCCTAATTCAGTAACAGCTCTTACTTCTTTTATTACATTAATTTTTTTATCTCCAGCAGCAGTAAGCATGATAGTAAAATCGTCTTTATCTTCCGCTGGTGCATCTCCACCTGCAGCAACAGGAGCAGCAGCAACTGCAGCAGCAGCTGTTACACCCCATTTTTCCTCAAGTTGTTTTGAAAGCTCTGCTGCTTCTACAACAGTTAAGCTTGATAAATCCTCTATAATTTTATTTAAGTCAGCCATAGTAATTTTTTGTCCTAGTTATTTTTTTGATTTTTCGAGCGCTAAAATAGCGATTTTTGAAGCTGGTGCAAGTAAAATACTTGCAATTTTTTGTGCTGGAGACCTTAAAATACCTACTATTTTGGCTCTAGCCTCATCCATAGAAGGTAGGGTTGCTACATTTTTAACACCTGCAACGTCTAAAATGTCAGTTCCCATGATTCCACCTAAAATTTTTAAATTTTCATTTTCTTTTGAAAATTTGGTTAAAATTTTTGCTGATGTTATTGCATCCTCTGATAGGGCAACAGCAGTTGGTCCAGAGAATAAGTTTGAAAGATCTTTACATTTAGTTTTCTCTAAAGCTAGTTTAGTAATTCTGTTATTAGTTATTTTGAATTTAATACCGTGCTCTCTCATTTTTTTTCTCAAATCATCCAATTGATTAACATTTAATCCTTGATAGTGAGTAACAATTACAGCCTCAGATTTATCAAACTGAGTTGACATATCATTTATATATTTCTTTTTTAGTTCTTTGTTCATCATAATTAAAAACTCTTATCCAATTTTATTTTATAAGCTACGCCCATAGTTGAGGTTATAAAAATTTGTTTAATTAAATCTCCCTTTATTACTAGGTTTGACTTCTCTTTTTCAAGTGCATCGATTACTGCATTATAATTTTTTACTAGTTTTCCGTCATCAAATGATTTTTTTCCAATGCTTAAACCAATATTTCCATCTTTGTCGTTTCTTATCTCAATTTGACCTGCTTTAGCATCATTTACAGCTTTTTTAATATCGTTAGTCACGCTTCCTAATTTAGGATTTGGCATTAAGCCTTTTGGACCTAAAACTTTACCTAATTTAGATAATTTAATCATCATTGATGGTGTACATATAAGTTTTTCAAAATCTAAACTTCCATTTTTAATTTTTTCAATAAATTCATCACCTCCAAATAAATCAGCATTGGCCTCTTTTGCTTCGTTAATTTTTGACTCTTCACAAACTACTGCCACTTTAACAGATTTACCTGTACCTCCTGGCAAATTTACTACAGTTCTTAAATTTACCTCATTTTTTTTTTGTTTATTATTAATCCTCAAACTTAAATCAATTGACTCATCAAATTTCGTTGTACAATTAGTTTTTATTAAATTTAATATCTTATCAATTGTGTTGGCTTGTAGTTCCTTGGTGTTTTCAGGAAGTTTCTTATATCTTTTTGATTTCATTACTCTTTAACCTCTATTCCCATTGACCTAGCAGATCCTGCAATTATTTTTGCCGCCTCATCTAAATCATGTGCGTTTAGGTCTTCCATTTTTTTTTCAGCAATATCCTTTAATTGTTGTTTTGAAATTGAACCTATTATATTTCTCCCTGGCTCTTTTGATCCACTTTTTAATTTCATTGCCTCTTTGATAAAATGTGATGCAGGTGGAGACTTTATAACAAAATCAAATTTCTTATCTTTATAAACTGTAATTATTACAGGTACTGGTTTACCAGCAAAAGCTTTAGTTTTATCGTTAAAAGCTTTACAAAATTCCATTATATTAATACCTCTTTGACCAAGAGCTGGTCCCACAGGTGGGGCAGGATTTGCCTGGCCACCTTTTATTTGTAACTTTATATATCCAGTAATTTCTTTTTTTGCCATTAACTTACCTTTTCTACCTGGTTGTATTCTAAATCTACTGGTGTTGGACGCCCAAATATAGATACTGAAACTTTTAATCTTAATTTTTCTTCATCTATATCCTCAACTAAACCACTGAAAGACGCAAAAGGTCCGTCAATTACTTGAACTTTTTCACCCACATTATATTCAATCCCAGATTTAGGCTGAGCCACCCCATCTTTAATTTGACCTAAAATTTTTTCAATCTCTTTATCAGAAACAGGTATCGGCGCTCCCTTGGACCCAAGAAAACCACTTACCTTTTTCAAATTTTTTATCATGTGATAAATATTGTTATCCATTTCACTTTTAATTAAAATATACCCTGGAAAGTATTTTTTTTTCCTTTGAACTCTTTTTCCTCTTTTTACCTCAGTTACATCGTGAGTTGGAACTATTATTTCCTCAATTTTATCTGAAATCTCTGCTTTTTCTGCTTCCTCTTTTATCAATTGAGCAACTTTATTTTCAAAGCTAGAATGTGATTGAACTATGTACCAATTTTTCATTAAATACTCACCTTTAATATAATTTCTAAAAGAAACTTCAAAATTTGATCAAGTAATAGAAAAAATATTGAAGCTAAAACAGCCATTGCAAAAACCATCAGTGCTCCCTGAATTGTCTCTTTTGCTGTTGGCCATGTTACCTTAAAAGCTTCTTGTTTAACATCTTGAATAAATTTTAAAGGATTTTTCATATATTAATTATAACTTTTGGCAGGAGCGAAGGGAATCGAACCCCCAACCTCCGGTTTTGGAGACCGGCGCTCTACCAATTGAGCTACACTCCTATTGAGTTTACTCTATAATTTTTGTTACTACTCCAGCTCCTACTGTTCTACCACCCTCTCTAATAGCAAAATTTAATTTCTCATCCATTGCTATAGGTGTAATTAATTTTACTGTAAATTTAGCATCATCACCTGGCATTACCATTTCAGTTCCTGCTGGTAATTCAACTTCCCCAGTTACATCAGTTGTTCTGAAGTAAAATTGAGGTCTATATTTAGTAAAAAAAGGAGTATGTCTTCCACCCTCCTCTTTTTTCAAGACATATGCCTGGGCCTCAAATTTAGTATGAGGTTTAATTGATCCAGGTTTACATAAAACTTGGCCTCTTTCAACATCAGTTCTTTCAACCCCTCTCAATAATGCGCCTATATTATCTCCAGCTTCGCCTGAATCTAATAATTTTCGAAACATCTCTACTCCAGTACATACTGATTTTTTTGTTTCTCTAATACCAACTATTTCTATTTCCTCTCCAGTCTTAATTACTCCAGACTCAACTCTGCCAGTTACTACAGTACCTCTTCCTGAGATAGAAAAAACATCTTCAACTGGCATTAAAAAATCTTTATCTTTGGGTCTATCAGGCTGAGGAATGAATTCGTCAACAGATTTCATCAATTCCATAATTGAATTTTTCCCAATTTCATCATCTCTTCCTTCTACAGCTGCCAAAGCTGAACCTTTAATAATAGGAGTTTTGTCACCTGGGAATTTATAAGATGTTAAAAGATCTTTAATTTCTTCTTCAACCAAGTCTATCATTTCTTTATCATCAACTTGATCTACTTTATTAAGATAAACTACAATTGCAGGAACACCTACTTGACGAGCAAGTAGAATATGTTCTCTTGTCTGCGGCATAGGTCCATCAGCAGCGTTAACAACTAAAATAGCTCCATCCATTTGTGCAGCACCTGTAATCATATTTTTTACATAATCTGCGTGACCAGGGCAGTCAACGTGAGCGTAATGTCTTTTTTCAGTTTCGTATTCCACGTGAGCTGTTGATATAGTTATACCTCTCTCTTTTTCCTCAGGTGCTTTATCAATTTGATCATATGCAACAAAATTTGCTCCACCACCTTCTGATAACACTTTTGTGATAGCAGCTGTTAAAGTTGTTTTTCCATGATCAACATGTCCGATTGTACCAATATTACAATGCGGTTTATTTCTTACAAATTTTTCCTTCGACATTACTTTTTTTCCTCACTTTATGTTTATTTATATTTTTGGAGCGGGTGATGAGAATCGAACTCACGCAACCAGCTTGGAAGGCTAGTGTTCTACCACTGAACTACACCCGCATACCCAAGTGCGCACTCCAAAATTGTTCAAATTAATTGAATGGTGGAGGGGGAAGGATTCGAACCTTCGAAGACCGAAGTCAACGGGTTTACAGCCCGCCCCATTTGACCGCTTTGGTACCCCTCCCAAATAGTAGGGGAAGCGTCCCCATGTTCAATAAAGCTTTAAACAACATGCGTTTTATATATTTTTATTGTACAAATGCAATACGTGAATTTCAGGAAAAATAGTATAAAAACCAAGTAAAATCATAAATTATGACTCAAAAATCATCCTTTTTTATTGCTGGACGTCATGCAGTGATAAGTGCATTGAAAAACCCTAAAAGAAGAGTTTTAAAAATTTTTTTAACTGAAGATAGTAAAAAAAATATACATAAACAAAATCCTAATAAAAATTTATTAAAAGATATAAAAGTTTTTTTTAAAACCAAAAAAGAATTAGATAAATACTGCCGAAGTGATGATATTCTTCATCAAGGATATGTAGCAGAAATAGAACATTTGGAAAATATAGAGTTAAAAGAATTTATAAAAAATAAAACTAATTTAACTTTTGTATGTTTGGATGAAGTTACAGACCCAAGAAATATTGGTTCTTTGATAAGAAGTGCAGCCTCATTTGATATAGATGGCTTAATTGTAAAAGAAAGGCATTTTCCAAGTGAAAGTAAAGTATTGTATAAATCAGCAAGTGGTTGTGTTGAAAATCTAAATATTTTTCAAGTATCAAATATAAACACAACTTTAAAATATCTTAGAGATAAAAACTTTTGGGTTTATGGTTTTGCTGCAAATAGTGATAAAGATTTTACTCAAATTAAATGGACTGGAAATAACATTTTATTATTTGGTTCTGAAGGATATGGTTTAAAAAAACATACAGAAAAATACACTGACTTTTCAGTAAAAATTAATATAAATAAAAATGTTGAGAGTTTAAACATTTCTAATAGTGCAGCAATTGTTTTTCACTATATAAATCAACAAAAATAATTTCTTGATAATATATTAAATGATATTACAAAACCCTCAACGCCCTTGTAGCTCAGTTGGTAGAGCAATTGATTTGTAATCAATAGGTCCGCGGTTCGAGTCCGTGCGGGGGCACCATTTCTACTTTAATGATTTTGAAGTAATTAGTTTTTTTGGATCAAAAAATGGTTTCTCAATAATCTCACATTTAAAACTTTTATCATCAATTAGAACTTCCATTTCTAAGCCAATTTTTGAGTAATCAATATCTACTAACGCAAGAGCAATATTTTTTTTTAAACGTGGTGAATATACTGCTGAAGTTACTTTTCCAATTATTTTATTATTGGCTTTTAATGACCAGAATTTTGTATTTGGACCACTTAACCTCTCACATTTAATTTCTAAACCTATTTGTAATCTTTTTATTCCATTATTCTTGATTCTTTTAAGTGCTTTCTTTCCTATAAAATTTATATCACTATCTAAGTTAACTAAACGATCTAAACCTAATTCAAATGGATTTGTATTTATATCAGCATCTGCATGATAAGATAGCATACCACCTTCTATTCTTCTTATTGAAGATGTATGACCTGGTTTAATCCCAAAATCTTTTCCTGCCTCCATTATTTTTTCGTAAAGATCGTCACCTTTTGATCCATCTCTCAAAAATAATTCATAACCAAATTCACTTGACCAACCAGTTCTAGATACTATTAGTGGAATTCCATCTAATTTTAATTCTTTAAACCAATAATACTTTAAATCTTTTATTGTATCTCCAAATAATTTTATCATAATTTCAGCTGACTTTGGCCCTTGTAACTGAAGTGGAGAAACATCAGGCTCTGTAATTTTAACATCTAATCCTGAATTAATTGCAACCCCTTGTGCCCATAACAATATATCGCTATCTCCTAAAGATAACCAAAAATGATTTTTTCCTAGTCTTAAAAGCACAGGATCATTTAAAATCCCACCTTCTGAGTTTGTAATTAAAACATATTTGCACTGGCCGATTGATAATTTTGATAAATCTCTCGGTGTTAATAATTGAATAAATTTATAAGCATCTGGTCCAGTAATTTCTACTTGTCTTTCAACAGCTACATCACAAAGAATTGCTGTTTGTATAAGATTCCAAAAATTCTGTTCTGGATCTCCAAAATCTCGAGGTATGTACATATGGTTATAAACTGAAAAACCTTTTGCACCCCACCTTACTGTTGCATCAAAATATGGAGATTTTCTAATTTGAGTACCAAACCCAAAATTTTTATTAATCATTAATTAGTTTCTTTTCTGATTTGCTCTATTTTTATTTTTTTTTGAAGACTTCTGTTTGAATCATACAAAAGATTAAACTTTACTCTTTTATTTGTACTAATTGATATAGTCTTTGCATTTCTAACTTCGTAATTGTCAGCAACCGCACTTATTGGTCTTTTATTAATATTTAGATTTTTAATTGTAATTTTTGATGTATCACTCACAATTCTTCCCTTCCATCTTCTAGGTCTAAAAGCACTGATCGGTCTGATGGATAGTTTTTTAGAGTCTAAATTTAATATTGGTCCATAAACTGACATATTATATGCAGTACTTCCTGCAGGTGTTGATACCAATACACCATCAGAAACTAATTTTTTAATAATTTTTTGTGAACCGTTAGAAATTTCAAGTGATGCTGTTTGTCTGCTTTGTCTTAAAATTGAGACTTCATTGATAGCAATGGACTTTTTGGTTTTATTAAATTTATTCTTTACACTCATCTCTAAAGGTGAAATTGAAACTTGTTTTGCTTTAGATAAATTTCTTATCGTATTTTTTGAAGAAAATTTATTCATTAAAAAACCATAACTACCAGCATTAATTCCATAAAAAGGTTTTTTATACTTATTGTATTTTTTTAATGAGGAGAGCATAAAGCCATCTCCCCCAATAACAATTATTAAATTGCATCTATTAAGAGAAACATTTTTAATATTTTCATTTAAATAATTTTTAATCTTTTTTGACTGTTTTGTATTATCAAAAAGAATATGTGGTTTGATCATTTAATGGTGCCCTCGGCCAGACTCGAACTGGCACTCCATAAATGGCAAGGATTTTAAGTCCTTTGTGTCTACCAATTTCACCACGAGGGCATGAGTTATTTTCATGAGTATTTATGCTAATATTTATAATTGAACAAGATTAATAAGTAAATTTTTTTTATTTTATCTCCTCAGGTTCTAGTCTAGTTCTAGTTGTCCCATAAAATCCAATAAGTTTTTATCTTAAATTACCTTACAAATATAAGGGAGTGTTAGATTAGTTTTAAAAGAATTTTGTTTTGCAAATTCGTCATATTCCTTTGTTAAAGATTTAAGATTAATAACGAAATCTTCGTCTGGGAGTTTAAAAGCTTCATCTTTTTTTTTATCAAACCTTTGATGATTTGTTTTATCCAATGTATAACTTTGATACATTAAAAACATTTCTCCTTGATCAAGTTCTGAAATTTTATATTCAAACAACATACCTCCGCCATGATTATATGAAGTGTATACTTTTTGACCGTTTTGATCATAACTAAACAAAACAGTAGACATTGGGCCGCTATATATTTGATTAGATGTATTATAGTAAATACTTAATAGTAATTCTTCATTTTCAGGTAATACAAATTTTTTATAGCCTATTTTTTCTTTTTCAAAACTATTTTTTAATGATTTGACGCTATTTTCAGGGTATCCTGCTTTTTTCAACATATTAGTATCTAAGTTGCAGTCAAAATTAAAATCTACTCTTTTCAAGTTAAAACCTAATCTATCAGCATTAGCAAGATCAATACTAATGAAGCATACAAAAATTATAAAGAAAACTTTTTTCATTTTATTAAGAAAATTATAATAATTATTTTCATATTAATTTTTTTTTAAATTTTTAAGCCATTCATCGAATTCTTTTTGCGTTATCTGTCCTGAGTCTAATAGTTTTTTTCTTTTTGTGAATTCTTTAATTTTATCCGCAGTTGAAAGAAATGAATTATAATCTTCTAAAGAAATGGTTTTTCGTTTTTCTAATAACCATGTTTGACATGCCTCTTTCATAACAACATCATAGGCAGTTCCTTTTTTAGGTGTAATCCAATCACCAGCAAAATCTGCTGTTCTTACAATATTGCCTTTCATAACATTTCCATCTTCCATTTTTACGTCGTAGTATTGTAGTATATAAGGCTTAATCATATTTAAAGCACATTTAGCTTCCATATACATCTGAATAGAATAGTATTTTTTTCCATTAGATGTTTCCTGTTCTTTTTTAAAAGAAATAAGTTGAATATATTTTATCTTATCATTATCTCCAGCTTTAATTGACTTGTAATCTAACAAATACAATTCACTACTTACTTTTGCTACAGGTAGAAAACCTCTTTCTATAGCGTAAGAAAGGTTAAAACTAAATAAACTTAAAATTATTAAAATTAAAACTTTTTTCATTCGATTAATAAATATTATTTCCTTATTTTTTTTTTTTAATTCGACTTTTTTTTTTATCAACAACTAGACTATATATCGTTGAACAAACAACAAAAAAAATAAATATTTTTAGTACAGTAATATCACCAATATATTTTAAATTGGCAAGTGGAGTTAAAAAAATAAAAGAAAATATTGAGCTAAAGAACAACCACATTAGACCCATAACTATGGCTGTTATTATAAATCCAAAAAACTGGTTGCCCCAAAAAATAGTTTTTAACCAGTTTTCATTTGAATTTTCACTCATTTTTTTTATATTATTTCATCTCTCCAGGTTCTAGTCTAGTTCTAGTTTGAGAGAATTTATTAATCATATTTTCCAATAAAATAATTAAACGTTTTTTTAAAATGTAGGATTTAATGGGATTTAAGACTGTATGAGACTGTGTGAGACTATAAAATATCTCAACCCTATGTTTTTTAAGTCCTTTGTGTCTACCAATTTCACCACGAGGGCATGAGTTATTTTCATGAGTATTTATGCTAATATTTATAATTGAACAAGATTAATAAGTAAATTTTTTTTATTTTATCTCTCTGAATTCTAGTCTACTTCTAGTTTGAGATCATTTGTATCAAATGCGTGCAAACCATCTAATTTAAAAGATAAACCAATTGTATCATTTTCATTTCCAGGAGGTTGGTCTGAACTAATTGCAAATATTGATTTACCTGAAATATTAAGTCCTACTATCCAATCTGCTCCAGTAGGCTGAATAGTTTCAATTGTACCATTAATATCTCCATTATCTTTTAATGTTAATTTTATTGACTCTGGTCTTATGCCTAATGTTTTAACATTATTTTTTTCAAAATTTGTTTTGCTTAATAAACTTAGGGCTAATTGCTCACCATCATTGAAATCTACAGTGTTCATTTGGGGACTTCCTACAAATTTTGCAACAAAAAGAGATTTTGGATTTTTATATATTTCCATTGGTTTTGCTAACTGTTCAATTACTCCTTTATTCATCACAGCAATTGATGTGGCTAAAGTCATAGCTTCCATTTGATCATGTGTTACAAAAATTATGGTACAACCTAAAGTTTGGTGCAACCTTTTTAATTCTGCTCTCATTTCTAGTCTTAGATTTGAGTCTAGATTTAATAGAGGTTCGTCTAGTAGTAACAAATTAGGATTTACCGCCAACATTCTAGCTAAGGCAACTCTTTGTTGTTGTCCTCCAGATAGTTCTGAGGGATATCGATTTTTAATTATTATTTAATTTATCTGAAATTTTTATATAACCATCTTTAGTTTTATTGGATGGAAATTTATTCAGTAATTTTTTTGAATTTCTTTTGCCTTTATAGATTATGATTTGCTGATCTTTGCAGATCACTCTTTTAATATTATTTATATAGTAATCATCAACAATCTCACCAAATTTTGATGAATTAATTCTATGTATTAAATTATTAAAAAATAAACCTGGATTTGTAATTTTATCAAGGGGTGTATCTTCCAAAGACTTTAAATAGGGCATTTTTATATCCTCAATAATATAAATTCCGTCATCAGATAAATGGTCAAATAGGTATTTAAAACTAAAAAAAATATGATCTAAATAATGACTACCATCATCAATTATAATATCTACTTTTTTTATATTAGCCAAAATATTATTTAAAGTAGTTTCATCAGTTTGTGATCCAACAAAACTTCTTATTCTTGGAAAAATATTATAATTTTTATCAATTATGTCTAATCCATAGATATTTGAAAACAAAAAGTAATGTTTCCACATTAACAACGAACCTCCCTTATAGTGTTCTAAATCATGACCGCCAATACCAATTTCTAAAATATTATATTTGTTAAAACGTCTGTTTTTAAAAATTGATTTGTAGGTATCTATATATGCTGGTTTTACGCTTCTAGTTATTTTCATAATTAAATTTAAACTTAAAAAAACTAGAAAAAATGACGGTATTAATCCAATAAAAATAAAATAATAATTTTTTAATCTTTCTCTAAAACTCATATTCATCATAGTTAAATATTCGTTCTCAGTCTATTTTTGATACCCAATAAAAATATTTTAATAGATCTATAGAGTAAATTTTTGCTATATTTTGAGTAGTTTGATAGCGATAAATATTTAGGTTCGTATATTGCTTGCAACAATATTCTATGTCCATCTTTTTTTTTAATAAAACCACCCTTGTGATATGTATCATTAGTATCCAAAACTAAAGCAGAATTTATATCGTCACCATATTTAATAACTTCACTTCCTAAATTATATTTATTATCTACATCTGTATTTTTTATTCTAGAGGACATATCGTTTAGAGTAAAATTTTCACTACTACTGTAATTTGAGGAAATCTTTTTATAAGCAGGCAACTGGTTTTGGGGAATAAAATAGAAATATCCTCCAATTTCATCTGACAATTCATTAAGAACAAGAAAAAGTTTTAATTGATTAAACAATGAGTCATTATCTCTGTGCCACATTTTTGCGCTATACTCCTCCAAACTCAATGGATTAAAATAATTAAATCTAATTATAAGTTGTGAAAACTTTATATTATACCCAAAATGATTTGAAATAATATCTAATATATTTTTGCTTTTAAGTTTGCTTTCAACCTCATTTAAAACTTCTTTGGAAAAATAACTTGTAATATTTAAATGATAATCTTTATTTTTTAATCGATTTTTTTCCTCTTTATCTTGAAAAATTTTATTTTTACATAAACTAAACTCACTTATTATTAAGTTAGATAAAGATTTAATCGTATCATTTTTTAATAATAAAAAATCTCTATTATTTTGAATACTATTTTTAATCCATTTCTTATTATTCGGTAATGTGAATATTGCTCTAAATAATTTAAACAAATATTTCATTTTTTTAAGTGAATTTATAAAACTTACATTAAAAATAGTATATTTTTTATTTATGTCTACACATTTCATAATACGTTTATGATTATTTTCATCTAAAACTCATGTTGTTTTCATAAGATTTAAAAAATTTAAATAATAAGTTATGTGAAGAATACAATAAATGATAAATATTTGAGAGATGACTGCTAAAAATAAAATAGATATTATTAATTTTTTCAAAATTGCAAGACCGTATCAGTGGATTAAAAATATTTTAGTTTTTGTGCCAATGATTATGTCTCACAATATTAATTTATCTTCTTTTACTGAGTCAGCTAAAGGTTTTATCATTTTGAGTTTAATTGCATCATCTGTTTATATAATAAATGATATAGTTGATATTGAGTCAGATAAGCAACATCCATATAAAAAATACAGACCGTTAGCAGCGGATTTAATTAGCATTAATCAGTGTAAAATTATAATTTTTTTTCTTGTAACTGTATCAATTTTACTTTCATTAAATTCAAATATAAAATTTCTATTTCTAATTTTGATTTATTTTTTTATTTCAAATTTATATAGTTTTATTTTAAAAAAACTTAAAATTTTTGATCTATTAACATTAGCCATATTATATACATTAAGAATTATTGGTGGGGGATTAATAACTGATATTTATGTTTCATCTTGGCTGCTATCATTTTCATTTTTCTTCTTTCTGTCTCTGGCTTCAATCAAAAGAAAAATAGAATTAAATAATGCTAAAAAATTAAATAATAAATCTATCTTGGGTAGAGGTTATAGTATTAAAGATTTAAAAATTATAAATATATTCTCGATATTATCAGCAATAATATCAATAATTATATTTATTTTATATTTAAATTCATCTCAGGTAAAAAATCTTTATTCCTCTCCTGAGATTTTGTGGATCATTTGTTTAATATTATCATATTGGATTTTTAGAATATTCTTAGTTTCTAATAAAAACCAAATAAATGATGATCCAATAATTTTCGCAATATATGATATAAAGAGTTATATTTGTGCGATATTAATATTAATGATTTTATGGTTTGGAACCTTTCTTTAAATTTAATAATTAAATATATAATAAATTAATTCAGTATGAGTTACTTAATAAAAGAAAAAATTTCAGGTTGGGGAGGATATCCAACCGAAATAGTCAATATTAATTATCCAAATAATATTCAGGAAATAATAAATGAGATAAAAAAAGGTAATACCATAGCTAGGGGAAACGGTAGAGCATATGGCGATAGTGCTCAAAATAAAGACAAGACCATTAATATGAAAAATTTTAATAAAATATTATCTTTTGATAAAAATTCAGGTATTTTAGAAGTGGAAGCTGGTGTCATACTAGAAGATATTATTAATACTTTTTTACCAAAAGGCTGGTTCCCGTATGTAACTCCTGGATCAAAATTTGTAACTGTTGGAGGATTAATTTGTGCAGATGTTCATGGCAAAAATCATCATAAAGAAGGTAGTTTTAGGAATTATGTTGAGTGGATAGATATAATTAATGCTCATGGAGACATATTAAGATGTTCAAGAAAAGAGAATGAGGAACTGTTCGAATGGACTATAGGTGGTATGGGATTAACAGGTATTATTATTCGAGCAGCTATAAAATTAAGATCAATTGAAACCAGTTGGATAAAAGAAAAAACTTATATAGCAAATAATCTTGATGAAATTTTAGATATTTTTGAAAAAACTAAGTCGTCTACTTATTCAGTGGCATGGTTAAATGCAAATAAAAGAAAAAATAATAAATATCAATCATTGATTATGACTGGAGAACATGCATTAATTAATGAATTAGATCATTCTAAAAGATTAAATCCCCTTAAATTAATAAAAAGAAAAGGAATTAAAATTCCATTTTATTTTCCAAATTGGTTTTTAAATATATTATTAGTGAGAATTTTTAACTTGATTTACTATTTTTTAAACAAAAATTCTCGAAAAGAAAAATTAAAATATTGGAATAATTATTTTTATCCATTAGATAATATTTTAGAGTGGAATAAAATTTATGGAAAAAAAGGATTTGTTCAATATCAGTGTGTAATACCTTTGCAAAAATCAAAAATAGGTCTTGAGGAAATTCTTGATGAGATACAAAAATCAAAAGCGGACTCTTATTTAACAACTCTAAAAAGATTTGGAAAACAAGATGGAAATTTTTCATTTCCTATGGAAGGATATACAATTGCCTTTGATTTTCCGACAAATAAAAAAGTTTTTGATCTTTTAGACAAATTAGACAAAATCACATTAAAATTTGGAGGAAGATTCTATTTGGCAAAAGATGCTAGAATGAAAAAAAATACATTCAAAGACTCAGATGAAAGAATAAAAAATTTTATTGAATTTAGAAATAAAAATAATTCATTTAACAAATTTAAATCATCACAGTCATTACGTTTGGAGCTATGAAAAGAAAGAGTATTCTTATTGTTGGATCTTTAAGCGATATAGCAAAATCTGTTGCAAATAAATTTGCAGAACATAATTATGATTTGTTATTAACTGCAAGAAATTTAGAAAATCTAAAATTGCAAGCAAACGATTTAAAATCAAAATATAATGTTAATGTAGATTATTATAAACTTGATATTCTGAATATAGATGATCATCAAAAATTGATAAGTAATCTAAGCGTTATACCTGATATTGTACTATGCGCAGTTGGATTCATGGGGGATCAAAAAGATAGTGAAAATAAACAGATATCAAGATCTGAAGTTATTAGAACAAACTTTGAAGGACCTGTTCACTTAATGTCTGAATTTGCTAATTTGTTTGAAAAAAGAGAAAGTGGTACAATTATTGGAATTAGCTCTGTTGCGGGAATAAGAGGAAAAAAATCTAACTATATTTATGGATCAGCTAAATCAGGATTAACTACATTTTTATCAGGTTTAAGAAATAGACTGTATGAAAAAAATGTTAATGTCATTACAGTGTTACCTGGTACTGTTTATACAAAAATGACATTAAATCTAAAATTACCAAAATTAATTTCATCTTATCCAGATAAAATTGCACAAGATATTTTCAATGGGGTAAAAAGTGAAAAAAATGTCGTTTATACTTTAGCCATATGGAAGTATATAATGAAAATTATTAATTTAATTCCTGAGTCTATTTTTAAAAAAACAAATTTATAAAAACTGATTTTATAATAAGTAAATATTTTAAATGTACAAAAATAGCTTAAATATTATACAAAAAAAATTTTATAGAAGTTTTAAATTCAGTTTAATTATAATTGCTTTTTTTTTGTTATTAAAAATTATAGCTTCATATTTTTACTATTTTAATTATGAACCAAATATTTTTAACCTTTCTAATATTTTTGGTGGATATATTGAGTCATTATATTTAGATGGTAATTTTAAAAGTTGTAAATACGATAATCATTATACAATCTATGATGGCGAAAATATAGCTTGTGGTTATTCCATGAGAATGCCGGTTTTGCCATACTTATACTTATTTTTTACTTACTTCAGTAAAAAATATTTTATTATAGCATTGCTTAAAAATACTTTACTTAGTTTAATATTTTTATTTTGTTTTAATATTTTTTACAAAAAGATTAAACTGATAAATTATAAACTTCTTAACATTATTAATTTTTCTTTATTATTAATGTTTGTATCTCCAATTGTAATAAAGCATGCTTCAAATATTTCCTATGAGGAAGGTATTATTATTGAATTGATTATACTTTGGACCTTATTTTTTTTATTATCATGTTATTATATTTCTAAAAATCAAACAAAAAATAATCAATTAGTACCAATTCTTGTAATTTTATTATCAACAATAATTTATTTCACAAAGTCATCAATGTTATTTTGCCTAACGCTTTCTATAATTTTAAATCTATTATGGTTTAAAAGAGATCATAATTTAAAAGTAATTTTTTGCCTTATAATATCAATCTCACTAGTTGGTTTTTGGGGTTACAGAAACTTAAATGTATCAAATAGTTTTAATATTGGATCAAGTGTAAATTGGGTAAATGGATACCATGGTTTAAACAACACCGCTTTTAAAATTTATCCTCAAATTGCTTTAGATCAAATTTTTTTTGCTGAAAATTTTAAATTGAAAAATGATAAAATTATATACAATAAAAATAATGTCGATATTAAATTTGAAAATGAATGGGAAAAAAACGATTATTATAAAAATAAATCAATAGATTGGATTAAAAAAAATCCAAAAGAATTTATATTAATGACAGCTAAAAAATTTTATAATTTTTTCTTTTATTTAAAAAAAACTCCATTCTCAGTTGGGCCTGATGTAAATAAGGAGTATACTGAAAATACATTTCAGAACTATGCTATTTTTGTATGGTTGTTGTTTGGTAGATTAAGCACACTATTATTATTATATTTTATTTACAAAAGATGGAAACAAGAGAAATTAATTTGTTCTTTTATAATTTTGATTTGTGGGGCATATGCAGCACCATACCTAATCGGTTTTAATTATGAAAGACATGTAACGCCATTTATACTTATGACAATAATTTCAAATGTTATGTTAAACATTAAATTCCAAAATTAAGTATAATTTACTTTGATGCAACTATTAAAATCTGTCCGCACAAATATCTTTTAATAATTTGAAAATATTTTATGAAAGGATAAATTAACTTAAGTATATAAACCATAAAGTCAGGACAAAAAAAAGGAACGATGTTTATAAAGGATAAATCTATAGAACTATTACCAGCATCCCTGCACCATTTAGTCAATTGATTTGAGGTAAATGATCTCTCTCCGTGTTCAATATGATATTTAGAATATTTTTCTAGAAGTTTAACAATTGGATTATGTCCGTTTGGTTCTAAAATCAGTACAGTCTTTGAAATTCTTGATGCTTCTACAACGTATTTTTTTGGATTTTGAACATGATGCAAAACTCCTCTAAAAATAACTACATCGAATTTATTATTTGAACACTTTTTAAGATATGAATAGCCACCCACTACAAAGTTAATATTTTTATATTTTTTATTAGCAATTTTTATTGCTTCTTTTGAAATATCAACGCCATATATTATTTTAGGATTATAACTTTTTAATTCCACAGTATAACTACCATCACCACACCCAAAGTCTAAAATTTTTTTTTTTTTATACGAAAATTTTTTTTTTATTTCTCCAGTAATATTGGCATTTGCTGTTACTGACGATAGTTTATTTTTTGTGTATATATAAGATCCACTTTCTAATACATCTCTATCGAAATTTTTATTATAATCTTTCATTAAATTTATGAATTGGACTTATACCTAATTTTAAACACACTTAAAGAATAACTTTATTTAATAAATCAATTTTAGATACACTTTTTTGTTTATTTATTAGTTAAAAGTTCAAATGCCTCAAATTAAATTTAACAAATCCATAATTAATAATATTTTTTTATTTTGCAGTTTTATTTATCTCGTTAGCGCTATAAATAATCCAGTACCTAATACCGACTTTTCCTCTGTCAAAAATATTATAGTTTTTTTAAGATGGATAGCTCCTTATGCTTTATTGCCAACATTATTAATTTATTTGTTTATAATAGATAAAAATCTAAAATTTGAATGGATATACTTTTTCTTTTTAATCTATATTTTGGGCTTGTTAATTGGATATTTAGTTAAACCATTAGGTTTTTCGTATCACATAAATAGTCAAAATCAAATTTATTGGTTAATTTGTAATTCTACAGCTTTCTTATATTTTTATATCATAAGAGATAAAAAAGATTTTAATATTTTAATTTTAAAAATATTTATTGCCTTAATTGCAATAATCTCCATTAAATTCTTAACAGATGTTTATATTGAATTTTTTATAGAAATTCACAACAGAGATAGAGTAATTAATTTTTTCTATAATATACATAGTATGTCTCCTGATAGACAATTTCTTGAACAGCCTGTTCCAAGGTCAAGTGGATTATCGAGAATGACAATACTGCTATTTTTATTTTTATATATTCAAATCTTTTTTATTAAAAATACAAAATATAAAACTATTATCTTTTTTGTTATAACTGGTTTTTTGGCTTTATCTATTTTTAATCTTCAAAATAGAATTGCTGTATTTTACATTTTTATTTTATTTTTTTTTACGGTTATTTTTAATATTTCAGATCTAGGTTTTAAAAGAAAAATTATTTATTCAATCTGTATTTTTGTAATACCATTCTTACTTCATCTAAATATTCAACAATTTACGTTGAAGATTATTAAATTTTATAAAGGCCCAGAAGTAGAAAAAAAAGTAGAAATTTATGATGAGAAGAAAAAAGAACAATTGAAAAAGGAAGAACAAATTAAAAAAAAACAAATTGAAGACAATAAGGCAATTAATAGACTTAAATATCAAAGATTACTTCTTAAAAGTTCTACTGGGAGAAAAGAATTATGGAGCAGAACTGTAAAATTATTTTCTATAAATAAATTTTTAGGCTATGGTATACAAGCCGATAGAGTAGTTTTGGGTCAAAACGTATCCAGTCTTTATTTTTACTCAATGCTATGTGGGGGTATAATTTCAATCTTTTCTATTCTTTTAATTACATGTGTTTTATTTTTAAAATCAATAAGAATGATTTTATTTAAAAAAATTTTCACATCTAATGAAATATATACCTGTTTTGCAATATTATTGATTGGATTTATTTACTTAAGATCAATTGCAGAAATTACATTTGGTATATTTGGTATTGATATGATTTTATTTTTCTTATCTCTTAATATTTTAAGAAATTCAAAGTATTACTAAATAACTATTTCATTATGTCCAAAAAAAAAATTATAATTTTTACTGATTTAGATGGATCTCTTTTAGATAAGAAGACTTTTAAATTTGATATTATTGAAGATTACTTTAAAGAATTAATTTCAAGAGGTATAATTATAATTCTAAACTCAAGTAAAACAGAGTCTGAGTTATTAGATTTTAATAAACAAAATAACTTAAATTTAAGTTTTATTTCTGAGAATGGGTCATCTATTCATGGATTAAACAAAATTCATCGAAATTTACCAGACAAAGTTATAATAAGTAGATCAAAAAATGAAATTCAAAAAATATATGACAAAAATATCAGTTTAGATTTAAAAAATAAAATTGTACCTATTTTAGAATTAAATATTGATGAACAAAAAGAAATTTTTGGTCTACCGTTAGACAAACTGTCTTTGGCAACTAAAAGAATGTACTCTATACCTGTCCTTTTTAAAGGAACAGATATAGATAGGAATAACTTTTTTAAAGTCATTAATGATATTGGATTAACTGCTCAATCTGGAGGAAGAATAATAAATATATGTGACGATACAAATAAATCAAAAGCAATGTCCAAAACTCTTATATTAATAAGAAAAAAATTAAGCAATGAAATCACAACAATAGGTGTCGGTGACAATGAAAATGATATTGAAATGCTAGAACAGTCTGATTTTCCGTGTTTGATAAAAAATGAAAATTTTGATAGTTCGTTGATAAATATAGATAATTTAATCAAATCTAATGAGCCATCTCCTATAGGATGGTCTGATGTGATCAAAACGGCTCTACAAAAAATATAAGTTAATTATACATTTTAGATATGAGCGATTTCTATCAAGATGGAACTATATCCACCCTTCATGACTTTGGAACTAAATCTACCAAGGATTTAGAGAAAGAATTATTAAAATTTTCTAAAGAAAGAAAAATGGAACTAATTTTACCATGTCTTTATTCTGAATTAAAAGGTGATGCGCTTCCTAAAATTGTTACAGAGATTAGTAAAACAAATTATCTTAATCACATAATAATAGGCTTAGATAAAGCAACTGAAGCTGAAGCTAGAAAAGCTTGGACTTTTTTTGAAAAGTTAGAAACACCTTTTACAATTCTTTGGAATGATGGACCCAGTCTTAAAAAATTAGATAAGGAATTAAAAAAATTAAAACTCGCTCCCAATGAATACGGGAAAGGTAGAAATGTTTGGTATTGTATTGGAATGTCTATTGCAAGAGATAGTGCAAGATCTGTTGCTTTGCATGATTGTGATATAAAAACATATGATAGAAGAATGTTGGCTAAATTGTTCTATCCTGTTGTAAATCCACTATTTAATTTTGAATTTTGTAAAGGCTATTACCCAAGAGTTGCTGACAATAAAATGAATGGAAGAGTTGCAAGACTACTTGTTTTTCCACTACTCAATGCTTTGGAAAAAACAATCGGAAAAAGTGATTACATAAACTTTATGAAATCATTTAAGTATCCGTTGGCTGGGGAATTTTCATTTAGAAGGAATATTTTGCCAGAATTAAGAATATCATCAGACTGGGGAATAGAAATTGGAATATTATCAGAAATGCAAAGAAATTTCTCTCCACAAAATATTTGTCAGGTAGATTTAGCTGATACATACGATCACAAACATCAAAATTTATCTATTAACAATGAAAAACAAGGACTATCAAGAATGTCCATTGATATAATTAAAACTTTTATAAAAAAATTAGCAACTCAAGGTTACTCGTTTAGTAAAGAGCAATTTAGATCTTTAAAAGCAACATATTATAGAGCAGCTTTAGATTTGATAGACGCTTATAGAAACGATGCTCAAATGAATGGTTTAAAATTTGACTCACATACTGAGGAAAAAGCTGTAGAACTTTTTGCAGCCAATATAATGAAAGCTGGGGACGCGTTCTATCAAAATCCTATGGATACACCATTTATTCCAACGTGGAGTAGGGTTAAAAGTGCAATACCAGATTTTTTAGAAAGATTAGAGAAAGCAGTAAACGAAGATAACATGCGTTATATTTAGTTAATTATTTTAATTTTAGAATAGGTAATACATTAAGAATTTTAGTATTCTTATAATTTATAGCGCGACAAGATAAATCTCCGAAAATTTCGTTCATAGGTTAAAAAAATAAATGTCAAAAAATAAAAAAGATATAGATACTCTTTTAGCTTGGTCTGTTCATTTGTTAACATGCTCTGGACTAATAGCTGGTTTTTTATCACTAATATGCATATTTAAAAATGATGAAACCTCAGCCTTTTTATTTTTAGGACTTGCATTATTAATTGATGCTATTGATGGTACTTTAGCAAGAAAATTTAAAGTATCTATTTTTTTAAAAAATATAGATGGTAAAATGCTTGATAGTGTAATTGATTTCTTTAATTACATAATAATTCCATCTCTAATGATATATTGGTTTAAATTTGTTCCCACAACTTTTGAAATAATTGTACCTTCAATCATTTTAATCGTATCAGCTATATCATATTCAAATAATAACTTAATGACTTCAGATAACTTTTATAAAGGTTTTCCATGCATATGGAATATATTGCTTTTTTATTTGTATTTATTTGATCTATCGCAGATTTATAATTTATTTCTGATATCTGCCTGTATATTATTAAAATTTATACCAATAAAATTCATTCATCCATTAAGAGTTAATAAATACAGAAAATATTCTGCTATATTTATGGTCTTATGGTTTATTTCCTCTTTTAAAATTTTATTAAGCTCTTTTTATGTTCTTAACAATAATTTTGATTATTTATTTCTTGGTATATGGTTAATCTCAAACATATACTTTGTTTGTCTTACATTTTATGAACTTTTTCGTCAGGTTTTTAAAAATATCTTTTTAAAAATCAAAAGACAAGATAGTTAAATTTATTAAGTTAAAATAAATACTAAACAAATCATTTGAACAAAATTAATGACTACTGAGATAAAATGGGAATATTTAAATTTTTTGTCCTCTTTTTCATCTCTATATTTATTTATCAATGGCATTAATAAATAGTTAGAGGTGGCAAATAGAAGAGTAACTACTAAAATTAAATAAAAATCTATTCCAAAATTATTCAAGACTAAAAATAATATTAAAACGATAAAACTAATCCCTAAATTTACGTTGTAATAAAATGGAAAAATTCTCCTTATAAATTTTCGAGCATTCTCCTCATCTAAAGTAGTGAAAACAACAGGAGCTATCACAAAAGAAAAGAACAGCATTATACCTAAAATCATTGCTGTTAAATAAATGCTAACTTGTTCAAACATAATTTAGTTTTCTATTGAATTTTCTTCTTTCATTAATATTGGTCTGCCATCATGAGCAGTGTTTAGAGGTATAATTTTTCCTTTATATTTTGCACATAATGTAGGAGCACTTCTTACTTCATCCCCCAACCTTACTTCTAGATCAACTATAACTAATTTAGCATCATCCAACTCTTTTAATATTTTCATTTATCTCCTTTGTTTTTGATTATTTAGTGACAGGCCTGATTATGTTTTTTTAATCTCCAATAATTGTATGGCCAGGGAGTAACAAAACCAACAGCTAGCATTATAGGGACAACCCACCAAGTAAGTATTGCTCCACCTGTTAAAGCATAATCTGTTAAATTCATTGCTATTTCCATACTAATCATAGAAATAAAACTCATACCTAAAGCAGTCTTTAATGCTTTTTGAAATGAAAAATCTTGTTTCATTAAAATAAATGTTTCTAAGATAATGCTGGTTATCAGTCCGTTAATAATTGCCAAAATCATAATACTTAAGACTGGAAATGGAATTTTTGTTATTTGAAAAAATAATATGGTACCAAAATCACCTATTGCACAACCTAGTAAACACCAAGCTGTATTTTTGGCACTCCTTTTCCATGTATGTCTACATTTCCAGTTAAAATTTATTGCTTCAGCACTCATAGTTTCTTCATATCAAAATTAATTAAATTTTTTATGTACAAAAATGACGTATCTTAAAGAATGTATTTATCGCCTAAATACATTGCAAAAGCTATTGCAGCACCTAATAAAATATATTTCATATATTTAAACTACACCAAAAAATTTGTGTTTAAAATGTGATAATTATTCATATTCATAACTAAATTAGAACCTAATTAAAACAAATCAATAATCTAGAAATAGAAGTATGAGATTATCATTATTCTTTTTTCTTCATGTAGTAGCTCTTATTATTCTCTTAATTATCCATCCTCATGCACGTGCAGATAATGAGTGGATAATTGAAAAGCATAATAAAAAACAAACTATTATAAATATTAAAAATTAATTATGTTTATTGGAATGGAGGCTTTATTTATAATAAGCCTATTTGGTTTATTTATTTAATTATCTTTTTGTAGCTGATAAATTGAAACATAATGTTTTTTTTTGGGTAATGGTATAATTACAGGTACATCAGTACATCTTGGAACAATAGATTTTTTTCCATAAATAATATTTGCATCATAATTCTCAAAATTTGTCTCTGGATGAGGATTGCCATCATTTATTATGGGCCACGCATCACATGCCCTATAACCAAATAATATTAAAGGTCTTGATCCATTAGTATGATTTAATCCAGAGCCATGAATTGTTCGACAATGAAAAAATGCAACGGAGCCTGCTTTTCCAGTTAAAGAAACAGATTTTTTTAAATTAACTTTATTTTTTTTGGTATTAATTTTGCCTACAAAATAATTGTCATTACTATGATGACTAAATAGCTCTTTTTTATGAGATCCTTTTATAACCTTTAAAGGACCATTCTTTTCAAAACAATCTTCAAGATAAATGCCTACTGTTATTAAATCATCATTTGTGTGTGGATAAAAAGCAAAGTCCTGATGCCACTCAACAAGACTACCCTTTTTCTTATTAGGTAATTTAAAATTTAATTTTCCAAGATGAAATCTTACTGTTCCTCCGATTAACTTTTTTACTATGTCAATTATTTTTTTATTTCTAGATAAGTCATAAAACAACTTATTATTATTTTGAGGATTATTTAATCTTAATATCTCTTTGTTTTTTGAGGAATTGGTATTGAAAACAAAGTGATAATTATCATAACTTTGTGTTCCACCTTGATCTTTTATTTTTTTTTTACTGTTCTTTTCTTTGGTTATAATCTTTTTAATAAGAGTATTTAATTTATTAATATCTTTTTTTGAAATAAGTTCATCTTTTAATAAGTAGCCATTTTTTTTATAAAAGTTACTTTCAGATCTATTAATGCTCATGATAAAATTTTATTATAAAAAAATAATTTTTTATAGATTAATTATCTATAAGGATCACAGGCCTTTTTAATCCTATTATTTGCATTAAAGGCTTTAGTGTACTGCATTATAAAGTTTTTAGATGTTACATCATCTCGCCTGGTTAATTTTTTTCTTTCGATTTCTATTTTACATTGTTTTTCAACCATTTCTTTTGTTCTATATTTATATTTAATTGTGTTCACCTCCTTAGGACTGCAACCATAAATAAAAGTTAATAAAAAAATAAACATAAATAATTTCATAAATTTATCTTAATTGATTATTTTAATTTATAAAAAAAAAATAATAACCCAGTATGAAGATAGACCAGATAATATTGTCGCTATTACATTTTTTGAAAAATACCCTACTAATATTGCAACGATTGCACCAAAGATTTTTGGATCATTCATTTCAATAAAAGCTCCATAATCATTAATAAATATTCCTGGAAATATTATTGCAGGAAAAACTGCAGATGGAACATATGCTAAAACAGCTTTAATTTTTTCTCCTAATAATTCTCTATCGACTAAAGCAACCATAGTCATTCTAGTAAAATAAGTAATTATACCTGCAATTATTATCGATAACCAAGTCATTTTTTTAACCTTAGTAGTAATGCTGCAACAAATAATGCGATTATGGGTGATATTATAATATAAGATTTATAAGGTGCATCAAAGAATAGCAAAGAACTTAATCCACATGTAATCATGACTATTACATGATCCAATTTTTTTAAATCTTGTACTACAATTGCAATAAAAGTTAAGGGCACTGCAAATTTTAAACCTAGTTCCTCTGGTACAAATGAACCAAGAATTATTCCTGATAATGTTGATAATTGCCAAAAAATCCAAAGAGTACTTCCAGTTCCAATTAAATGATAATGTAGATACGGTTGATTTCTATTTTTTTGAAAAAATTTATTAGACTCTGCAAAACCTTGATCAACAACAATGTAGGAAATTAATAATTTTTTTATAAAAGATAACTTCTCTAGATATTCTGATAAAACTGCCCCATATAAAAGATGTCTTGAATTAATTACACCAACAGAGGTTACAGCAATTAATGTTGATGCTCCTCCGGATAGTAGTTGTAAAAATACAATTTGGGATGCACCTCCAAATATAATAATAGATATTGCATAAACCATAATTGGACTAAAACCTAACTCTATACCAATTGCTCCACATACAATTCCGAATGGAATTACTGAGAACATATGTGGTGCAACAGCTAAAATTCCCTTTGTAAATAGTTGTTTTTTTGTAAACATTTTGATTGTGCAAACTATATTATATTTATTTTAAATAAAATCTTTAAATATCAATAATATGAAAAATATTCTTTTATATAATTCAGGAGGTGGACTTGGAGATTGTATTCAATTATTTGATCTTGTAACAAGTTTGAAAATAAAATTTCAAGAAAGTAGGATTTTTTATTTAGGGGCTCATGAAAATCATTTCCAAAATAATTTGAAAGAATACAATATTGACGTACCTACATTAAATACCAACTTACAAT
>CACKIN010000007.1 GCA_902600205.1 uncultured Pelagibacteraceae bacterium | reverse complement strand
TTGCAAGAATTAAGAATTCAGAGACAGATTGAAAAATTCAGAATAAGGGAAGTAAAAGAACTTGAAAAACTAGAGAAGATGTCTCTTAAAGAAAAAAGAGAAGATTATGGAGAATTACAACAAAGAATAGAAAATCTTAAAAACAAATATAGATTGATTAGAGATCAAAAAATTAGGGAAAGAGTTGAGGCACTTGGTGTAAAAACTGATGAAGGCGATGATAGGTCGGTACTACTTCAAAAAGAAAAAGAATATAATTTAGCAAGACAAAAAATTGAATTTGCTTTAGAAAGTTTTTACAGAAGTGCAAATAGTTTAGTTTTTCAGTTGAACAAAAGATATATAACAAGACATATGTCAATATTTAGATGTGTAGACAAAAGATTTGAAACTGGAGAAATATTTATAAAATGGGATGAATCCTTAGATGATGAATGGTTAATATTAATTTATATAAAGGATAATTCTCCTGAAAAAGGAATAGTTATTGAAGATAAGACAGATGACGAAAAAAATATGTCATACGAGTTCAAACCTAATGAAATTTTTAAAGCTTCAGATCTTATGGTAGATTCCCTTACTCAATTAATTTCTAAAAAAAGGCAAAAACTAAAGCAAAATTGACCTTTTAATCTTTTACGTAAACAGAAACTCCTCTAGAATTGATATCTACATCAAATTTTTTGTGAAGAGGTGGAAATGCTCTTTGCGAACAATCAAGTCTATCGCATGTTCTACAAGATACGCCTATAGGCAACTCCGATTTTTTATCAGTTAAATCTAAATTTTCAGTATACACAAATTCTTTTGCATATTTTGCTTCACATCCTAGACCTATGGATAACATACTTTTCTTCTGTCCATATCTTCCAACACCTTTTTCAACTGTCTTTGCTATACAAACATATTTTTCTCCATTTGTCATTTTACTTACTGCTGCTTGAATTACTCCAGGTCTTGAAAAAGCCGAGTAAACATTCCATCTCGGGCATGCGCCACCATATCTCGGTATTTCAATACCTGATAATGAGAACCTTTTTGAGATGTTTCCAGCAACATCCACTCTTAAAAAATGAAAGGGTATTCCTGGAAGCTTAGGATCTTGTAAACAAGTCACTCTATGTGCAACTTGTTCAAACGAAGTTGCAAATGTATTTTGTAAAAGTTCAAGATCATATTTTAATTCTTTGCACTCTTTATGAAAAAGAGAGTAGGGCATTAATATTGCCGCTCCACAATAATTTAGAAGAGCAACTCTAGTTAATTTTTTAGACTCATTTGTCGGAAAACTAAATGTTGATAGATATTCATCAATTTCTTTTGATGCTCCCTCTTGTGAAATTTGTGCTGCAGCAAAAAGTTTTTTTGTTTCAAGAGAAAGATAATCAGACAGTAATAATTCTTTATCTTTTACTTTGTATATTTTTGAAAACGGCTTTCCTTCTTTTGGAATCACATCTTTAACTGTTATACCGTACTCAGTTTTTAGAAAATCACAAAGAGCTATGTATCTTGTTCTGTTATTTTGTTTAACTTTATCAAAAATTTTATTTGCAAAATCTTCTAACTTTGGAAAAAAGTTTTTATTCTCTTGTAAAAAGTCAGAAATTACTTCTCCAGGAAATGCATTTTTTCTTCCATCAATAATTTTACCTGAAATGTTTTCCAGTTTATTAAAAATTTCATGATCTTTTTGTTTAAAGTTATCGCCAAGCTTAATTAAAGCTTTAGCAATTTTTGGATTTGTGTTAACCAAATCTTTTACTTCTGGTCCTAAGATATCTAGATCTTCAAAAAGTTCATCACCTAACAACTCAGATATGTTGTTCTCCAGATTAATATCTGTCTTACTTGTTAAATCTGAAAGTTCAATTTTAAGTTTATCACAAACTCTTAACAGCAAATCACCATCAATTTTCCTTTTTCCACTTTCGATCAGATTTAAATAACTTGGAGAGATGGACATTTCCTCAGCTAGTTTGTTAGCTTGGATACCTAACTGTCTTCTAAAAGCTTTGATTTTTGGACCGATTTTTGTATCAATTTGACTCATTTTACCGTTTGTAAATTTTGTAAATTTAAATTTACACAAAATTATTCGATTTTACAAGGAAAATATAATTAATTGTAGATTTTGTAAATATTGTAAATTATAAAGTTTACATGGAAAAAAACAAAATCAATAATATTGAAAATAACTACCAAATTACTAATAAAGAAGAGCATTCTGAACATAAGTCTAAAGGTATCTACATTAGAGACGATCATTGCGATTGGGGATCAAGCGGAATGAACGAATTTACTGAAGAATATAGTTCAAATTAAAAATTAGTAATTTCTAGTCATTTATTCAAAAAGAGAGAGGTCTAAGTGTCAGCTGAAAACATATCATACGACTTACAAAGATTTGCAGGAATTAAAAGAGATTACACACCCGAGGAAGTCGAAAGATTAAGAGGATCAATTAAAATTGAGTATTCAATGTGCAAAATGCAGTCCCAAAAGCTTTGGAGACTTTTAAATACAGAAGCTTATGTTAACACTTTAGGTTCACTTTCTGGAAATCACGCTGTTCAACATGCAAAAGCTGGTTTAAAAGCAATTTATCTGAGTGGTTGGCAAGTAGCAGCTGATGCCAACAGTGCTGGTGAAATGTACCCTGACCAATCATTGTATCCATATGATAGTGCACCAAAATTAGTTGAGACCATGAATAATTCTTTAATCAGAGCTGATCAAATTCAACATATGGAAATGATAGATGGAGATATGGATAAAAGTAAAAGAACTGATTACATGTTACCAATAATAGCTGATGGTGAAGCTGGATTTGGGGGGCCACTAAATGTATTCGAATTGACAAAAAAATTTATCAGAGCTGGTGCAGCTGGCGTTCACTTTGAAGATCAATTGGCAAGTGAGAAAAAATGTGGTCATATGGGTGGTAAAGTTTTGGTTCCAACTGGAACTATGGTTAGAAACCTTAAAGCAGCAAGATTAGCAGCAGATATTGCAGATGTCCCTCTCATCATACTTGCAAGAACTGATGCTAATGCTGCTAAATTAATTACCAACGATTTTGATGAAAATGATAAACCTTTTTTAACTGGTGAAAGATCTCCAGAGGGTTTCTTTTATGTAAAAGACGGAATAGAGCAAGCAATCTCAAGAGGTCTTGCTTATGCACCATACGCAGATTTAATATGGTGCGAAACAGCAACACCAAATTTAGAGGAAGCAAAGAAATTTGCCGATGCTATCCATGAAAAATATCCTGGTAAGATGTTAGCTTATAATTGTTCACCATCATTTAATTGGAAGAAACATTTGTCTGATGAAGAAATTGGATCATTCCAAAGAAAAATTGGAGAAATGGGTTATAAATTCCAATTCATTACACTCGCTGGTTTCCACACGCAAAATATTGCGATATTTGAGTTAGCAGAAAAATACAAAAAAGAAGGAATGACCGCATACTCTAAAATTCAGCAGCATGAATTTGCAAGAGAAAAAGATGGATATACAAGTGTGAAACACCAAAGAGAAGTAGGTACATCTTATTTTGATGCTGTCTCAAATACGATTAGCTCAGGAAAGAGTTCAACCACAGCAATGGAAGGGTCAACTGAGTCAGAACAGTTTTAGATGATAGGATAATGTTTACTAGTGGTCTTCTTTTAATAGTAAGCTATCTTTTATTTAAATATACAGTTCAATGGATCCAATATTACAATCAAACTGATCCCAGAATGCCAAACTCTATATGGCGGTACACTTGTGACTATAAAGTAATAGGTATTAGAGATATTTGTGACTTAGATGACAAGCCATTTGTAAGACAAAGAAGGAAAAGAGATAAAATTGTTACTATAATGTACTTTATAGTAGTCTTCGCTTTTATATTCTCAATGTATTTTATGGCTAGTTTATTAGGATTAATTTTTTAATTTTTGTATTTGGCTCCAAGCAGAATTAACTGCTCTCATTTTAGCTTTGCTTTCATCTAAAACTTCTTGAGGCACACCTTTACTCATTAATAAATCTGGATGATGCTCTTTGCTAAGCTTAAGATAACGTTTTCTAATTGTATCTAATGAGTCGTCGGGTTTGCTCTCTAAAACAATATAAGGATTAAGCTTATCTGATGATTTTCTACTCTCCTTAATTCCATTTATTTGAACATCATTTAATCCAAATATTCTTGCAATATCTTGTATCATTATTAATTCTTTGTCACTTACATGACCATCTGACTCTGCAATATAAAATAAAGTGTTAATTACTTCCTCTAGAACATTTAGATTGCCTTTATATACCTCTGCAATTTGTCTTGCGTATGGCTCGTAACCTGTGCTTTCTTCTTTGGCCTTATTAAAAATTTTTCCAACTTGATCTAATTCACTATCGGGTATTTTTAATTTATCTTTAACTGCAATTAATTCCTCACGACTAACCTGTCCATCTGCTTTACTCAATTTTGCTGACAAAACAATCAAGGAAAGTGCAAAAATTTGTTGTGGTTGTGCAAATGATCTAAATCCTCCTCCAGATCTTGATCTTGACATTTTTCCACCGATTAAGGATCCCAACAGCATTCCAAATGGTCCTCCAAGTGAAAAACCTATCATTCCACCAATTAAACTTCCCCAAATAGCCATTACTCAAAACTCCTTAATCTATATTCCCAGTTTCCCATTTTATTATAAGTTACTTTTAAAATTAAATTATTTTTTGGATTATACCATACATCAAATTCAAATTGCTTATCTTCATCAAGGCTTTCATCATTTGATTTAATTTTGAAATGTTCGCTAGAATATTCTTTATTATTTATAATAATATTTTCAGTTCCAATTAATTTTACAGTTTGTTTCTTTATACTTCCAGATAAAGGACTAATTTGTTTATTAGCTTTAAAAATTTTATGGTTCCACCAATTGCCAATAGTACAATCTATATCAGTTTCTCCTTTAAACGATGAACCATCAATAATGAATTTATTTTTTGCCTTATGATATTTTAAATTTACGTATTTTTCTTTATCATTTTGGAATGTATTTGATTTAAAAAAAATAAGTTTATCATCTTTATATTTTTCTATCGTTTCACTTAATATTGAAAAAACTTTTACCCCAAATAATTCTACTTTAAAATTAGTATAATTTTTAACTACAAATAAATCCTCATCAAATTCAAAAAAGTAGCTTGTACTTCCAATAACTTCATTATTTCTAAGAACATCCATCTCAATTTTTTTTAAACCTTCATAGTGACTACTGTGTGCGATAGCCTTTGAGGAATAAATAAAAATTATTAATATCAATACAAAATGTTTCATTTTCATAGATTTTAGTTCAAGAAAGTATAAATAATAGTTAATTATATGTTCCTTACTATCAAAAAAATCCCAAAAGTCTCATGGAGTTCTGATGAAACCTTCAATCTAAAACCTAAATTATCCACATTATTTTTTCTTTGTTTTGGCCTGATATTGTTCGGTTTTGGTGAAGCGTTGGTAGTTATTTCATTTCTTGGAAATTCTCCATGGACTGTAATGGCACAAGGAATTTCAATTAAATCAGGATTATCAATTGGTGTAGTCACTTTTATTGTAAGTGTCGTTGTTTTGTCTCTCTGGTTCTTTTTAAAACAAAAGCCAGGTCTTGGAACTATATTTAATATTGTAATTATTGCAGTAATGTTAGATGTAACAATTGCGTTAATTCCAACTCCTGAAACTTATATTATGAAATTGTTAATGGCAGCTCTAGGTGTAATGATAGTTGGAGTAGGGAGTGGAATTTATTTGATTGCTAATTTGGGACCAGGACCAAGAGATGGTTTAATGACTGGATTACAAAAAAAAACTAATTTACCAATTGCAGCCGTTAGAGCTTTTATAGAAATTTCAGTTGCATCAGTAGGCTGGTATTTAGGTGGAACTCTTGGGGTAGGGACTTTAATGTTTGCTTTCGGTATAGGTCCTTGTATTGCTTTAAGCTTATATTTAATTGATAAGATGATGAATTAAGTTATTGAATTATTTTTTTCACTTCTTTTTCTTTCGTGAGGATCAAGAATTGCTTTTCTTAGTCTACATGATTTTGGTGTAATTTCTAAAGCCTCATCTGTATTGAGCATACTTAATTGTTCAGCTATAGACATTTGTCGAACAGGAGTGAGGACTATATTTTCATCCGTTCCTTGTGTTCTCATATTTGTAAGTTTTTTACCTTTCATAACATTAATTATCATATCACCTGGTTTTGGTGCTAAGCCCACTATCATTCCAGTATAAACAGGATCATTATGTGTAACAAACATCTCTCCTCTTGCTTGTAAGTTAAAAATTGAAAAAGCTACTGCTTTACCTTGATCCATAGAGATCAAAGCGCCATTTCTTCTTCCCTCCATATCGCCCTCAAACTCACCATAAGAATGAAAAATTCTGTTAATAACACCTGTGCCTTTGGTTAAAGTTAAAAATCTGCTTGTATAACCCATCAAACCTCTGGTTGGAGCATGAAAAATTAATCTTTTCTTATTTTTTCCAGTATCTTTAAGTTCAATTAATTTGCCTTTTCTTCTATTCATAGAGTCTATTATTTTAGACGAATATTCTTCATCAATATCCATAGTAATTTCCTCAATTGGCTCTAATTTTTTAGCATTATTGTCAGTTTTAAATAAAACTTTCGGTGGGCTTACTGTCATTTCAAATCCTTCTCGTCTCATTTGTGTTAACAAAATCTCAAGCATTAGTTCGCCTCTTCCACTTATTTCAAATGCATCTTTGTTTGAATTTTCAGAAAAACTAATTCCAACATTATTTTGAGCTTCTAATATTAATCGATCTCTAATTTGGGTGCTGGTCAGTTTTTTACCTTCAGTCCCTGCAAGTGGAGAACTATTTACTGTAATTTTTATAGACATTGTTGGTGGATCAATAGGAGTTGCTTTTATTGGCTCATTTACTTCCAAATCGCAAATAGTATCTGCTACATTAGCCTTTTCTAATCCAGCTATTACTACAATATCGCCAGCTTCTCCAATTTCGATTGGCACTTTTTTTGTACCCTCATATCTAAAGATTTTTGTGAGTCTTCCTTCGTCTACTTTTTTACCCTCTAAATTTATTGCTTTTATCTGTTGATTTGCTTTGGCTGTTCCCTGAGATATTCTTCCTACAAGACTTCTTCCTAAAAAATTATCTGCATAAAGCAATGTTGATAACATTGCAAAAGGTTTAGATCTATCAAATTCGGAAGGTTTAACATGTTCAAGTACTAAATCTAATAAAGGATGAAGATTTTCTCGAGGCCCATCAATATCTTTACTAGCCCAACCAGATCTACCACTTGCATATAAAACCGGGAAATCCAATTGTTCTTCGTTTGCATCTAAACTTACAAATAAATCAAAAGTCTCATTTAAAACTTCATCAGCTCTTTGATCGGTCTTGTCTAATTTATTAATAACAACTATTGGTTTCAAACCCTGCCTTAAGGCTTTACTTAATACAAATTTTGTTTGCGGCATGACCCCCTCTGCAGAGTCAACAAGCAATAATGCTCCATCTGCCAAACTTAAAACTCTTTCAACTTCTGCTGCAAAATCTCTGTGGCCAGGTGTATCGATAATATTTATTCTAGTATCTTTCCAATTTATAGAAGTAGGTTTAGCTAAAATTGTAATTCCTCTTTCCTTTTCTAGTTCACCAGAGTCCATTACCCTCTCATCTACAACTTCATTTTCTCTAAAAGAGCCACTTTGCTTCATCAAATTATCAATCAACGTTGTTTTTCCGTGGTCAACATGAGCGATTATAGTAATATTTCTTATATTTTGATTCATAGTTCGGTGTTCTTATACATCTAAACCTCAGATTGAAAACAAAAAAAAAATTAATTAAATTTCACTTTAAGATAGAAAAAAATTAGAGTTTCATTGAATACAACCTGAAAAATTAATAAAATTATTTCATGTGGTTCGTTAGAAAAAGACTACATAAATTTGTTAAATTAAGTTTTCGTCCACCTTGAAAAAGGTAAAAAAAAACCCCCGAAAACTTTGTTTCGGGGGTTTTAAATTTTTCTGAAAAATCAGATTGAAAAGGGATTACATTCCCATTCCACCCATTCCTCCCATGCCACCCATTCCTCCTGGAGGCATACCTCCTGCAGCAGCATCCTTTTCCTCAGGTTTATCAGCAACCATAGCTTCAGTTGTAACCAACAATCCTGAAATTGAAGCTGCATCTTGTAAAGCTGTTCTTACAACTTTCACAGGATCAATAATTCCTTCTTTGAACATATCAACATATTGCTCTGTTTGAGCGTCATAACCTTGAGACACTTTATTTGCCTCTAAAAGTTTTCCTACAACAACAGATCCATCTACACCTGCATTTGTCGATATTTGTCTGATTGGAGCTTGAAGTGCACTCTTTACAATATCTATCCCAGCTTTTTGGTCTGCACCTTTAGCTTTTACTTTATCTAAATCCTGAGAAGCGTATAAAAGGGCACATCCGCCACCAACTACAATACCTTCTTCCACTGCAGCTCTTGTAGCATTTAGTGCATCTTCAACTCTATCTTTTTTTTCTTTTACTTCTACCTCAGTAGCACCACCAATTTTAATTACCGCAACTCCCCCAGCTAACTTAGCTAAACGCTCTTGAAGTTTTTCTCTATCATAATCAGAAGTAGTTTCTTCAACTTGCTGCTTGATTTGAGCACATCTTGCCTCAATATCGGATTTCTTTCCAGTCCCGCTAACGATAGTACTATTTTCTTTATCAACTTTTACTCTTTTAGCTGATCCAAGGTCTGTAATTTTTACATTTTCAAGTTTAATACCTAGATCTTCAGATATAACCTGACCACCAGTTAAAATTGCAATATCTTCTAACATTGCTTTTCTTCTATCGCCAAATCCAGGAGCTTTCACTGCAACAACTTTTAAACCACCTCTTAATTTGTTTACAACTAAAGTTGCAAGGGCTTCTCCCTCTACATCTTCAGATATAATCATAAGTGGTCTTCCAGCTTGAACAACTGCTTCTAAAAGTGGAACCATCGGTTGAAGGTTTGTTAATTTTTTTTCGTGTAAAAGAATTAACGGATTTTCAAGCTCAGTTGTCATTTTTTCTGCATTCGTTACAAAGTATGGTGATAAATATCCTCTATCAAATTGCATACCTTCAACAACATCAAGTTCTGTCTCAATACTTTTAGCTTCTTCAACAGTAATAACTCCTTCGTTACCAACTTTTTGCATTGCTTTAGCAATCATGCTTCCAATTTCTTTATCTCCATTTGAAGAGATTGTTCCAACTTGAGCAATCTCATCACTATCTTTAACTTTTTTTGCTGAGGAGATTAATTTTTCTTTCACATGCTCTACAGCTGCGTCAATTCCTCTTTTTACATCCATCGGGTTCATCCCAGCTGTAACGTATTTACAACCTTCTTTTACAATAGCTTGAGCCAAGATAGTTGCTGTAGTTGTTCCATCACCAGCTTCATCATTTGTTTTGCTAGCAACTTCCTTAACCATTTGAGCTCCCATATTTTCAAATTTGTCATCTAAATCAATTTCTTTTGCAACTGAAACACCATCTTTAGTTGTTCTAGGTGCACCATATGCTTTATCGATAACTACATTTCTTCCCTTAGGACCAAGAGTAACCTTGACTGTGTTAGCTAGTATATCAACACCCTTTAACATTGATGTTCTAGCATCTGAATCGAATTTAACTATTTTTGCCATTATAATTTCTCCTTCTATATTAATTTTATTTAGATGTAGAAATTCCCATAATGTCAGACTCTTTCATTATGCTGTACTCTTTGCCATCTATTTTAACTTCTGTTCCTGACCACTTGCCAAAAAGAACTTTGTCACCAACCTTAACATCCATTGGTATAATTTTTCCATCTTCAGTTTTTGAACCACCACCTACGGCAACAACTTTGCCTTCTTGCGGTTTCTCTTGTGCAGAGTCTGGGATTATAATTCCTCCAGCAGTTTTTTCACTACTGTCTAATACTTCAATTAACACTCTATCGTGCAACGGTTTAAACTTCATAAATACTCCTTTAAATTAAAGATCATATAGATGTATGTGGCTATTTTTTCAAGATCTGGTCTTAAATATATAAAGTAGAAAATCCAAGAATTTATTAGTTTTTTAAGCTATATCTGAAATATGAGTAAAAATTTAGAGCAAACAGGCTTAAAATCAATCGTTAGTCAGTATGATTTATTTTTCATCGATATTTGGGGAGTTATTCATAATGGAATAAAGCTTCACGAGAATGCAGTAAAAGTTTTAGAAGAATTATCGAAAAATAATAAAAAATTTATTTTACTTACAAATGCTCCAAGACCAAATTTAACTGTAATTAATACCCTTAAAGGAATGGGATTAAATAAGTTTTCTGAAACTGTTTTTACATCCGGAGAAGCATCTCTTAGATATATTTTAGAAAAATTTAAAAACAAAAAATTTTTTCATTTAGGACCACCAAGAGATTTTGATTTATTCAGAAAATTTGAGAACAATAAAGTCAACAATATAGATGACTCAGAATACATATTGTGCTCAGGACTTTTCGAGGAACATGAGAATGAATTGGAGTATTATAAAAATTTTCTATCAACACAAATATCAAAAAAAATGATATGTACTAATCCAGATTTAATAGTTGATAGAGGAAATAAAAGAGAATATTGTGCTGGAGCTATAGCTAAATCATTTGAGGAAATTGATGGAGAAGTAATATATTTTGGCAAACCTTATCCCCCAGTTTATGAACTTGCTGCCACAGTTAAAGATAAAAAAATATTATGTATTGGTGATAATTTAAATACGGATATAAAAGGAGCCATGACTCAAAATTTTGATTCACTACTGATCACAGGTGGTATACATAGACAAGAAATTTCAAATTTTTCTATTGAAAATGTACTAAAAAATTATGATGCAAAAATTAATTATTTTCAGAGTGAATTAAAATGGTGAAACAGTCTAAGATTTTTAATAATTTTAATATTTCACAAAAATTTAAAAATTCTATTATCTTGATTGGAAACTTTGATGGTTTGCATTCTGGACACCAAAAATTATTTCAATTAGCAAAAAAATATAAAACTAAATATAAATCTAAGATAGGAGTTGTCACTTTTGATCCAATTCCTAAGATGTTTTTTAATCGTAAAATAAAAAATTATAGAATATCAAATTTTAATCAAAAAGTTGCCTATTTACAAAAATTTGGAGTTGATTTTATAATTAATAAAAATTTTGATAAAAAATTTTCAAAAATTAATTGTATAGACTTTATTAAGGATATTTTATCAAAAAAATTAAACTCAAAATTTATATTTGTTAGTAACAATTTTAGATTTGGTAACAAAAGAGAGGGCGATGTTTTGTTACTTAAAAAATATGAAAATATTATTGGTTATACTTTAGTTAAACCAACACCTTTAAAGAAAAATAAAAAAATTATTTCTTCTACAATAATTAGAAAGTTGCTTGAAAAAGGGCATCTATCTAGGGCAAATAATTTTCTAAAAAGAAATTGGACGATTGAGGGTACAGTTCAAAAGGGTAGAATGATGGGGCAAAAAATTGGTTTTCCAACATGTAATATAGACATTCAAAACTACGTCATAGCAAAACCAGGAGTTTATGCAGTAAGAGTTCGAATTAACGATAAAAAAAAGGTCTTTAGGGGTATCGCAAACTTAGGATATAGGCCAACTTTTAATCAAAAAAAAATACTTTTAGAGGTAAATATTTTTAATTTTTCAAGAAATCTCTATAATAAAAAATTGTCTGTAGAATTTTTAAAATTTATTAGAGGAGAGAAAAAATTCAAAGGTATCAGTGAGTTAAAAAATCAAATTAAAAAAGATATTTTGAAAGCTAAAAAAACTTCATGAGTAAAGAACATTTAAATTTACCTAAAACTGCTTTTTCTATGAAGGCAAACCTGCCTAATAAAGAGCCTGAGTATTTAAAATTTTGGGAAAAAATAAACTTATATAAAAAACTGAGATCACAAAGCAAAGGTAAAGAAAAATTTGTCTTACATGATGGCCCACCTTATGCGAATGGAAACATTCATATGGGAACAGCTTTAAATAAAATTTTAAAAGATATAATAATTAAATTCCATCAAATGGATGGCAAAGACTCGGTTTATGTTCCAGGATGGGATTGTCATGGTTTACCAATTGAGTGGAAAATTGAGGAGCAATATAAAAAAAATAAAAAAAATAAAAATGACGTACCTGTGATAGAGTTTAGAAAAGAGTGTAGAGACTTTGCAAGCAAATGGATCGAAATCCATAAAGATCAATTTAAAAGACTTGGAGTTATTGGAGACTGGGAAAACTATTATTCTACAATGAGTTTTGATGCTGAGGCACAAATTGTTAGAGAGCTAGGTAAATTTTTAAAAGAAGGAAGTTTATTTAAAGGGTATAAGCCTGTTTTATGGTCAACGGTCGAAAAAACTGCTTTAGCAGATGCTGAAGTTGAATATCAAGATCATATATCAGATACTATTTATGCAGCTTTTTTAGTTAAAAGTTCAAATATAAAAGAGATTATTGGATCTAATATAATAATTTGGACTACAACCCCATGGACAATACCTGCAAATAAAGCTTTAGCTTACAATCAAAGTTTAGATTATGTTTTATGTGAGATAAAAAACAAAGATAAATTAAATAATGAAAAAATAATAATCGCTAAAGATCTATTGGAGTCTGTTTCAAAAGATACAGAATGTAAAATAAATATAGTTTCTGAATTTAAAGGAAAGGAATTTGAAGGAACTATATGCGGTCATCCATTTCACAAAATTGGATATGATTATGATGTTCCAATGCTTGAGGCAAGATTTGTTACAACCGAACAGGGAACAGGTATTGTTCATTGTGCACCTAGTCATGGACCTGATGATTTTAATTTGTGTATTAACAACGGGATTAAGGCAGTTGAAACAGTTGATGATGACGGTAGATACACAAAACATATACCAATATTTGAAGGGACACATATTTTTAAAGCTAATTCGATTGTCATTGAGAAGCTTAAGGAAACAAAAACCCTCTTGTCTAATGGAAAACTTACTCACTCCTACCCACATTCTTGGAGATCTAAAGCCCCACTAGTACACAGAGCAACGCCTCAATGGTTTATTTCAATGGAAAGTCACAAATTAAGAGATAAAGCTCTTAAAGCTATAGAAGACACAATTTTTTATCCAGCCAAAGGTAAAGAAAGAATTAAATCAATGATTGAGACAAGACCAGATTGGTGTGTGTCCAGACAGAGAGTGTGGGGTGTTCCCCTTCCAATATTTATTTCTAAACAAGATGGAGAGATTTTGATAGATGATGAAGTCTTTGAAAATATTGCAAAAATTTATGAGAAAGAGGGTTCTGATTGTTGGTTTGAAGAAAATTTTCAGAGACTTCTTGGAGATAAATACAAAGCAGAGGATTTTACTAAATTATCAGACATTGTAGAGGTGTGGTTTGATAGTGGCTCAACACACTCTTTTGTATTAGAAAAAAGAGAAGACTTAAAATGGCCTGCATCAATGTATTTAGAAGGCTCAGACCAACATAGAGGATGGTTTCATTCTTCTTTACTTGAATCATGTGGAACTAGAGGTAGAGCACCTTTTGAAAGTATTCTATCACATGGGTTTGTCGTTGATGGCAAAGGGCTCAAAATGTCTAAATCAACAGGGAATGTAATTGCCCCTGAAGATATTTTAAAAAAATATGGTGCTGATATACTTAGAATCTGGGTCGCGTCATCAAATTATGCTGAGGATTTAAGAATAGATTACTCAATTTTAGACCAACATTCTGAATCTTATAGAAAAATAAGAAATACTTTCAGATATCTCTTAGGAAATATGCAAGATGATTACATAAAAATAGATTTTGAAAAAATTGACTTAAATGATTTGCCTGAACTCGAAAAATACATGCTTCACAGATTATTTATGATTAATAAAAGTTTTAATGAATATTTTAAGTCCTACAATTTTCACAATCTATACAAAGAATTACTTAATTTCTGTACTGTAGAGTTGTCAGCATTTTATTTTGATATAAGAAAAGATCTTCTTTATTGTGATCCTAAAGATTCTAAAAAAAGATCAGATTGTATTTTAATATTAAAAGTAATTTTAGAATGTTTATTAAAATGGTTTGCGCCTATATTATCATTCACTACTGAAGAAATTTATCATCTAATTTCTAAAGAAGATAGAGAGGGTAGCGTTCATTTACAAAAATTTGTTAAAATTCCTAATCAATGGAAAAATGATGAATTAAATAATAAGTGGCAAAAGATCAAATTAATAAGAGATGAAGCAAATATTAGCATAGAGAGTAAAAGAGCCGAAAAAATAATAGGTTCAAGTTTGGAGGCAAATATTGAAATCAAAATCAAAAATCAAGATATGTTCAGTATAGCACAGAACCAAGATTTCTCAGAAATTTGTATAACTTCCTCAGCTTCAATTTCAAATGACAACAATTTAGAAAAAGAAATTGAAGTTATTAGTTCAAAAGCTATCGGAAATAAGTGCCATGTTTGCTGGAAAATTAGAGAGAGCGCTTGTGAAAGACATGATAAATGTCATCTTTCATGATTAATGAAAAAATTAAAAAAATTATATTAAGTATTTCGCTTTTATTGATAATTTTTTTATTAGATAGAATATCTAAAATTTTAATTCTAGATATATTAGAGGACATTGGCAAAGTAGATATCTACATAAACTCATTCTTAAATTTTTATCTTGTTTGGAATAAAGGAATTGGATTTGGCTTACTATCTTCAGAACAAGATTATTTTTACAATATTGTGACAGTTTTAATTGTTTTGATTAATTTTGTCATAATTTACATGTTATTTAAAGAAAAAGGAATTAAGTATTATTTTTTATTGGTTATTCTAGGAGGCTCACTTGGTAATTTATTTGATAGAGTATATTTTAGAGCTGTGCCAGATTTTATAGATCTAAATTATAATGGATATCATTGGTTTATTTTTAATGTAGCTGATATATTTATTTCTATCGGTATTATTTTGCTTATTTTGGCTGAATTAATAAGTTATAAAAAAGTAAATGAATAAATTTATTAAAATAAATAAATTGTTATTCTTACTTCTTTTTCTATATTCTTGTGGGTTAGGAGAGGCGTTACAAGGTAAAAAAAGATCTGATCAAGGAGATGAATTTTTAATAGATAAAAAGAGTCCATTAACAATGCCTCCAGATTTCGAAAAATTACCTAAACCTGGAGAGGCAAGTATAAAATCAACTAAAGATATTCAAAGTGAACAATCTAACATTAAAAATTTACTTAAGAATAGTAAAGATAATATAACTTCCTCTTCAAATACACAGTCTACAACTATTGAGAACTCAATTTTAAAAAAAATTAAATAAATAAATGTTCTCTAAAAATATAACATTTAAAAATTTTAATCAAAAAAAAAATATAAAGTTTAAAAAAAAAATAAATAATATTTTAAAAAAAGAATTAGTTAAAAGCTCATCATTATTAAATTCTTTTAGCCAAAACTATAAGTATAGTTTTAAAGTTAAAAAAATAAGTAAATTTAAAAAATATCATTATATAAATTTAATTGGTATGGGTGGATCCATTTTAGGTACTGAAGCGATATATGACTTTTTAAAATTTAAAATAAAAAAAAAAGTAAAATTTTATAATAATTTAAACAACCAAATAAACCTTAAATCAAAAAATAAAGTCCTAAATTTAGTGGTCTCAAAATCTGGAAACACTCTTGAAACTATATCAAATTTTAATTTAATACTTAATTCTCAAAAGAAGAATAAAAATATTATTATAACTGAAAATAAATCAAGCTTTCTAAATAAACTAGCCAAAAAATTAAAAGTGGAGATTATTGAACATAAAAATTATATAGGGGGTAGATATTCAGTTTTATCTGAAGTGGGTATGTTACCAGCTCAATTGTTAGGACTCAGCGAAAAAAAATTTAAAAGATTCAATCACTTAATAGAGAATAAAAACTTTCTAAACCAATTGATTTACAACGTAAATTTCATATTTAAGTGTATTTCAAGTGGAAAAAAAAATTCAGTAATTTTAAACTATGATGAAAGTTCTGAAAATTTATTTAAATGGTATCAACAACTTACCGCTGAAAGTTTAGGAAAAAAAAATAAAGGAATTTTTCCAATAATCTCATCAATGCCAAAAGATAACCATAGTTTACTTCAACTGTATTTAGATGGACCTAAAAATAATTTTTTTACATTCTTTGGAATTAGAAATGATAAATCTATTAGATTATCAAATAAATATTTGTTTGATAAATTTAATATTTTAAAAAATAAAGACTTAAATCAAATCATCCAAGCTCAAAGGCAAGCTACTAAAACAGTATTTAGAAGAAAAAAAATTCCTTTCAGGAGTTTCGAAGTTCTGAAAAGAAACGAAGAAACTTTAGGTGAACTTTTTTGTTTTTTTGTACTAGAAACAATTCTGTTAGGAAGATTAATGAATGTAAATCCATATGATCAACCATCAGTTGAATTGATAAAAACAGAAACGTCTAAAATACTTATTTAAACCAAACTACAAAAAAATATTTTTGATAGCCCATAACTCTTTTCCTCAAATATATTTAGATATTCTGAAATCTTATCATCTGATTTTTTGTTACGATGGATAATCAATAAAGAGTTTTTATCAGCAATTTTTATTTTTTTAATTTGATTTATTAATATTTTTATTTTTTTATCTTTAAAAGGAGGATCCAAAAAAATTATATTAAATATTTCATTTTTTAAATTTAAACTCTCTAAATTGTAAGCACTAACATTATTGATATTACATTTATTTTCTAATTTAAGATTTAAAATATTTCTCTTTAATATTTTCAATGAATTTACGTAATTTTCAAAAAAGGTTACACTTTCTGCTCCTCTAGATAAACATTCAATTCCAAATGATCCTGTTCCAGAAAATAAGTCTAAGACTTTTGAATTTTTTAATCCTACAGAAACTTTTGGTGAATGATCTAAAATATTAAAAATTGACTCTCTTACTAAATCTTTTAGAGGTCTTGTTGATTTATCTAAAGGGATTAATAATTTTTTACCTTTAAGATCTCCAGAAATAACTCTCATTTATCGATAATTTTAAAACCTATATCTTTACGATAGAAACCATTATTCCAATTTAAACTTTCTATACTTTTATTTGCAATTTCTCTTGCCTTTTTTAAATCATCAGAAATGGTTACAAAATTAAGTACTCGCCCTCCAATTGAATAAACTTTTTTATTAATCATCTCTGTTCCTGCATGATAAACAATAGTGTTAGTGTTAGTAATTTTATCTAAGTTATCAATCTCTATATTTTTTTTATATGTTTCTGGATATCCATTAGAACACAAGACAACGCATATACTGTTTTTATCATCCCACTTTATTGATTGACTATCTAAATTTTCATCACAACATGAAAGTATCAAATCTAAAAAATCAGATTTTAATAAGGGTAAAATAGTTTGACATTCTGGATCTCCCATTCTCACATTATATTCAACAAGATATGGTTTATTATTTTTGATCATCAGGCCAACGTAAAGAAATCCTTTATAAGTTTCACCCATATCTTTGATTGCTGCAAATGTTGGTTTTACAATATTTTCAATAATTTTTAAGTCTAATTCCTCATTAATAAGACCTGATGGTGAGTAAGCTCCCATACCCCCGGTATTTTTTCCCTTGTCACCTTCGCCAACTCTTTTATGGTCTTGTGCCGTATTAAATTTTTTAAATGTTTTACCATCTGATAATACAAAGTAACTCATCTCTTCTCCCTGCAAAAATTCTTCAATAAGAACTTGAGTAGCTGACCCAAATTTTCCTTTGAATATTTCATTAACAGCATTTTTGGCACTGTCAGTATTCTCACATATATAAACTCCTTTACCAGCCGCTAATCCATCTGCTTTTACGACAATAGGCATACTTACAGTCTCCAAATATTTATAGGCATCTACTGAGTTTTCAAAAACTCCAAATTTAGCAGTGGGTATATTGTATCTTTCACATATTTTTTTTGTAAATATTTTGGAACCTTCTAGTTGTGAAGCATTCTTGTTAGGACCAAATACTTTTATTCCTTTATTTGAGAGAAAGTCCACAATACCCTCGACAAGAGGTTGTTCTGGACCTACAATAACTAAATCTATTTTATAATCTTCTAAAAACTTTGCTATATCTTTAAAATTGGAAATATCTAAATTAATATTTTCAGCAATATTCTCAGTTCCAGCATTTCCAGGAATACAAAATAATTTATTTACCTTTGGGGATTTTGATATTTTATCTACAATAGCATGTTCTCTTCCACCACTCCCTAGAATTGCAATTTTCATATATTTAAATATATATCCTATAAATTATGAACAAGTTAGCAAAATTAAAATATCTTCCTAACAATTTCGAAATTATTGAAGATGGAGATTATGTAATATGTGCAATATCAGGTCAGAAAATTCCTTTAGAAAATTTGAATTATTGGAATGTTGAGGAACAAGAAGCTTACTTTTCATATGTTGAAGCATATAAAAAAAAAGAAGAAATTAACAAATAAAGTTATTTCTTCCACCTGTTATGTGTCCAAATCCATTGTTCAGGGTTGTTTGTTATCATCTTTTCTAAAATTTTGTTTAAATGTTTAGAAATGTCTTCTTGAGATTTATCCGAGTTTATTGCTATGGGCTGTGAAACATACATTTTAAAAAAGTGTTTTCTTCTCCTTTCAATGTATATTGGAACTACATCGCATTTATATTTTTTTATTATTTGCGCAGGTATAGTTGTTGTTGATGCCAAATGTCCAAAAAAATTTATTTTAATACCTTCTGTAACTCTTTGATCAATCATTAATGCGATTGAGTTACCCTCTTTGAGATTTGATAAAATTTGCCTTGTTCCCGATCTACCTTTCTTAATTTGATTTCTACAAATATAATTTTTTCTAATAAATTCCATTTTTTTATTCAAAAATATATTATTTAAAGGTCTATATATTGCCGCCAAATTAATACCCGATTTTTCAATTTGCATAGCCATTAATTCAAAATTACTGAAATGACCTGATATAAATACAACAGGTTTGTTATTCTTTTTTATTTGTTCTAAATTATTAAAGCCGTCAATTTCAATAAATTTTTCCAGTTTATTATTTCTAAAATCTTTTAGAAAAGGGTATTCTGATAAAATTCTACCATAATTTCCTAATACATTTTTTGCGAATTCATCTTCACTTGAATTGATTAAGATTTTTGATTTTTGAAAATTTTGAACAATAGAATTTTTTTTTCTAAAAATGTTACCAAAAGTTTTACCAATATAAAATCCGAAGTTTGATGCTAATCTATAACCTAATAATTTACTTATGATAAAAAATAAACTTACTATTAAGAATTCAATGAAATATTTTATTTTTTTCATAGTTCGCTTTTAAGAAAACTTATAAATTTATTTTTATCTTTTATTTTAAGTTTAATTTTTAAATAGTTAATATTTTTTTTATTAATTTTATTTAATCTTTTGTAATCTTTTTCAGTAGTGATGATCTCTAGTTTTTTATCTGCAGCAATTTTTTTAATTTCTTCAATTTCCTTATCTTTAAAAATATGATGATCAGGGAATATGAATTTTTTTATTATGTTAAATTTGTATTTTTTAAGTGTATTCTCAAATTCTTCTGGATTTCCTATACCACAGAAATATAAATATTTTTTCTTTCTATTCAATTTTTTTAAATTTGTAGGCACATACTTTGAAAAAAAAATATTTTTATTAAATGTCTTTAGGATTGAAAAAAGCTTTTTATTATTTTTCTCTCCATTAATAAAAATAGCTGAATACGTTTTTAAAATTGATAAATTTTCCCTTAGGGGACCAGCCGGTAATAAATATCCATTTCCGGTGCCATAGCTAGAATTAAAGCATACCAAAGAGATATTATAGTCTATTGTTTTATCTTGAAGTCCATCATCAAGGATAGCCAGTGTATTCTTGTTAATTTTTTCAGCTTTGATTATGCTTGTTTTTCTATCTTTATCAAAAAAAACCGATCCATGATTTTTTAACACTTCTTTCTCATCATGTTGATCAAAATAATTTTTTTTGATGAACACAGTTTTAAATTTTTTTTTAAATATATTATTTATTTCTATACAAAGAGAAGTCTTTCCTGTACCGCCTACATAGATATTTCCTACACAAATTGTTTTTATTTTATATTTTACTTTAATTTTTAATCTTTTAAAAAAATTTATAATGAACGTGATTAATGAAAATGGCGTTAAAGATAATGATAATAAATTTTTGTTATCCCAGAATAATGGTTTTTTTATCTTCATTAGATGAATTTCTTAATTTCTAAAATATTTTTATTTATAATTTTATTACCCAAATTTTTTAATTTTTTATTAGCTTTTTTATTTTCTATAAAATTAATTTTTTTAACAAAAATATTTTTAATATTTTTAATTGAATGAATTTTTGTAGCGATTTTTAAATTTTCTAACATTCGATATACCTCTTCAAAATTATGCACATTTGGACCAAAAATAATGTAGTTTCCTTCTCTTGCAGGTTCCAAAGGATTTTGTCCACCGTGCGAAATTAAAGATCCTCCAACAAATGTTAACTTTGATAATGAGTAAAATTTTATGGCATCTCCATATGTATCAACTATATAGATGTCAGTATTTCTTTTTAATTTTCTGGATAATGTGTGAAATTCCGTGTTTAAACCGATATTTTCCAGCTCGTTTGCTATATCTTTTTTTCTATTAATGTGTCTAGGTATTACAATAGTTAATAAATTCTTAATATTTGTTTTTAACTCTTTATGTACTTTTCCAATAAACAACTCTTCACTTTTATGTGTACTTGCGGCACACCAAATTGTTTTTTTTAGAAATTTTTTTCTTAATTTAAAATTTTTATGAAGTTTTTGCGATGTTCCAAAAAACTTAAGGTTACCTACATGTTTAATATTTTTTACTCCAAGTAATTTTAAATATCTTTTAGTTTCTAAGTTTTGAGGTAATGCAACAGTTATTCTTTTAAATATTTTTTCTGAAAACTTTGGAAAATATTTCCATCTATTAAAAGATTTTCTAGTTAATCTTGCATTAAGTAATATTAATGGAATACCTCTTTTACTTAAGTTACAGTACATATTGGGCCAAATTTCCGAGTCTACAAATATTGCCAATTTCGGTTTCCAATAACTAATAAAAAAACTAGTTAAAAAATTTAAATCAAATGGGTAAAATTGATGAATTGTTTTTTTCAATTTGTATTTAGAAAATATATGTGATGAGCTTAGTGTTGATGAGGTAATTAAAATTTTTTTTATTGTAATATCTTTTTCAAATTTTTCTATAATTGGCATTATACTTAAGATTTCTCCAACACTCGCACCATGAAACCAAACTATCCCATCGACATGGTTTTTTTTCGAAAAAAAACAAAATTTTTCCTTAAATCTAATCTTATCTTCTTTTCCTAAACAAATTCTAATAAATAAAACCAGTGGTGAAATTAATAATAATATAAATAAAAAAAAATTATAAATAAATAACATTAACTTTTATTAATCTGCTTATTATAAAAATTTTTATAGGTTTCAGATTTATTCAAAAGCTCTTCATGACTGCCTGAATCTAGAACATTACCTTTTTCCATCACGTATATTTTATCTGAATTCAGAATAGTTGAAAGTCTATGTGCAATAACAACTGTTGTTTTATTCAAAATTAATTTATCTAAAGCCTTTTGAATTTTTTCTTCAGTTTCTGAGTCAAGCGAGGATGTGGCTTCATCCAAGAGAATAATATTACTATCTTTTAAAAAAGCTCTCGCAATTGAAAGTCTCTGTTTTTCGCCCCCAGATAATTTTACCCCATTTTCACCAATCATTGTTTGATATTTGTTTTCAAGTTTTTCAATAAAGTCTAAACACATAGATTGTTCAGCAGCTTTAAAAATTTCTTCATCAACCGCATCAGGTTTTGCATATTTTATGTTATTAAAAATTGTATCATCAAATAGAGTTACATTTTGATCTACTATTGATATTTCTTTTCTGAGTGAAAATAAATTAACATTCTTAATATCTTGACCATCAATCTCTAAACTTCCAGATTTTGGATCATATATTCTAGGTATTAAGCTTAGTAAGGATGATTTACCAGAACCGCTTTGACCAACAAGTGCGGTCATTTTTTTCCCATTAATTTTAATATTTATATTTTGAAGCACTTTATTTTCCAAATTTGATAAGTAGTTAAAATTTACGTCCTTAAATTCTATGTCTCCATTTTTAAAATCAATTTTTGATTTATCTTCATTTAAGCTAATCAAATTTTTAATATCAATGATTGGTAGTATTCTTTTTCCAGCAGACAAACCTTGTCCAACACCTACATTAATTGTGGCAAGTGACTTAACGGGCTGATAAGCTAACATCATAGCAGCTAAAAAAGAGAAAAAATTATTTAGACTTAATTGGTCATTCATAATTAACTTTCCAGAATAAAATATTAATAAAGCTATCATTATTCCAGTCAGGATTTCCATTATAGGAGTAGCTCTAATAAATACAGTGGATATCTTTATTGATTTTTCTTTTAAATCATTAACAAATTTTTCCGATCTATCTTCTTCAAATTTCTCTCTTTGAAAGATTTTAATTATTTTGTGGTTTTTAAATAAATCAATTAAATATTTATTTAAATCTCCAGATTTTTCTTGAGCTTCAGTTACAACCTTTCCAATTCTTTTACCCAATTTCTTTGCTGTTATAGATGCAAGGGGTATCATAATTATTGCAATCAAAGATAGTCTCCAATTTTGCAAAAACATTACAGTTAAAAGGCCGATTAAAGTAAGACCATCTTTAAAGAAATTTAAAAATGATGTACTTAACATCATTGTTATTTGATTCACGTCAAAGTTTAAATTTGAAATGTATTTTCCTGTATGTTTATTTTCTATATATTCTGTATCAGCTTTAATAAAAGATGAAAGCATATCAATTTGTATTTTTTTCTTAACTTCCTCTCCTACATTTATCATTATAACCTTAGCCATATAGAGTGAGATGCCTTTTGTTGCAAAAGCAATAATTATAAAAATCGGAATAAGTAACAATAAACTTTGATCTCTGTTTAAAAATATTTTGTCGATTGCTGGGTCCAATAACCATGCAGTTGCAGATGTACTTGCTGCAACTAAAATTGAAAAGAAAACTGCTAATAAAATTTTGTTTAAGTAATTTTTAGTATAATCTTTGTATAGTCTTTTAAGTATTTCTATATTTGTCATTTAAATTATTTTTCCAATTAAAATATTAAAAAAAATAATTACTCCTAAAAAGTTATTACTTTTAAATTTTTTTAGACACTTATGTGGATCTTCAACATTAAGATTTTTAATTTGATAAATAATTAAATGTAAAAAAGTTACTATCAAAGTAATGAAATAAAATATTTTAAAATTCATAAGTATTCCGACTATTATTAAGGATATAAAAAAAAATAAGTAACATAATGAAATAAATAATTTCGGGTTATTTTTAAATTTTATTGATGTAGATTTTACTCCTATGATCTCGTCATCTTTAATATCCTGAAATCCATAGATTGTGTCGTAACCGAGTGTCCAAAATATGGCCCCGATATAAAACATAATTGGAACTAGGGATATACTGTTATTTGTTGATATCCAGGCAAGAACAAGTCCATAATTAAATGTAATGCCTAAAAATAATTGAGGCCAGTAAGTAAATCTTTTCATCAGAGGGTAAGTAAATGCAAGTGGCATAGACAAGAGTGCCATAGATATTGTGAATATATTAAAATTAATTAAAACTAAAAATGCTAATCCACACAAAACTATTGAGTATATAATTCCGAGTTTAACGGAAACCTTCCCAGATGCTATTGGTCTATCTTTTGTGCGTTCAACTTTTTTGTCAAAATTTCTGTCTACTATATCATTTACAATGCATCCTGCAGATCTCATTAGTATTGAACCCATTAAAAATAGAAAAGAATAAAAATAAAATATTTCTAAGCTAGAATTGAAATCATAAGCAATTGTAAGACCCCATAGACAAGGCCAAAATAAAAGCATATAACCTATCGGCCTGTTTAATCTTGTAAGCTCAACGAATAATTTAATGTTTTGCATAATAATTTACTTGTAAATAGCAAAGCAGAGTTTCATAATCAAATTGATTCGAATGAATATAGATTACACTGTTACTGCATTAATGTTTCCTGCAATACCTCTAATAATGAGCGTCTACAGCAATAGGTTTCATACCCTTAGTGGACTTATTAGAAAAATTCATGATGAATATGTTTTCGAAAAACACACCCCACCAGAGTGGAAAGATCAACTTATTAACTTAAATAGTAGAATAGGAGTATTAAAGTTTGCCATCATGTCAGCAGCATTCGGTTTTCTTTTTAATATGCTTACAGTGTTTGCTCTTTATTTAGATAGTTTAATTATTGCAAGAGTAATTTTTGGATCATGCTGTTTATCTATGATGATTTCAATTATTTTTTTTATTAGAGAAATACAAATTTCAGGTAAAGCTTTAAAACTTCATCTGTCAGATATGGATGTCCAGTTTAAGGAATAATTACTGCTGGTCCAGTGATCTTTCTTCCCTCTAAGTCCTTATGAGCTTGTACAGCATTTTCTAATTTATATTTTTTATAAATTTCTATTTTTACATTTCCTGATGAAATTTGTTTAAATAACATACTGGCTGCCTCATGTATTTCATCACTATTTGTAAAGTATTGATTCATTGCTGGCCTGACAAAATATATACCTTTTGGTTGGAGAGATTTTGAAACAATTATAGGATCAAGTGCTCCTGATGCATTACCAAAAGAAACCATAGTCCCCCTTAGTTTTAAACAGTCAATTGATTTATCATAAGTTGATTTACCTACACCATCATAAACAACAGAAACACCTTTGCCATCTGTAAGTTCCATAACTTTTTTTGCAAAATCTTCCTTTGAATAATTAATTACTTCATCACATCCATACTTTTTTGCTATCTCTATTTTTTCCTCACTTCCAACTGTTCCAATAACGTTGAGCCCCAAACTTTTCGCCCACTGACAAAAGAATTGTCCAACACCTCCTGCTGCTGCGTGAAATAAGATTGTTTCTCCCTTTTGCGGAACATATGTTTTGTGCAATAAATAAAAAGTTGTCATACCTTTTGTCATAGCACTCGATATAATTTCCAGATCAATATTATCAGGAACTTTTACAATATTTTTTGATGGGTAATTTCTGTGAGTTGAATATGAACCTAATGGAGCTGCAGCGTATGCAACTTTATCTCCAACTGAAAAATTAGAAACATTTGAACCAATTTCTTTAATTATCCCTGCCGCTTCTAATCCAATTCCTGTTGGTAGTTGAAGAGGGTATAAACCCGATCTATGATAAGTATCTATATAGTTCAATCCAATAGACACGTGTTCTATCTGAACTTCACCAGCACCTGGTTTATCTAAAGTAATCTCCTCTAGCTTAAGAACTTCAGGACCACCAGTATTTGTTACTTTAATTGATTTCATTTTTACAAAAGTAATTTTATTTTACAAATGTACCTTTATGATAATCTTCAACTGCTTGCAAGATTTCTTGTTTAGTATTCATGACAAAAGGGCCACCTCTTGCAATTTGTTCGCCTATTGGTTTTCCAGCAATCAGAAGGAACTTAGCATTAGTTGATCCATAAACCTTTAGTTTCTCGCCCATTTCCAAAAGAATTAGTTTTGAATTTTCAATTTTTTGGTGTTGTTGTTCCCCAATTTTTATTTCTCCTTGAATTAAATAAATAAATGAATTGTGAGTTGAGGGTAAATCAAAATTGAACTCTTTATCTTTATTTAATTCAATATCAAAATAAATAGGTTCAACATTATGTTTTTTTATAGGTCCTTCAGCTTTTTTAAATTTACCAGCTATGACTTTGACTACTTTTTCTTCATCTAGGTGAGTTTGCATCTGATCAGCATCTATATAGATGTAGCTAGGCTTGCTCATTTTTAGTTTTGCTGGCATGTTTATCCATAATTGAAACCCATGTAATTTACCTTCTTTCATTGCAGGCATTTCAGAGTGAATAATTCCACTTCCTGTTTTCATCCACTGAACATCTCCTGCAGTCATTCTACCCTCGCCACCTGTGCTATCTTTATGCTCAAAATCTCCAGCTAACATATAAGTTACTGTCTCAATACCTCGATGAGGATGAGGTGGAAAACCGGCTATATAATCTTCACTATTTTCTGATCCGAATTCATCCAACATTAAAAACGGATCAAAGTAATTGGGTTCCACACCAATACTTCTTTTTAATTTTACTCCGGCGCCGTCAGATGCTGGTATAGGTTCAATAATTTGTTTAACTTCAATATCTGACATTTTATGTTTAGAATTTTTTATCTATGCTAAAATTTTTAGTTCCATTTATGAAAATAAATAAAAACCCACCTGCTAAAGCTATATTTTTCAAAAATGATCCAAGTTGCATTTGGTCAGTAAAATCATTGTGAAATATTACTGCTGTTGCAATACAAAATAAACTTAACAAACCAGCTGAAATCTTTGCCTTATATCCTAATATAATTAAGATTGGTCCAATTATCTCAAGTATTATTGCTGGTATAATTAAAATTCCAGGCATTCCAAAGCTCTCCATCCACTCAATAGTTCCATCATAATTACCAATTTTAAAAAAACCATTGAGAAGGAACAATGTTGAGATTAAAATTCTTGCAATAAGATCTAGAATATTTGTCATGCTTATAAAGTAGTATCTTGCCTAAACAATATCAAGCAACTGTTTAAGATTTTTAATTTCATTTTCCGGTGTAAAGTCTAAATTATCAAAAATAGCATTGTTTCTATTGACCCAAATTGCATTAAAACCATAATTGCCTCCTCCAGAAACATCCCAGGTATTCGCGCTTAAAAAAGCAACTTCCTTTTTTTCAATGTTATATTTTTTAATTGGAATATCGTAAACTTTTGAATTTGGTTTAAAAATACTTACTTCTTCTACAGAAAAAATATCGTCGAAAATATCTTTAAGATTATTTCTATTCACTAATTCCCCAAGAAGAGTTGGGGTTCCGTTTGAAAGTATTGAAAGTTTAATTTTTTTTTCTCTCAACAATTTCAAAGTTTCTTTTACCTCTGGATATGGAGATAGAATTTTGTAAAGGTCTAATAATTCAGTTCTCATATTTGGATTAATATTGAAAACTTTCATTGATTTATCTAGGCTATCTTCTGTTACATGCCAAAAATCTTTATGTCTGCTCATTAAACTTCTAAGCCAAGTATATTCTAACTGAGTAGTTCTCCAATAATTTGAGAAATTTTCCCATTTAGCACCAATTTTATCTTTACACTTTTCAGCTGCAGAATTTACATCAAATAGAGTTCCATAAGCATCGAAAATTATTGCTTTAATATTTTTCATAAATTACTTTCTTGATATGAGTAATATTAGAATATTTTTCTCTGAAAGTTTATCTCTTAATTTAAGTTCTTCACTTGCTAAACCACAATCACATTATTTGACTAAAGTCATGCGAGTGAAAATTGGAGAAAACTTTTCTTTATTTAATAAAACTGGTGAATGGTTAGCAAAAATAGACAATATTCATGATGGAAAGGTAGAATTTAGCATTAAGGAACACTTAAGAAAGAAAGAAAATCCTCTGGATATTTGGCTAGCATTTTCACCTATTAAATCAAATAATTCAAATTTTATGATTCAGAAAGCTACAGAATTAGGAGTTACAAAATTTTTCCCTATTATTTTTGATAGAACAATTGTTAGAAAAATTAATTCTGAAAGATTGAAAAAAATAATAATAGAGGCAACAGAACAGTCAAATAGATTGAATCCTCCGTATTTAGAAAAAATTCAAAATTTGGAAACTTTTTTAGAGAAAAATCAAGGTACAATGGATCTAATTTTTACAGATCTTAATTCTAACAACAAAAAAATCGAAATAAATAAAAAAAGCAAAAAACCTTTTTGCATTATAATAGGGCCAGAAGGAGATTTTTCTGAGAATGAAAGAAAAGTTATTTTAGATTTTAAAGATGTAAAATCAGTCAAGATCAATGAGAATATATTGAGGTCAGAGACAGCAGTTATATCTTCAATATCAATTCTTAATTACATCTTAAATCTATAAATATTTATTAATTAATTTAATAGATTTTTTAATGTCGTCTCTATGAGAAATCTTAGCAATATATTTACCATCTTTTAAAAGGATCACGGGCGAACTATGATCAATATTATAATCGCCATTTTCAAAAAATATTTTTTGGCTAATTATTCCCCAAGATTGTGAAAGTAAAAAAATTTTGCCGGGATCTCCAGTAATTCCAACAAATTTATTTTCAAAATTGCTTAGATAATCTTTTACTACTTCAGGAGTATCTCTTTTCGGGTCAACACTAATAAAAAATACTTTAATATCTTTTTTTTTATTTTTTTTAATTCTGTTCATAACTATATCCATTTTATTTAATGTCATTGGACATATGTCAGGACAATTTGTAAATCCAAAAAAAATTGCAGTCAGGGGTCCGTTAAATGATTCTTGTGTTATTATATTGTTGTTCATGTCTCTAAGTTCAAAATCTGAGCCTTTGAATGCTGCGACCGATTGATCTTTTTGTTCTTTCATTGATAAAAAGACAGGAAGCATTAAAAATAAGAATATTGTTAAGCACCCTGTTAATACTGCGATGGAGGTTTTTAATTTCATTATTGTAAAATTGTATATTCAGACTATATAAATATTATGTCTTTGATAAAGAAGTTATTTAGCGCATTAACCGAAAAACCTTGGGAACAAAACCAAGCAGTAATAGACAGCGGTCACTCAGGTAAAACATTTGAAATATCAAATCAAATGTCAGCTGTAATAATTATATTCGGAGTAAGTACAACTTTATTTAGTCTAATTTTCACTGGTTATCTTTATTCACTTCCACCTGAACAGGATACGACTTTTATTCTTAAAACAAACTTACTTTGGATAAATACATTGGTTTTAATTTTAGTAACAATATTTTTTAACAAGATAAGTAAAGATTTAAAAAATGGAGTTACAAGTTCAATAAAAAAGAATTTAATTTACGTTGGTGGACTAAGTTATGTATTTTTGTTTCTTCAGTTAGCTCTTTGGTATCAATTAATGCAAACTGGAAATTTTGTTTCAACAAATACTTATTTCTCATCTTACTACTTCTTCACTGCACTACATGGTATTCATTTACTAGGAGGACTCTTTTTTTGGGGTAAAGTTAGTTCAAGAATTTTTAAATCAGATGAGAGTGAGTACAAAAAAGAGGAAAAAAGTATTAATGCACTTTCATTATATTGGTTATTTTTATTTATTGTTTGGTTAGTATTTTTTACAATAATGTTTGCTTACAATGATACTGTAATTGAATTTTGTAAATCTTTAATTGCTTAGATTAATTCTAAAGAAATAAAACTAACACAGATCCAAACACTGCGATAATTATTAACAAAATATTTACTGATCTAAGATACTTCTTTGTTTCAGGTTTAGCCTCTCCTTTTGAAAATCTTCCAGCGCCTAAAGAAATTACAAAATAAAAAGCTAAAACTAGGAAAAGTATCGTTATTAAAATACCTAATTTACCAAACATAAATATATTGATTATATTAGTATAATTAATATGTTTTATGACATTTTGTCATAGGTATTTATAAAATTATTATTCTATACAGGCACTATGCATGCAGGAATTATATTTTTACTAGTCATCATCGGATCGATACTATTTCATATCTTTACACCTTGGTATTGGACAGACATAGCATCAAACTGGAAAGGAATGGATGATACAATCACACTTACTTTCTGGGTCGGTGGAGGAGTATTTGTAGCTGTTTGTCTATTCATGATATATTGCGTTTTTAGATATCAACATAAAGAGGGTAGAAGAGCAGAATATAAACCTGAAGACAAAAAATTAGAAAAAATTTTAACTTGGGCAACAACATTAGGAGTTGCTGCTCTCCTAGCGCCTGGACTTATAATTTGGAATCAATACGTAAATGTTCCAAAGAATGCAATCGAAGTTGATGTAATGGCATGGCAATGGGGATGGCAATACAGGTTACCAGGTAAAGATGGAAAATTAGGAACAACCCAAGTCAGGAACATTGCAGATAATAATCCGTTTGGTATCAACCCAGATGATCCATTTGGTAAAGATGACATAATGGTAGAAAGCGATGTAATAAATTTAGAAAATAATAGACCTGTAAAAATTTTGTTAAGATCTGTAGATGTACTTCATAACTGGTATGTGCCTCAGTTCAGAGCAAAAATGGATGCTGTTCCTGGGACAGTAACTTTTTATTGGTTTGAACCCAACAAAGTTGGAGAATATGAAGTTTTATGTGCAGAGTATTGTGGAGTTGGACACTATGCTATGAGAGGTGGAGTTGAAGTTCAGGATAAAGCTGATTATGAAGCTTGGTTAGGAGAACAAGAAACCTTCGAACAGTTATCAGCTAGATATGAAAAATTAAACGTAGATGGGAATAAATTAGCTAAAAAATAACAATTTAATAATTTAAAAAAATATATATATAAAGGATAAAAATATGTCAGACGAATACGATAACAATAAATCATATCAAGCACAATCATCAGAGGTGATGGATGGTTCAACAGGCTCAGTGAATCCTGACATAGATTATGTAAGACCATCTGAGGTAGGTGAACAAGAATTATATCATCCACATAGTTTTATTGAGAAATGGGTATTTTGCCAAGATGCAAAAGTAATTGGGGTACAATATTTTTTAACAGCAGTCTTTACAGGAGTTGTAGGATTAATTTTATCTTGGTTAATGAGACTTCAATTAGGTTTTCCTGAATTAGCTGGTTTCATGACTGCAGAACATTATTATCAATTCGTAACTATGCATGGAATGATAATGGTAGTTTATTTTTTAACAGCACTATTTCTTGGAGGCTTTGGTAACTATTTAATACCATTAATGGTTGGAGCAAGAGATATGGTTTTTCCATATGTGAACATGTTAAGTTTTTGGATGTTCTTTGTTGCCGTTGCAGTTTTAATGGCAAGTTTCTTTGTGCCAGGTGGTCCAACAGGAGCTGGGTGGACTTTATATCCTCCTCAAACAATTTTAGAGGGTACTCCTGGATCAGGTATGGGAATTTTATTAATGCTTATTTCTTTATCTCTTTTTGTAATTGGATTTACAATGGGTGGATTAAATTACATGATTACAATTCTCCAAGCTAGAACTAGAGGAATGACATTAATGAGAATGCCTCTTACAGTCTGGGGTATATTTACAGCTACAGTACTTGCAATGTTAGCATTTCCAGCATTATTGGTAAGTGCTATAATGATGACTTTAGATAAAGTTTTACAAACTAGTTTCTTCATGCCAACAATTTTAAAGGCTGGTGAAGTTTTAGAATATGGTGGTGGTAGCCCAATTCTTTTCCAACACTTGTTTTGGTTCTTTGGACACCCTGAAGTATATATTGTTGCACTCCCTGCATTTGGAATAGTTTCAGATTTAATTTCTGTTCATGCTAGAAAAAATATTTTTGGATATAGAATGATGGTATGGGCGATTGTAGGAATTGGAGCATTAAGTTTCTTTGTTTGGGCACACCACATGTATGTAAGTGGAATGAACCCTTGGTTTGGTTTTTTCTTTGCAACAACTACATTAATTATTGCGGTCCCAACTGCGATGAAAGTCTATAACTGGATACTAACTTTATGGAGAGGAAATATAAGAATAAATGTAGTTATGTTATGGTGTTTAGGTTTTATAGTAACCTTTGTTAATGGTGGAATTACTGGAATATTTTTAGGAAACGTATCAGTTGATGTTCCATTATCAGATACTTATTTTGTTATAGCACACTTTCATATGGTTATGGGTATTGCACCGTTAATGGTAATTATGGGTGCAGTTTATCACTGGTTCCCATTAGTTGCAGGTAAAATGTTAGATGAAGGTCTTGGAAAATGGCACTTCTGGATTACTTTCCTAGGAGCTTACTCTATTTATTTCCCAATGCACTATTTAGGATTTATCGGAGTTCCAAGAAGGTATTTTGAAATGTATGATAGTCCATATATGACTTCAGCAGTAGGAATGAATGAATTTATTAGTATTGCAGCATTCATAGTAGGTGCTGCACAATTTATTTTAATCTTCAATATAATTAAAACACTTAAAACAGGTAAAAAGGCTGAGCAAAATCCTTGGAAAGCTAATTCACTAGAATGGTATACTTCTACTGTTCCACCAGAACATGGTAATTTCGGTGATAGACTTCCAGTTGTTCACAGATGGCCGTATGACTTTAGTGTTCCAGGAGCCAAGGAAGATTATATTCCACAAACTACCGCTCCAAGTGAAGTAATACACACAGAAGTAGAGAAAACGTAAGAGAAATAAATGTCTGAACCAAAAATAGACGGCTTCGAACTTAAACCAGGGTTTAAGGGGATGGCGTCTGACACAGCGTCAGACCAAACAATGTTTAAAGGTGTGCATTGGGGTAAAGCTATGATGTGGATCTTTCTATTGAGTGATACTTTTGTTTTTAGTTGTTTTTTAATTTCATATATGAAAGGAAGAGGTTCAACTCCAGTGGAGTGGCCAAATCCTAGTGAAGTATTTGCGCTAGAGGCATTTGGTGTACCTGTGCCGTTATTACTGATTGCTCTTATGACCTTTGTCTTGATCACCAGTAGTGGAACGATGGCTATCGCTGTTAAATATGGATACGAAAAAAATAGAAAAATGTGTGGATGGCTACTATTGGCGACTGCGCTTGGCGGTTTAACTTTTGTTGGAATGCAGGCATATGAGTGGTCAAAATTAATTCATGAGGGTGTAAGACCATGGGAAAATCCATTTGGAGCTGCTCAATTTGGATCATTTTTCTTTATGATAACTGGTTTTCATGGCTTTCACGTATCTATAGGAGTAATCTTTTTATTTATATATACCTATAAAGTATTTGCTGGCCACTATGAAAAAGGTAAAAAAGGATGGTTCACCAAATTAAAAGGTGATTATGTAGAAATTGAGATTTTAGGTCTTTATTGGCACTTCGTAGATCTTGTATGGGTTTTTATTTTTGCATTCTTTTACTTGTGGTAAAATAAATTATGGAAAATACAAATAAAATTGGACAAACAGAAAAAAAACAAGAGGGTTCCACACATAAAATTGGAATTTATCTTTGGATTTGGACTTTGTTGTTCGTACTGAGTTTTTTTTCTTACATGGTTGACTGGTATCAATTCCAAGGAATGTTGAGATGGTCATTAATTCTATTTTTCATGTTTTTAAAAGCAGGGCTGATAATGGCATTTTTTATGCACCTGTTTTGGGAAAGATATGCATTGGTAAATGTTCTATTGTGGCCAATGACGGCTATAGCGTGCTTCATATTTTTAATGGCAGCTGAATTTCAGTATACATTATTTTCAAGATTATTTTATTTTGTGGTTGGAGGTGGAGCTTAAAATGGATGCATACGGTTATTTAGCTTTCTTTTTAATACTTTTTGTAATTTTTATTTATATTGTTTGGTTTGGCTATTCAGTAAAAGTTGAAAATCAAAAAGAACAAGGAGACAAAGTCTCAATAAATCCTTATGATCAAATACCTTTGCGTAGAAGATTAATAGATAAGAAAAATAGCAAAGTAGGTATATTTGATCTTGGAAACCATATTTTAATAGCGGGTGTAATATTACTTGTAATATTTGTTTCACTGAATGTTGAGTAATAGTGACCACAAATACAATTAAAAAAAAATCGGTTTCAATAAGTTTTTTATCTTATTTTAAATATCTATTATTATTAATGAAACCAAGAGTAATGTCTTTGGTAATCTTCACTTGTGCTGTTGGTTTATTAACAGCTCCAGTTTCGGTTTCTTTTCTAAATTCAATAATTGCCATTTTTTTTGTAACTATGGGTGCGGGAGCTGCTGGTGCTTTGAATATGTGGTATGAGGCTGATCTAGATAAATTAATGACAAGAACTTGTCTTAGACCAATACCTACTGGTAAAGTAAACAGAGATCATGCTCTTTTATTTGGTACATTGCTATCAATAATTTCTGTAGCCGGACTTTATTATTTTTCAAATTTAACATCAGCCATACTACTATCTGTAACTATAGGATTTTATGTTTTTGTTTATACAATTTGGTTGAAAAGAAAAACTCCACAAAACATTGTTATTGGAGGAGCATCTGGTGCATTACCGCCAGTTATTGGTTGGACAATAGCTACTAACTCATTAACATTTGAACCGATAACATTTTTCTTAATAATATTTTTTTGGACTCCATCTCATTTTTGGGCTCTTAGCCTTTACAAAGCAGATGACTATCAAAAAGCTAAAATCCCAATGTTGCCGATTACTAATGGAATTGAGGAGACAAAGAAGAATATATTTGTTTACTCATTAATAATGTTACCAATAGTAATTTTGCCTTATTATATTGGGTTTGTAGGTGAAACATTTTTAATCGTATCTCTACTACTGACATTTTATTACAACTATGTCTGTTACGATCTTCTTAAATTCAAAAAAAATAAATTTGAAATTAAGAAGGCTAAAAAGGTATTTTCTTACTCAATTTTTTACTTATTTTTGCTTTTTGTCTTATTTTTGGTAGACCAGGTTATAAAATAAATAATCCTATTTATTTTATAGGAAAATGGTAAAAAAAATTCATGAAGTATGTAAGCACAAGAGATAATTCTAAAGAATATAGTTTCAAAGAGGTTTTTATCAAAGGTTTAGCTGATGATGGGGGACTCTATGTACCTACATCTTTAAAAAAATTCAGTTTAGATGAATTATCGAAGCTTAAAAATCATAATTACAACGATTTATCTACTGAAATAATAAATTTGTTTTCATCTGATTTTATATCTAAAGAAGATCTTTCTGAGTTAATTGAAAAATCTTATTCTACTTTTAGAGAAAAAGAAGTTATTAAAATCTCAAATCTTGGCGATCTAAAATTGTTAGAACTTTTTCATGGACCAACACTAGCTTTTAAAGATGTTGCTATGCAATTTATTGGTAATTTGTATGAATATTACTTAACTAAAAATGAAAAAAAAATTAATATTGTTGTTGCTACATCTGGTGATACTGGGGCAGCTGCTATTGATGCAATTAGAGGTAAATCAAATTTAAATATTTTCGTTTTACATCCTAACAATAGAATTTCAACAGTTCAAAGAAAATTAATGACAACAGTTGAAGATGAAAATGTTTACAATATCGCAATTGATGGAAATTTTGATGACTGTCAAAATATTGTTAAGCAAATGTTTTCAGATTTAGATTTTTCAAATTCAATCAATATGTCAGGGGTTAATTCTATTAATTGGGCAAGAATTATAGCTCAAGCTGTTTATTATTTTTATACTTATTTTAAACTTGATAGTGACAAGCCAATTTCTTTTTCAGTACCAACAGGAAACTTTGGAGATGTTTTTGCAGGTTATCTCGCAAAACAAATGGGATTGCCCATAGATAAACTTATTGTTGCAACTAATGAGAATGATATTTTACATCGTGCAATTTCTAAAGGTGATTATGTTTCAAAAAAAGTTAAAGAAACACTTTCTCCAAGTATGGATATTCAGTTAGCAAGTAATTTTGAAAGATTAATTTATTATGTGAATAATTCTAATTCTGGCATTACATCAGATATAATGAAAAAAGTTAAGAATAATGAATATAAAATAGAAAAATCAAACTTAGACATTATCCAAAAAGATTTTATTTCAGAAAGTTGTGATGAAAATGAAACTTTAGAAATTATCAAACAACATTTTGACAAAAGTAGTGTCATATTAGATCCTCATACTGCAGTTGGAGTGGGAGCTGCAAATAAGCTAAATTTTAGTGATTGTGTAGTATTGTCCACTGCACATCCATGTAAATTTCCAGCTGCTACAGATAAGGCTATAAATAAACATGAAGAACTACCTAAAGAGCTACAATATGTTCATAGTAAAGAGGAAAATTTTCAATTACTAAAAAATGATATAGAGGAAGTAAAAAATTTCGTTAAAAGTAAATTATGAAGCTAAAAGTTAATGACCAAATTCCAGATGCGAAAATCTTCCATTTAGTTGATGGTGAGCCCAAGGAGCAAAATATATCTGAGGTATTAGAATCAAAAAAAATAATATTATTTGGTTTACCTGGTGCATTTACAGCTACATGCTCTAAATTTCATTTACCAGGTTATGTTAAAAATGCTCAACAAATCTTAGATAAAGGTATTGATAAAATATTTTGCTTAGCTGTTAATGACCCTTATGTAATGAATGCTTGGGGTGAGTCGAATAATATAGGAGAAAATATAACTATGTTAGCTGATCCTTATTTGTCATTTACTAAGCTAATAGGTGCTGAAGTTGATAGAAACTCAAAAGGTATGGGAATGAGATCAAGCCGTTATTCAATGGTAATTGAGAATCTCCAAGTTCAAAATATTCAAGAAGAAGAAGAAACTAAAAATTGTGGAATATCCTCAGCAGAGGAAATTTTAGATATTATTTAGCAAAGAAGGACAGTTCTGTTGCCAGGTGCCCCGAACTTTGTACCATTATTCGCGAATAATTTGAATTGAAAAACGAGAATTTTAACCAAAATCCCGTATGTATCCCGTACAGAATTTTTGTGATATAATTATTTAGTCCTGATTTAGAAATTAACTCTACTTGCTGGGACTTTAAACACAACGCTAAAGGGGGCAAATGAAACTAAAAATACAATCAATCAAAGACTATTTTAAATCAAAAAAGGATAGAGGTTTAGAACCTATCTTTTTTGAAAAAATAGGTGATCAAAATACATCTAGAGAACAGAGATTAAAAAATTTGATCAAAATACTTGAGTCAGAGGGTTTTAAAATAAAAAATAAAAGATAAAACTCAACTTAGATGTGGGCATTTAATTTTGCCCACATTTATCCCGTACATATCCCGTACAGAATTTATTATGGATAATATTTAAAGGTTTATTTTAGGTTATTAAGGGGCGTTCTGTTGCCCGGTGCCCCGTTAGGAGTTTGCAGCTTTTCTCGCAATTAAATCAACTTCATTATTAAATTTATCTGTAGAATGACCTTTTACCCAACTCCATTTTATTTCAAATTCGCTAGTCATAAGATCTAATTCAGTCCAGAGTTCTTTATTTTTCACAGGTTGTTTATTTGCGGTTTTCCAACCATTTTTCTTCCAATTATGTATCCACTCTGTAATTCCGGATTTTACATATTTAGAGTCTGTGAAAATCTGAACACTGCTTCCTTTAGGAATTTTTTTAAGAGCCTTTATTGGAGCAAGCAACTCCATTTGATTATTTGTGGTATCTTTTTTACTTCCCTTTATCTGAATTTTTTTATTATCATCTATAATAATAGCAGCCCAACCACCATTTCCTGGATTACCCAAACAAGATCCATCAGTATAGATTTTTATCATTAGCTGTAATCCTTAAATGAATTCAATTTTCTGTGAAAATTTAATTTATCTAAATATTCTTTTGGTTCTTTTATTTTAATCAATACTTTTTTAGGGGTATTTAAATAATCATATGATCTGGTAAGAAGATATCTCAAAGCTGAACCTCTGCATAAAGTATTGAAATTACTCTTTTCTTTGTGACTCAATTTTCGAACAGATTGGTAACCTTTTAATAATTGAGAAGATTTACTTTTATCTAAAATAAAAATTTTATTTCTTTTTTTAAAACATAACGCATTCACACATGTAGCTAACTCATAAGCTAAAAAATCATTTGCAGAAAAATAAAAATCAATGAACCCATAATATTTTTTCTTATAGAAAAAAATATTATCAATAAACAGATCGCTATGTATTATTCCATTGGGCATACTTTTTGGCCATTTTTTCTTGATATCGACCAAGTCAGTTCGCATAGTATTTATTAAATTACTCGAAATTTTATTAATTCTTTTATCTATTCTATTTAATAAAGGTTCCCACGAATTCACCGATAATGAATTTTTTCTGTACAATCTTAATTTTTTTGCAGCCAAATGTAACAGAGCTGCATTTTTTCCAACTTGGAAACAGTCTTTGTTTGTTAGTTGATTTTTATCTTTTCCCTCTAAAAAACTTACTAAACATGCAGTTTTATTTTTAATTTTGAATAAATATTTTCCTTTTTTATTTTTTATTGGCTCAGGACATTTGATTTTATTTTTTGATAAACCAAACATAAGGTTCATAAAAAAAGGTAAATCTTTTTTTTGAACTCGTTTTTCAAAAATGGTTAGTATTATTTTTTTTTTACTTGTTTTTATTAAGTAATTGGTATTTTCAATTCCTTTTTTTATGCCTGAAAAAGATACAATTTTACCAATATTAAAGTTTTTCTCGATCAAGCTCAAATCGCTCTGATTTATCCTTGTATATACAGCCATTAATTTAATTTTCCTGGAATTTTAAATGTTACGTCCTCTTTTACAATTTCAACTTCCTCTATTTCTACAGTAAATTTTTTTTTAATATTTTCTATGAATTCACTAACTAATACCTCAGGAGCTGAGGCACCAGATGAAATACCAATTGTTTTGCATTTAGATATTTTTTCCAGTGGAAAAGTGCTTTCTGAATGAATTAATTCAGCATGTTCACATCCATTATTTTTTGCTACTTCCACCAATCTAACTGAGTTAGAAGAATTCCTACTACCAATTACAAACAAATTATCACACTGCTTTGCTATTTTTTTTACTGCTGCTTGCCTATTTGTCGTTGCATAACAAATATCATCTTTTTTAGGTTCGTGAATATCAGGAAAGCGTTTTTTTAAGACGTTTATAATATCTTTAGTATCATCAACTGACAGAGTTGTTTGTGTAATATAAGCTAGCTTATTATTTTTTCTTCTTTGATAATTTTTTGCATCATCAATCGTTTCTATAAGGTCAATTTTCCCATCAGGGACTTGCCCCATGGTTCCGATTACTTCAGGATGATTTTTATGACCTATAAGCAGAACTTGAATATCTTTTTTATCTAAATTCTCAGCTTCTCTATGAACTTTAGATACTAGTGGGCAAGTTGCATCAACAAATATCATATTTAAACTTTTAGCTTCTTGAGGCACAGATTTAGGGACACCATGAGCTGAAAAAATAACAGGCCTTGTTTTATCTTCAATTTCATCAATCTCTTCAACAAATATAGCACCAATTTTTTTTAAGCCGTCTACTACATGTTTGTTATGAACTATTTCATGTCTTACGTATACTGGGGAACCATATTTTTCTATACTTTTCTTTACAATTTCAATTGCTCTGTCAACACCTGCACAAAAACCTCTTGGAGCTGCTAAAAGAATTTTAAGATGATTATTTTTCACTTTCATCCTTTCGAAAAAATGGGATTAAAAAAACAATACATGCAATTAGAAAAAAAAGACTGCCAAACATAGCCCAAAAACTCCCTACGCTTGATATGATAAAACCTAACGCAGAAATAATGAATAAAAGCCAACCAATTAAATTAATATTTTTATTGCTCATTTTTTTCAATTAAATATTCGAGCAATATATGTGGAAAAGTTAACGAGGCCAATCCAATAAAAATTGCTCGATATATAGTTTCATTAAATTCGTTATAATTATTCAGAATTGATATTGAAAAAACATATCCTAAAATCGTTAAAATTGTTAGTGGAAAGGCTTTTTTGATGAATACTGGCAAACCTTTTTTTAAATTTTTATTTAATTCTCTAATCAAAGAAATCGAGTGCCTAATAGAATGTAAAAAGCAAAAGTAAATTGTAAAAGCAATTATTGGATTAAGAAAATAATTTAGGATTAGTATTGATAAATAATCCATTAACAGTAGTGACCTTGCTTCAAAATTTTTATTAAATGACAAAATAATCCCAGAGATCAAAGATAAAAGTATAAGTATGAATAATATCTCGTTAGATATTATTAAATTGTTTGAAATATTAAAATTTAATGTCTCGAAAATTGCGAGCGTTTCCTCTTTATGGAAAAACAAGGGTGATGTAATTATTAATGAGCCTTTTAAAAAATAAATTAATTCAAATTTTTCCTTTTGATTAATAAATTCGGAGTCCTCTTTACCAAAATGATAAGCCGCAACAATTAAAAATAAAAGAAGTAATGATTTTGGAAATACTAACCAAATCAATATTGTAACTGTGCCAATAAGTAAATAGCTCAAATAAAAAATACTCATTGATTTGTATCCAAAAAATTTTATCAGTTTTTTTCCTTTAATATGATCAAGAGAACCATGGGATATTCCAATTGTTAAAATTAAAAATAAAGATATTAGTAAGAAATTACCTTCTCTTACATATTCCATTCCTGACAAAAGTATACATAAATTAAAAAAAATTAAAGAGTGATAAAAATTAATTTTGATCATTTAATTAAAAAAGTGCTTTTATAAAAATCCATTTAGGCATTTTTAATATTATTGATAAATCTTCAAAAAAATTACTTCTATTCGATAAAAATTTAATAACAGTATTAGATTTATTATTAAACATCCTAAAAAAAATATTCGGCATTTTGCTTGGATTATTTTTCAGAACTTTTAAAAAAATATTATCGAGAAATTGATATTTCTTTTTAATTTGAAAAGTTTTCAATTTACTAATGTTTTCGATGTTTTCACTTATATATTTACTTTGTTCTTGAATATTTAGAAAAGTATAACCAGTACTTAACCTTGTCATACCTCCAGCTGTTCCAATATTAATTTTATTTTTAACTTGGCTAATTACTGGGTAGAAAAGAGGTATTGCACCCACTTCTTTATAAGTGATCTTATAATCTTTTATTTTTAGATTATTCTCAATGTATTCTTTAATTTGATGATCATAATCTTTTTGGGAATCGTCATTCATTTCTGATAACCAAGTTGTTTCAACCAATGCTGTCTTTTTTGAATATGGAAGTGTATAAAAAAAATGAACACTTCCTCGCTGATCACAATCAAAATCCATTAAATTCATAATTTCCTCATCGAAAAATTCCTTATTAGTCTCTATTTCTACTCCACAGAAATGTTGCCAAAGACCATTATTTTGACTATTTAAATTTGGAACGCTGTTAAATACTAAAGATCTGTCAAAATTAATATTTTGATCATTTTTGTGAAATGAAATATTTTTATTCTCTCTTAATTTATTATTTATCTTTTCATAAAATAACCCGCTATCAATACTTTGATATGGGTAATTATCACACTCTAGATGCCTAGTTTTTTGAGGCACATTTATGGAAAAATGTTTCCAATTTTTTTTTACACAATCCTCAAAATTGTGTGGGAATGTCTTCCAAAAAGACCAGGTTTTGTCTTTTTTATATTCATTTCTTGGCTCAATAATAGCTAATGTTTTATCTTTTAACTTATTATTTATCTCTAATTCATGTGCCAAAGATAATCCTGCACAACCTCCACCAATTATTATAAAATCAAAATCTTTCATTTAAATTTATTTCTTCACTAATTAATTCGTGTTCTTTATCTCTAAGGTGATTATGTTTTTTAATCAATGATAGTTTTACTAGATCAAATATAGATAATATTGTTTGTAATATCTTACCGCTTTTAGTAACAAAAATTTTACCTGATTTATTATAATTTTGAATATTTTGTTTTTTAACAATATTTCTTCCAATTTGTCTATAAACTCTTCTTGCAACTAAAATTGAAAATCTAAGAGTTAATGGAATATCTTTTATTGATGAAAAGCTACTATCATAAAATAAATCTGCAGTAGCTAATGTTTCTTTTATAGTTTCAAAATTATGTTTTATATAAAACCTTTTATTTTTAGAGTCCTCTATCACATCTCTAGAAATGTTTGTTAGTTGCATAGCTATTCCCAAATCTATAGCCGATTTAAGAGAATTAGAGCTAGTGACATTTAAAATTTTTGCCATCATTAATCCAACAGTTCCTGCTACTCTATATGAATAAATTAATAATTCCTTTTTTGAATTTAATCTTATTTCATTTTGAATATCAGACTTCACACCATCGAATAAGTCTTCTACAATTTTTGTGGAAATATTATATTCTTCCATTAATAGCCACATATTTTTTATTATTGGATTCCGAAATTCTTTATTGATAAAATTATTTTTGAAGTTTAAAAATCTTCTGTATTTAACATCAACTACTCCTTCATCATCTGCTATATTGTCTAAGGTTCTACAAAAATCGTATAAATTAGAACATTTCAAATAAGTTTCTTTTGGAAGAAAAAAACCAGCCCAGTAAAATGATTTTGCGTATATTGATAGAAAACTCTTTTTCTCCATCACAAAATTTTGTCTAAGACTTTTGCTGAAGATAGTACTCCTGGTACACCTGCTCCAGGATGAGTGCCTGCCCCAACAAAATACAAACCATCAAAAATCTCTGATTTATTATGAAATCTAAAATAAGCTGATTGGGTAAATTTTGGTTGAATAGAAAAACCTGAGCCATATTTTGTATTTAACTCTTTCTCAAAATAATCTGGCGTTAAATAAAAATCCTCAACAATATTTTCGCTTAGATTAGGTAGTAAACTTTCTTCCATTTTTTTAATAACTAATTTTTTCATTTTATCACCCTCAATAAACCAATCTATACCAGATTGGTTATTAGGAACTGGCACCAACACATAAAAACAATCATGATCATCAGGCGCCATAGATTTGTCAGTAGCTGTTGGTCTATGCAAATAGTAACTAATATCGTCGTTTAATTTTTTATTGTTAAAAATATCATCCAAGTGTTCCTTGTACTTATCTCCAAATTTGATGGTATGGTGTTCAACATCTTCGTAAACTTTTTTTGTTCCAAAGTAATACACAAACAAACCCATTGAATATTCCATTCTTTTCATTTTCCAATTAAAAATAGAATTACTACTATTTGTGTTTGCTAATTTTGAGTAAACTGCAGGTGGATCAGCGTTACAAATGACATTATCTGCCTCTATTTTATCCCCGTTGCTTAGTTCAACGCCAGTTATTTTATTTTTATTTGATAAGATTTTATTTACTTCGTATCCTTTTAATATTTTTATATGTTCTTCATTCATTAGTTTTTCCATACCATTTATTATTTGACCAGTACCCCCCATTGAATAATGAATCCCCCATTTTTTTTCTAAATATAAAATTAATCCATATATTGATGTTGTTGTAAAAGGATTACCACCTACTAACAGTGGATGCATACTAAGCAATCTTCTTAATTTTTCATTTTTTATATAAGAGGAAACTAAACCATAAACAGATTTATAACTCTTTAGATTGAACAATGAGGGTATTTGCTTTAACATAAATGAAGGTTTATCAAATGGTACATCTGATAACTCAATAAATCCTTTATCGAAAATTTTTTTTGTAAAATTTACTAAATTTTTATAACCCTCAGCGTCTTTTTCATTGATCTTTTTTATTTGATCAATCATCTCTTGTTCATTACCTGAGTAGTTGAATTTGAAACCATCCTCAAAAACAAATTGATACCAGGTTTTGAGAGATCTAATTTCTAAATAATCTTTTGAGTTTTTATTAAAAAGCTGGAATAATTCATCAATTAAATAAGGCGCTGTTATAACAGTTGGACCACCGTCAAATGTAAATCCATTTTTTCTAAAAACTCTTGCTCTTCCACCCAAATCTTTATGTTTTTCAATCAGAGTCACATCATGACCCTTAGCCTTTAATCTCAATGCTGCAGCCATACCCCCAAAACCTGATCCAATTACTATCGAATTCATAATACAGATTTTATATTATTTTGAGTAAATGTAACGTAATTAAGTTATGAATTAATTTTTTTTAATTCAGATTTTGCTTCTTCAAGATTTTTTTCAAAAAGATTATCTAATTTGGACCTATCAACTGTTGTAGTCATAATCTTTTTCACAGATTCTAGTGCAATTTTAATTGATCTATCTTTGATTTCTTTGATTGCTGACTCTTTCATCTGATTTATTTTTGTTTGCGTTAAATTTTTCTTTATTTCAGAACTTTTATGAAACTTTTCATTCATGCTAATAACAAGCTGTTCTGACTCAGTTTTGGCTTGATCGAGTATTTTTTTGGTTTCTCCCTCTACAGAGTTAAGTTTAGCCTGAGCCTCATCTAAGAGTTTTTTTGACTCAATCCTTAACTTTTCACTTTCATCAATTTCTTTTTTTATATCTCCAATCATTTTTGTAAGGAGATTGTTTATGTTCTGTGGAATTTTAAAATATACCAAAAGTCCAATAAATATAAAAAACGAAATTGCTACCCAAAATGTTGCATCAAATGACATCTTTTCTCTCTTTACTTATTTTTGCTTGATCTTCTACTATTGCAGCAATACTGCTATTATTTACTTCTTCACCAATTAGCTCTTTTATCAATTCTGCTGATGTTTCGGCAGCTATTTTATTTATCTTATCTCCTGATTTATTTCTAAATTCAGACAGCTCATTTTCAACGGAATTAATTTCTTCATCAAGATTTTTTTCTAATGCAGCTCTTTTTTTATTGATATCGTCTAATATTTTTTCCCTAGCTTCATTAAAATAATTTTTGGCTTTAACTTTGCTGTCTAAAATAATCTTTTCATATTCATCAATTTTTTTCTGACTTTCTTCTTTTTGTCTATCCGCAGTTTCAATATTTTCTAGTATTTGTGATTTTCTTGTTTCTAAGTTGTCGCTGATTTTTGGCAATATAACTTTGGTTAGAACAATAAAAAGTATTCCAAATGTGATGATAAGCCAGAATATCTGAGATATCCAAAACTCTGGATTGAGTTGAGGCATACCACCACTTTCAGCAGCAAATACTGTATTAAAACATGCCAAGCATGTGACGAATATTAAAATAATTATTTTTTTTAACATTAACTAAAATGCAAATAAAATAATCAACGCAACTACAAGTCCAAATAATCCTGTAGCTTCAGCTAAAGCAAATCCTAATAATAAATTAGGGAATTGTTTTTGAGCTGCAGACGGATTTCTCATAGCACCAGATAAGTAATTACCAAAGATAATTCCAATACCAACTCCTGCACCTGCTAGTGCAATAGCTGCTAAACCTGCTCCTATCATTTTTGCTGCTTCTAATTCCATTCTTCCTCCTTTTTTTATTAATGGTGTAAATTTAATGCATCATTCAAATAAATGCATGTTAAAATTGCAAATACATATGCTTGAAGAAAAGCAACTAATATCTCCAAACCTGTAAGAGCAACCGAAAAACTTAGTGGAAGCCACCCACCAACAATTCCTAAGCTAATAACAAAACCGCCAAATACCTTCATCATCGTATGACCAGCCATCATATTTGCGAAAAGTCTTACAGATAAGCTAATCGGCCGACTCAAATACGAGATAATCTCAATAACAACTATTAACGGAAGCAATACCATTGGAACTCCACTAGGAACAAATAATTTTAAATATCCTAATCCATGTTTCATAAATCCAATAATTGTAACTCCAATAAAGATAAAAGCTGCTAATACAAATGTAACTATAATATGACTTGTGACTGTAAACGCATAAGGTATCATTCCGAACATGTTACAAAATAGAACAAACATAAATAGTGAGAAAATAAAAGAAAAGTACGGTTTTGCTTTTGATCCAGCTGTATCACTAATCATTTTGGCCACAAAGGAATAACTGAGTTCTGACAATAGTTGTAATTTGTCAGGTATTAAAGTTTTTTTCTTAGCACCTAAATTAAAAATTATCAAAATAGCTAATGAGCTTATAACCATAAATAAACTTGCGTTGGTGAAAGAAATATCAACAGAGCCTAATTTTATTTCCGGTCCAATTCTATAAACATTGAATTGGTACATTGGATTTGATGCCATTATATTCTCTTACTTATTCTGCATTTTTTTTGCTGATTTAATTACATTCATAATACCTGCAATTACTCCTACAAAAAAAAATATTAAAATTAACCAAGGCTTAGTACCAAACCAATTGTCTAAAATAAACCCAATAATTGTCCCAACAGCTACCGCAGCGACTAATTCTGTACTCATCTTAAAAGCGTGGCCCATTCCTGACGTCTTAGGCTCTTTATTTTCTAAATATTTAGACTTTGCTCTATTTTTTGCACTTTTAAGGCGAGTTTTGAAATCCTCTTCAACCATCAGCTTAAGCTACCATGCTCTCAGCTTTTTGAAGATCAACAGCAACTAATTGACTAATCCCTTTTTCTGGCATTGTAACCCCGTATAATCTATCCATTTTTGACATGGTTAATGCATGGTGAGTTACTATTATAAATCTTGTTGATGTAATTTTTGTTAACTCATTTAGAAGATTACAAAATCTAGTAACGTTTGCATCATCAAGAGGCGCATCTACTTCGTCTAGAACGCAAATAGGTGATGGATTAGTCAGAAAAACTGCAAATATAAGAGATAATGCTGTTAAAGCTTGTTCACCACCAGAAAGTAGAGTAATGGATTGAAGTCTTTTACCTGGAGGGCTTACTAGCATTTCTAAACCTGCGTCTAGTGGATCATCTGAGTCTACTAGCTCTAATTTAGCACTACCTCCATTAAATAACTTTGTATAAACTTCGTTAAATTTTCTATTAACTCTTTCAAAAGCATCTAATAGTCTTTCCCGACCTTTTTTGTTTAATTCCGTAATACTCTCCTTTAGTTTTAAAATTGCTGCAACAAGATCCTGTCTGTCTTGTTCCATTTTTTTTATTTCGGTTTTATATTTTTCAGTCTCATCGTCAGCTCTTAAATTAACAGAACCAAGCTTTTCTCTTTCTCTTTTTTTTTCATCTAGTAGTTCCTCTTGTGTAACTAAATCTGGAAATCCGTCAATTTTCTCAAGATTTGAATAATCAAGTATCTTATCTTCCTCCACATTTAACTCCGTCATAATCCTTTCCAAAAGATCATTTCTTCTTTTGTTAAGACCTTCAATTGTAGCTCCAGAACTTGCTTTTTTTTCTCTTATTTCAATTGAACTTTCTTTTGTATCATTTAGCCCAACTCTAATTTCTGCAATACTATTATCTATTTTTTCAACTAAAATTTCATTCTCATTTTTTTCATTTTCTGAAATTCTTAAATTTTCAGAAATCTTTCCTTTTTTTTCTGCTTGAGATTGAGGTTGCTTTTCTAGTACATTTAATTTTTCTTCTAACTTATTTTTTCTAGTGTTTAATTCGTT
>CACKIN010000006.1 GCA_902600205.1 uncultured Pelagibacteraceae bacterium | reverse complement strand
TTTTATTATTTAATGGATGTTTTTTTAATTTATTTATTGATTTTTGATCTATGTCACACAAAAATACTTTTGCACCTTTTTCAAGACACTCTTTTGCTGTCGCCCAACCAATTCCTGTAGCACCAGCAGAAATAATTATCTTTTTACTTTTAAAATTATATGACATTATTTTATTTAATCGGCTAAACCGTCAGATCTAACTTTATTTCTTTCTATATGTATGGGCAACACCTTTCCATAAATTGCTTTAGAATGTTCAGGTGTATTTACTCTCCATGGATCTAATACATATGCTGGTATACACATGTAACGTGAGGTTTTTCCTATTATTTTGGTTACTCTATGCATAGTAAATCGTCCTTTAAATATTTGTAAATCACCAGGTTTTAGTTCAAGTTGTTTAACTTTTGAACGATCTCCATCTAACACTTTTTTTACTTCGTCAAATCTTTCATTTCCTGGCTCTCTTATATTTGGACAATACTCAAATATCCCACCTTGCTCTGGTTTTTGTATCACAAGACTTAAAGTAAATTCGCAACTATCAAAATGCCAAGGCAATATACCATCAGGCTCCATTACATTATAAGCATGACAAGCTAAGGGATCAGCCCATCTATAAATTGGAGAAATTCCTAGACAAGCGGACACGAATTTAAGTAGCTCTTCAGTTTCGTAAAGAAATTTCATTTCGGAATTTTTTGCAAAACAATCAGAGTTTAGATATCCATTGTATCTGTTCATAAAAATTCTTTTTGGATGATCCTTAGGAAGAGAGGGGTCATCTTTTGCATAAAGATATGCATTGATACTTTCTTTAGACATATAAACTTCATCTAGCTGTTGCTCTAATTCTTTTCTCATAACTGCTAAAGAATTTGGTAAAATAAAGTTTGGAATTACTGAACAACTATCATTTTCTAATTCTGCTTTACATTTTTCAATTATTTTTTTTATTTTGTGAGATTGTAAGTCGTGAATAGGATATTTTTCTAAATCAACAATTTTGCTTAAGTTTTTTTCCATAACTGCACAATATAAATTATGAGCTTCTCAGCGATTCTTGTAATTCTTTATTTGAGATATAACCTTTAGCGTTTCCTTGTTTATCGACAACTTCGCAATTGGAATTACTACAAACAACTTGAGGTAGAAATTCCTCGATAAATTGATCTTCTTCAACTTTAATCAGGTTTGATTTATCTATACCATCTGATTGATTAATAGGTTTCATTATAATTTTTGCTTTTATAACTTTTGTTCTGTTTACATCTTTTACAAATGCCTCAACATATTCATCTGCCGGGTTCATTATAATTTCTACTGGCGTTCCTACTTGCACAAGTTTTCCAGCATTTAAAATTCCAATATGATCCCCTAATCGAAGTGACTCATCAAGATCATGAGTAATAAACACTATAGTTTTTTTTAATTCTGCTTGGAGATCTATCAATTGTTTTTGCATGTCACTTCTTATCAATGGATCTAATGCTGAAAAAGCTTCGTCCATAAGCATAATGTCAGTATCAGTGGCTAAAGCTCTTGCAAGTCCTACTCTTTGCTGCATTCCCCCAGATAGTTGAGCTGGATATTGATTTTCAAATCCAGACAAACCTACAGACTCAATTTTCTCCATTGCAGTAGCATTTCTTTTTTCAATTTCCACGCCTTGCATTTCAAGTCCGTAACCAACGTTTTGTAAAACTGTCTTATGCGGGAACAAGCCAAACCTTTGAAATACCATACTCATTTTTTGCCTTCTAAATTCAATTAGTTGCTCTTTATTGAGAGTGGTAACATCCTTGCCTTCAACTAAAATTTCCCCAGAAGTAGGATCTATCAATCTATTTAAATGTCTTATTAGCGTAGATTTACCAGATCCAGATAAACCCATGCACACAAAGGTTTCTCCTTCCTCAATTTTTAATGACACATTATCTAATCCAACTGTGTGCCCAGTTTGCTCTAAAACATCCTCTTTTGTAGCACCCTCTTGAACCATTTTAAGAACGCTGGATGGTTTAGGTCCAAAAATTTTATATACATTATTGATTTCAATTTTTGACATTTTTTAAAAGTCTAATTCTTTTAATGCATCAAAGCAAATCTACAATTAAATAAATAAAAAGCTTTCAACCATTAATTGAATTGAAATTTTTACCATTTTATATAATTATTTATCATGAATTCAATTTCTAAAATCTCAAAAAATAGCACTTACCTTCAAATTATTTGGAATGATGGGGAGGAGAGTAAATTCAATTATATGTGGCTAAGAGATAATTGTCCAACCGCGCATGACAAAGATTCACGACATAGAATGTTTAATATTTTAGAAGTTTCTAAAGATATAAATCCTAAAAAATACTCTCTTAATGATGATGGTAAATTAGAAATTGAGTGGAGTGAGGGAGAACACATAAGTTATTATGACCCAAAATGGTTAAGAGAAAATTGCTATACAATCAAAAATAAACAAAAATATATATCTCCTTATCAACTTTGGGATAATAACTTAAAAAATAATTTTGAAAGTATATGCATTGAGCATGATGAAGTAATTGACTCTGATGAAGGTTTAATAAAATGGCTTGAACTATTACATCATAAAGGTATTGCCATAGTTAAAAACTCACCAACAGAAAAAAAATCAGGCTTTAAAATTCTTCATCGAATAAGCCATGTCAGAGAAACATTTTTTAAAACCCCTTTTGAGGTAATAAATATTCCAAAACCAAATAATTCTGCATACACGGCGCATGCTTTAAGAAATCATATGGATTTACCCTGGTTTGAATTACCACCTGGTTATCAGTTTTTGCATTGTTTAGTAAATGATGCAAATGGTGGAGACTCTTCAGCAATCGATGGGTTTGCTGTAGCCGATTATCTTAGACAAAATGAAAAAGATATATTTGAGACACTGGTTTCTGTGCCTCTTAAATTTAGAGATAAAGATTATACTCAAGAATCTCACAGAAGCTATCATGCACCCGCAATTAGCTTAACAAAAGATAAAGATTTTCATGATATTAGATTTAGTGTTGCAACGATGGATGCTTTAGATTGTCATCCAGATCAAATGGATAAAGTATATAAAGCCCACCATAGATTTGGAAATCTTCTACACGATGATAAGTTTCAGATTAAATTTCGATTAGGACCTGGAGACATATTTTCTTTTAATAATAGGCGTGTTTTACACGGCAGAACTGCTTTTGACCCAAATTCAGGTCATCGTCATCTTCAAGGATATTATTTAGATAGAGATGAAATACTTGGAAGATTGGAATATCTTAAAAAATATAAATCATAAGTTTTCAAATATAAGATTGTTATCTTTTTCATATTTCAAAAATTCCTTTTTGTTTTTAATTGTGTAATAATATTTCTTTTTATTAATTATTTGTATTCTTCGACTATTTAAAAACTTTTTATCTAATATTAGATATTTTATTTTTTTATTTAGGCTACTTTTTAAAATAGATTTTACGCTAGATTTGTTGGAAAAAGATAAACCTACTGATAGTTTTGAGTTAAGTTTAAGAAGATTATAGATGTTTTCATGCTTAAAAGAGATAAAAGTACATTTTTTAAAACTTCTAGTTTCTTTAATCAAATTAGATAAAAGTTCTTTATTAAATAATGGCTTTATTTCAATAAAGACAGGAAATTTTTTTTTTGAAATTTTTAAAACCTCTTTTAATGGTGGTATTTGAAAGTTTTTATTTTTAATTTTTTTTAAATCTTCATAATTAATATTTTTGATACTTTTACTTATTTTAAAAATTCTCTTTAAAGTAAAATCATGAAAGCATACAAACTTTTTATCTTTGGTTGAATGAATATCTGTTTCAATCCCAAATCTTTTTTTAAATGATGCTCGAAAAGACTCTAAGCAGTTTTCTTTGTAACTCTTATTTACAATTCCTCTATGTATTATATGCATGTAAAAAAAAAGGGCTCTGTTTCCACAAAGCCCTTAATTATTTTTTTGAAGTTTAATTATTAGTTAGGTAACCAACTTTTCCATTTATCTGGATTGTTGTCTAACCACTCATTTACAACTTCTTTAACGTCTCTTTTTTTGATGTCAACTTCAACAAGCATCTTAGCTTGGTCTAAGTTTTCTAATTTCATTCTTTCAAAAAAAGCTTTTGCTTTAGCATGTTCTGGTTTAGCAAATGTGTCAGGATTTCCATAATTCATAGTGTAATCTTTATCCCAACCAGTTGCTGGCCATCCATCTGTACCGCAAGTTTTCCAGTTGTTTGCTTCAGTAAATGTGTCTCCTTCACAAGTTTTGTATTCAGGAAGTTGAACTCCTACCATGTCAAACTCACCAAAGAACCAGTGTGGTGACCATAAGTATAACAAGAACGGCTCTTTTCTCATGTAAGCAGCTTTTGCTTCTGCAATTGCAGCCGCTTCAGTACCTAGCTCATCTGCTTGGAAATCAATTCCTAAAAGATCAAGTCTTTTTTGGTCATGACAGTTCCAACCAGCTACAGGACATCCAATTAATCTTCCTTTACCGCCGGTTTCAATAGTTGCAAATTTAGCTTTATGTTTGTTTAGGTCTCTCCAAGTTTTAATGCCCATTTCTTCTGCAGCATATCTAGGTATCCAGTAATCTGACATACCGATGATTCCAGTAGTTCCTAAAAGATCAACTGTTCCATCTCCTTTATAAGACTTTACTACTTTGCCGTCATAAATTAAATCTTCATTAAACATTACATCGTCTGCCTCTGCATAACTTGGCCAACTCTCGCAAGCGAAATCAAGTTCTCCAGCTGCAATTGCTTCCCATAATCCAGTACCAGACGGGAAAACTGTTTGTTTAATTTTATAGCCCATTTCTCGTTCAAGAATTGCTACTGCAACTTCACAAGTGATTATTCCACCTGTCCAGTCAGCAATAGCAGCATGTAATCTTTTTGCATTTGCCTGAGTAAGACTAGCAAGTAAAATTACGAAAGATAAAAATAGAGCTGATATTGTTTTTGATAACCTCATTTATTTCCTCTCTTTTAATTAATTAAAGTCTTATTCTAAAACAAAAATTACTAGTTTGTAAACTGTGAATAATGATGCTTTTACTTGACTTATAAACCTAGAGCTTCTCTCTGTTTTTTAGTCCAAGCAAGTGAAATTCTGTCTATAATTATTGCTAATAATACAATTCCTATACCTGCTGCCAACCCTCTACCGGTATCAGATCTTGCTAATCCATTAAATACTTCCAAACCTAATCCTTTTCCACCAATTAAAGGTGTAACAATCTGCATTGCGAAAGCCATAATTACTGTTTGATTAAATCCAATAACTAAACTTGGAATAGCTAATGGAAATTTAATTTTATTTAGAGTTTGTAATAAAGTACCACCAAATGAACGTGAAACCTCTGAGTAAGTCCCAGATACTTGAGTTAAACCTAAAGATGTTAATCGAATGATGGGTGGTATAGAGTATATAACTGTTGCAAGTACTGCAGATACTATTCCTCCTCCAAAAAACATTAAAACAGGAATTAAATAACAGAAGTAAGGTAAAGTCTGCATGGCATCCAAAACCACGTTTTGAACATTTCTAAATCTCTCATTATAAGAGGCAATTATTCCAAGAGGAACTCCAATTATAAAGCATAAAGCTACAGACACTAAAACAGATGATAGTGTTATCATTGATTGTGGCCATATCCCACAAGCACCAATGAAAAGTAATAATATTGCTGTAATAATTGCAAATCTAATACCGACAGTAAAATATCCAATTGCTGCAAATACCCCTAATGTATACCACCATGGCACATGAGTTAAGAATATATCAAGTGGTCTTAAGAGTTTAAGATATACAAATCCCCTAAGAGCTTTTGTAAATGCAATAAAACTAGGATTAACAGTTAAAGATTCTACACTACTAGAAATCGGCTGCCTAATTGACAATCTCCACTCTTCAGGAAATGATCCTATACTTACCATATAAGAGTCAACGAATGAAATAGTCAGAACAAGTAAAAAAGAAGGTATTATATAATATCTTCTAGAAATTATTTCACCAATATCTCTTGCTGTTTCTTTATTTGCTAAAGAAACACAAAATTCAAATACATACGCAATAAATTTTGTTAAATTTGTACAAACAAAATTAATTAAACCAGCTAAAAATTCTAAAGGCTTTTCTATAATTCTTACTATTGCAAATTTTTCCCAAGATTGTGGGAGTAAATAAAATTTTTGAACATTCGATGGAAGTATTTGTTTTGTTTTGCTAAATGACATACTAAATCTATCAAACATTATTGCCATGAAAAGAATACAAAGTCCTCCTTCCATTGCCCACCCAACATCAAGTCTTCTAATTGCTTGCCATACTTGACCACCAATTCCTTCAGCTCCAATGAAACATGCCAAAACTACAAGTGCTAAAGCCATCATTATCACCTGATTAATTCCCATCATTATACTTGGTAGCGAGAGTGGAATTTTAATTTTAAATAGTAGTTGTAACTTACTTGATCCAAATGAGGTAGCAGACTCAATTGTTTCTGCTGAAACTTGTCTTATACCAGTATTTGTTAATCTTATTATTGGAGGCATTGAGTAAATCATAGTGGCTAATATTGCTGGCGCTCCTCCAATTCCAAAAAAGAAAAGAGCTGGAAAAAGATAAACAAACGCAGGCATTACTTGCATTGTATCTAAAATAGGCTTCATAAAATTTTCAAACCTGTCACTTTGTGAACAAAGCACACCTAGAGTCACTCCAACTACGACACATAGTAAAACCGATAAACCCATCAATGCTACCGTTTGCAGAGATGGTTCCCACATTCCTGTTGCACCCCAAAAATAAATGACAAATAAAGAGTACAATCCTAATCTTAAACCACCTGCAATTAAGCAAGGCAAAAATATTAATGCTGCAATTAATAGCCAAGGTGAGTCGATAAGGAAATCTTCAACAAAGTAATATACATTTTTAATATAACTGGCTATTATTTTGGTAATCCATCTGTAATTTTTCTTTAAATAATCTTCACCTTCATTAACCCATGCTGTAAATGTAAATTGATCAGTGACGACCTTTGGCATTTTTGAAGGACCATCGCTTTGAAAAGATAACCACAGTGCAACTAAAAATGTTATTAAGATTACAGAATATGTAATAATATTTTTTGATGAATTTGGCTTTCCTTGGATACTTGCTACTTCAGAAGACATATTATCTAAAATTTAAAATAAATAATTTTACTTTTAAAGAAAAATATTGTCTATTTTTGTGTTATTAAAATAACAAAATATGAATAATCAACCAAAAATAACATGTTCAAATGTTTGGAAATTATTTGGTTCTGACGAACAAAGAATAATTAAAGATTTAGATAAAAGTTTATCAATAAAAGAAGTTCAAGAAAAAACCGGACATGTGGTTGCAGTAAAAGATGTTAGCTTTTCAATTGAGAAAGGTGAGACATTTGTTGTAATGGGTTTATCAGGAAGTGGAAAATCAACCTTAGTTAGATGTATTTCAAGACTAATCGAACCAACTGCCGGAACTGTAAAAATGGATGATGTTGACGTAACAAAAATGAGTGGCAGAGAACTATTAGATTTAAGAAGAAATAAAATGAGCATGGTTTTTCAACATTTTGGTTTATTTCCACACAGAACAGTTGTGGAGAATATTGGATATGGTTTAGAGATTAGAGGAAATAAAAAAAATGATAGAATAGAAAAATCAATGGAAGTTTTAAAAATGGTTGGCTTAGAAGGTTGGCACAACAATTACCCAAGAGAGTTATCAGGAGGAATGCAGCAAAGAGTAGGTTTAGCTCGTGCATTAGCTGTAGATCCAGAAATTTTAATTTTTGATGAACCTTTTTCAGCTTTAGATCCATTAATTAGAAGAGAAATGCAGGATGAGCTATTAAAGATTCAAGAAAAATTACAAAAGACAATGGTATTTATTACTCATGATTTCTTAGAGGCAATTAAAATGGGTGATCATATAGCAATTATGAAAGATGGAGAAGTTTCTCAAGTGGGAACACCAGAGGAAATTGTTGCAAACCCCAAAGATCAATATGTAAAAGATTTTTGCGAAGACGTACCAAAATACAAAGTCCTTAGTGCAAGCAAAGTAATGAGGGAAGAATGTTGTGATGACACAAAAAAAATGTTTGAAAGCGGATCATATAATATCCCTCACAATTCAAAAATAGAAACTTTAATTGATAAGCTTGTAGATACAGATCAGAAATTTCCAGTGGTTAATAGTGAGACAGGTGAACTTATTGGTGAAATTGATAGAGCAATAGTTATGAAATCAATGAAATCTGCTAGTTAATTTCTCTACTCACTTTAGTTTTTTTTTGTTTTACTTTATCTCTCCAAATTATAATCATTCCAGCAAACACAATTACAAAAACTCCTGGAAATAATTGTTCCCAAGGAGCCTCATTAAAAAATAACCAACCCAAAACAAATGATGAAGGAATACCAAAATATTCAAACGAAGCCATCTTACTTGCAGAGATTAATCTGTAAGAATAGATAAAAAGTATTGCTGCAGTACCTCCAAGAATACCAGTCAATGTCATAAGAAAGAAATCTTGGGTACTTTTTATTTCTGCGTGTCCGGTAGTCAATAAAAACAGCACAACACCACCAATTACATTAAATATTAAAGTGTATAATTGAATTTTTGCTGTTGAGTGACCATCTGGTATAAATTTTAAAATTATCACACTTAATGCCCAAGCAATAGCAGTTAGAATTGGAAATATTGAGTAAAAACTAAATATATCACTTCCTGGCTGAACAATTAAAACAACGCCAAAAAAACCTATAAAAATTGCAGACCATCTATAAATACCAACTTTATCCTTTAAAAAAATTATTGATAAAATTACAATGAAAAATGGCGAAGAAAATGTAAGTACCATAGCGGTAGCGAATTCTAAATTAATAACTGAAATAAATATAAATATATTCATTGATAAGAAAGCCAACCCTCTAAAAAAGCTTAAGATAATGAATTTATTGTTTAGGTTCCTAAAAATTGAAATGTACTCTTTAGTAAATAAAATAAGTATAAATAAAGGGATTACCCCCGCAATATTTCTGAATACTGCTAACTGAATTACAGTATATTCATTACCCAAAAACTTTATTACAACCATATACATATCCACACATAGTATTGCCAAGAGCATGGTAAATATTGCTAAATATGTTTTTTTTAAATCTGTTTTTTCTGAGGAAATATTCATTTATAATTTTTTAAAATTGTATACTTTATAAAAGAAATGCAAAGTTTTAAACTTAACGAAACCGATATTCTATCTAATCAAGATTGGACTTTTCCGACTAATATTGCATACGGTCCAGGTAGATTGAAAGAAATAGGTGGTATCTGTAATAATTTAGATATTAAAAACCCTTTAATTGTTACAGATAAAGGCAGCACAAAATTGCCATTTATAATTAATTTGCAAAATTATTTAAAAAGTTCTGATGTAAAATCCGATTTATTTTTTGATATATCTCCAAATCCAAGAGAAGATGAGGTTTCAAATGGTGTTAGTAAATTTAAAGATGGAAACCATGATGCTATAATTGCAATCGGTGGAGGCAGTGCCATGGATGGAGGAAAATTAATTTGCCTCACAGCAAACAATGACGTTCCATTAAGAGATTTTGAGTTTGAATTAACTCCGCCTAAAATTAGCAAGGATAACCCATTCCCAAAAATTATAACTATTCCAACAACTGCTGGAACTGGAGCTGAAACAGAAATTTCAGCTATGGTTACTTATTTAAAAGAAGGCATGAAATTTTGTATGTGGCATCCAGATGTTAGACCTTCCTTAGCATTGTTAGATCCAGAACTTACTATTGGATTGCCAGCAAATTTAACGGCATGGACTGGCGCAGATGCCTTAATACATGGCATAGAAGGTTATTGTGTTCCTGGTTTCAATCCAATGTGTGATGGTGCTGCTTTAGAAGGTTTATCTTTGATATCAAAATCTTTAGTCACAGCTGTAGAAGATCCCACAAATATAGTTGCGAGAGGTGGAATGCATGTTGGGTCTTGTTTAGCAGGAATTTCTTTTTTAAAAGGCTTAGGATTAGTACATGCTATTGCTCATATGGTTGGAGCCGAATACAATACTCATCACGGACTAACGAATGCAATAATATTACCTGTAGTTTTAAAATATAATCTACCAGGTATGGAAGAAAAAGTTAAAAGAATGTCAGAGGCTATGCAATTTAAAGATCATTCTGTAGATGCATTTATATCAAACATTGAAAACATTCTTGATAGAATTAAAATTCCAAAAAGTTTAAGCGAAATTGGAGTTCCCGAGGATTGTGTTGATAGAATTGCTGAAAAATCAATGAAAGATCAAGCCTATGGACAAAATCCTAGAAAAGCAACTTTAGAAGAAATAAAGGAAATTACTCTAGCATCCATTAAAAAAGCTAGGTAATAGTAAATTCTCATGCTTGAAAATAAATCAGTTAAAGAAATTATTTCTTTAATTAAGAAAAAGGAGGCTTCAGTAAAAGAAATAGTTGGCTTATATTTTGAAAGAATAAAAAAATTTAATCCATCTTTGAATGCTATTGTTTCAATTAAGGATGAAGAAGAAATAATTAAAGAAGCTGATATTAAGGACAAAAATTTTGACGAAAATAAGCCGTTATTTGGCTTACCTCTTGCTTCTAAAGATTTGCTAGATGTAGTTGGTTTTCCAACCACTTATGGTTTTCCTGGATATAAAGATTATTTTCCAAAAAAAAATTCTATAATTATTGATCGTCAAATAGATGCCGGTGGAATAATAATTGGAAAGACAAACACTGCTGAATTAGGAGTGGGCGCTCATACAGCGAATAGATTATTTGGAATAACACCAAACATTTATGGAAATAGTCAATCATCAGGTGGATCAAGTGGTGGAGCTGGTGTTGCAGTTGCAGCAAATTTACTGCCATTTGCTGATGGTACAGATATGATGGGTTCTTGTAGAACACCTGCTGCTTACGCAAATGTCTATGGTTTTAGACCAACACCAGGATTACTTCCCGATTATCGAACAAATGAAAAAAAGAAAAATCTTCCAGTTATTTCAACACCAGGATGTCTTGCCAGAACACCTGATGATATGTCTATTTTTTTAGATGTCATAGTTGGAGAACATAAAGAAGATCCAATTTCTTTCAGTTTAGATAATTCTTTTAGTGAGGTTAATTTAAGTGACCAAGAATTTTCAAAAATAAAAATTGGATGGTTATCTGACATGAATGGTAATTATCAATATGATCCTGAGATAATTGAAATATGTAACAAACAACTTAAAAATCTTGAAAAGCATAAAGTTATAATTGAAAACTTAAAACCAAAAATAGACGCTCATAAATTATGGAATTGTTGGGGCACATTAAGAGCAAAAAGTATTTATGAGGATATTATTACAATGAATATAAAAGATGTTAATGAAATGACTCCGCAGGCGATATGGGAATACAATAAAGGTATCAAACTTAAAGATGAAGATGTAAAATCTGCTCTTAACTCAAGAATTGAATTATCAAATGATGTAAATAGTTTATTTGGTGATTTTGATTTTTTAGCTTTACCATCTCAACAATCATTTCCTTTTGATAAAAATTTAAGACACCCAGAAAAAATTAATGAAAAATTAATGGACACTTATCATAGATGGATTGAAATACATATATTCGCTAGTCTTTTTTACTTGCCATCAATTTCTTTACCTATTGGCTTTAATAAAGATGGATTTCCAATAGGTATTCAAATTATAGCAAAACAAAAAGAAGATTTAAAAGTGATATCTTTTGCAAAAAGATATGAGGAAATTTTTAATTATTCTAAAATTAAACCAAAATTAAACTAATGGTCAGACACAAACATCATTTTAAAATAGCTTTTGCATTAGCAATAGCTGCTGGATCATGGGGAGTTTATTGGCTACCTCAAAGAATTTTAGAAGATGGGGGACTTACTGGAGGTTGGGGAACAATTTCTCAAATGATGATCGGAATTTTATTACTTACACCTATCTCTTTGTGGAGAAAGTATAAAGGTCGTACATCTGGCTTAGAAATTCCTTTTGTTGGTTTTTTAACTGGCAGTGGTTTTATATGTTACGCATTAAGTTTCTTGCTTACAGATGTTGTACGAGCATTGATCATGTTTTACATGATACCTGTCTGGACGACTATTTTTGAAATATATTTTTTAAAAAAAAGACCAGGTTTAGAAAGAGTTTTAACTTTAAGCTTAGCACTTGGGGGTTTGTGGGTAGTTTTCAGTCAATCTAATATCATACCATTACCTCAAAATGCAGGAGATTGGTTGGCATTGGTAGGTGGTGTACTATTTGGGGCAGGGTTAGTGCGTTTAGAAATTTCCAAAACAGACGGCGTCTTTCCGGTAATCTTTTCTTTCTTCGTTTATGGAACAATATTTAATATTTTTGCTGGCTTTATTTTAAAAGATTACTTAGGACCTATGCCACCGATTGAAGCTTTTGCATCAATGTTTACTTTTTTAGTTCTTATTTCAGTATTTTATTTTATTCCTACCGGAGTAGTTATAATGTGGTCTCCATCTGTTTTAGGTGCAGGCCTTTGTGCAATATTATATTTAAGCGAAATAGTAGTTGGAGTTATATCAGCTGGAATTCTGACTGACGAAACATTTGGTTGGAGAGAAGTTGTTGGAAGTACAATGATTGTTGTAGGAGGAGTATTAGCTGTTGTTCTAGCACCAAAAGAAGAAAAATAGATGCTGTTTAAAGAAAAGTTTAAATCAAATTCAAAAATATTCTTAGATGGTGGAAATGGTTCCGAGATTGCAAACTTAGGAGGTGAGATGACACCAGCTTTTTCTGCATTAGCAACAATCACAGCACCAGAAATTGTAAGACAAGTTCATGAAAATTTTATGGATGCAGGTTGTGATCTTATTACAGCAAATACCTTTAGCACCACAAGACACAATATGAATAGTATTAATAGAGGTAATGAAACAAAAGAGTTTATTGTTAGATCTGTCGATATAGCCAAAAAGGCAATTAAGAATAAGGGGAAGGAAAATATAGTTGGAATAGCAGGGAGTATGTCGAATTTTTTCTCATTGAAGGAAAATGAATTTGTTCCAGATCCAAAATACATACCTTCATTTAGAGAGGAAGAGAGAAATTATAAAGAAGCTGCTAAAATCTTAAAAGAAGAAGGAGTCGATCTTTTAATTCTAGAAATGATATTAGATATAGATCACTCAAAAATCTTACTTAACTCTGCATTAGAAACTGGTTTACCTGTTTGGGTTGGACTAAGTTGCTGTATAAGCAAGTTTGATAATAAGGTTATTGGAAGAAATTTTAGGGCTGAAAAAGAAAAATCACTAATTTATGATGAAAGTATGTACAAAGAGCAACCAAAATTTATTCCTGACGATAAGATTGTTCTTTTAGATGATATTATGAAATCTCTAACAAATATCGGCGGAGATGTTTATGGTATTATGCATACTTGGCTTGTTGATGCCTTTGATGGATTGAGGGTAATTAAAAATAATTGGCAGGGTCCAATTATGTTTTATCCAGAGATACATAAGTTTGATACAAAAACACATAAGGCAACAGTGACATACGCAGAGGACGAATTCGCTGATGAATGTGGAAAACTAATTGATGACCAAATTCAAATTATCGGAGGGTGTTGTGGTGTCACAGACAATCACCTCAAAAAATTAATTTCAAGGTATTCTTAATTTTAATATTAATTGTTAACTAAGTTTATCAACATATTAACCATATCAACTTTATAACTCTCTTTTGTTGCAGATTTTGTTTCCAATACTGAAAAAAATGCTGCGACTTTGCCAGTTTTAAAATTTGTTGCCAAAAACTGACCTCCATATCCAGAGTGTCCAATCATATTACCTGATACCATTGTTGAATTTGAGTAATACAAATATTTATTTTTTGATAATTTCATGTATTTAGGCCCTAAATTTTTAATAGTTTTGTCTAAAAAAGAAGGAGATCCAACTTTTCTATTTCCAACCCCCATACCTTTTCTTGCAAAAAGCAAACCCATTCTTAAAAAATCTCTGGCAATTAAACAACCACCACCAGACATCCATGGCATCCCATATCTATCAGAGGCAATATATAAACCTTCTTCAAAGCCAGCAGCTTCAACTGCCGACAATACCCAATCTCTCAAAGTTCTTCCACTTACCTTTTCTACAATTAATCCCACTACATCAGTATTCGCTGATTTATAAAATGCATATTCAGAACTATTTATTAAACTTTTGTTTTTAATTTTTTTAATTGAATTTAAGTATTCTTCTTGGCTTAAATGATTTTTTAAATTTTTTGGTAGTCTCCAACCTCCAACTGGTTCATGCAAAAATGAAGAAGAATATGCTTTAGTATAATCTTCGGTATAGGAATTTATAACATTCATATTCAAAACATCTTGTATTTTTGCTTCAGCGTAACCACTTCCAATTTTAGGTAAATAATATGAAACTTTTTTATTCAAATTTATTGATTTATTTTTCACTAGTTCACCTACAAATAAGTTAACAAACATTTTAGTTATTGACATAATTGTCTGTGGTTGATTTTTTTTGAAATCTTTAGAGTATTTTTCAAATAATATATCTTGACCTTTGCCAATGATTAATGAGCAAAAAGATTTATTTTTGATCATTTTTTTAACCAATGGTATTTTACTAATTTTATTATTAGGTTTTGACTTTAGTCTTAATACTAGATCAGATCTCAGATAAAGACAGTACCTATTTATTTTATGTAAATTTCTGTAACCCAATCTTCTAGTTTTTGGAAGATTCCATGAAGCCTTATTATCTCTAATTGTTTTTAATTCAGGATTTTTAACAGAAGCTAATTTATTTATTTTCAATATTTTAAAGATTTTTTTTGTTCGTATTTCTGGTGATACCCTTCTGCTTTACAATAATTTTTTTCCTTGGATATTTTTGTTGATACCTTACCATCTAATTTTTTGTTCACTTCATTTAATACTTTTTCAGCAATCTTTTTTTCTTCATCAGTATTATAAAATATTTCTGATCTGTATTGAATTCCAACATAAGTACCTTGCCTATTTACTTGTGTAGAGTCGTGCAATTCAAAAAATAGATTAACCATGTCCTCATACGATTTTTCTTTCTCATCATATTGAACTTTTACAACTTCAATATGGCCAGTGTCACCCCCGCACACAGCTTTATAGGTTACATTAGGATCATCCCCCCCACAGTAACCACATTCAGTAGAGATGATGCCGCTAATGCCTTCGTACTTAGTTTCATCCCAAAAACAACCAATACCGCCAATAAATGTCTTCATTATTTCTTAACTTATACTTTAGTTTTTTAAAATTGAAATCGCTTTAATTTCATCAACTCCTATTCCACAACAGCCACCTATAATTTGAGCTCCATCTTTAATCCACGTTTTTACTTCATTTAAATAATCATTTGGAGTCATGTCATCTATAAATCTCCAATGTGGTTTTTCATAATATCCTTTATTTGGATATGCTCCTATGGCTCCATCAAAATTTTCTCTCGCAGTTTTTATTGCCTTGCCTGTAGTTTTAATATCAGAGTGGGCTACTAAAATTGGACCGTTATGAATTTTTTTAAAATTATTTATAGATTTTTCAAAATTTTCATAGACGTGAGTATCAGAGTCAATTGTATCGTTGTACCCAAGCATTATTTGATTTTGATCATTCGTTACACACGATACCGACAACCAAACTGGTATACTTATCTTTGTAGAACAGTTTAACATTGTTTCCACAATATCTGCTTGAGAAGACATAGCCTCTAAAATAATTAAATCTACTCCTTCACCTGACAAAATCTTTAATTGTTCATCAAAGCCAGGTATCATTGCTTTAACTCCTAGTTTATGAAAATTACCAAAAGTTGAAACGCTTCCAGCAAGAGCAACATCTTTGTTTGAATTTTTAATTGCATCTTTTGCAACTTGAACACTTTTTTTATTAAATTCCTCTATTAAGTCTTCATAACCATACTGTCTCATGGATATAGGTGTAGTACTATATGTATTAGTAGTTATTACATCAGCACCCGCATTTATATAATCTTCATGAATTTTTCTTACTAATTCTGGATTATCCACTGAGCATTTTCCACACCACATTTTTTCATCCATTTTAGCGCCATTCTTTTCTAACTCAGCGCCCATTCCACCGTCTAAAATAATAGTTTTTTTATTTTCTAATTTTTCATGAATTGATGAATAAGACATAGTATTATTCCTTGCTATTTGTGAAGGTACAAATTTTATTTCCATCAAGATCACGTACGTAAGAATAATAAACTCCTGATCCTTCTGGTCGTTCACCTCCTGATCCTTCGCTAGTACCTCCAGCTTTTAGACCCATTTCGTGAAATCTATCAACAATAACTCTTGAAGATGTTATAAATGATATTTGTGTTCCATTTCCAAAAGTTGCTTCTTTTTTATTAAAGGGTTTTGTAATGTAAAATTCTATTTCGTTTGTATCTTTTTTTCCATATGCTGCATAATCGTTCTCAACAGTTTCGTTTCTTGATAGTCCAATGACTTCCAAAACTTCATCATAAAACTTAATGGCAGCATCTAAATTATTTGTTCCAACCATTACATAACCAATCATCCCAACCTCAATTATTTTGAATATAATTTTTTAATTCCAACCAGTAATTGCTTTAACCTCTAGGTATTCAGTAAAACCCCATAGTCCACCCTCTCGACCATTACCTGATTGCTTAAATCCTCCAAAAGGTGCACCAGTTTCAGCTCCTTGACCATTGATATAAACTGTTCCTGCTCTTACTTTTCTTGCTACTCTTTTTGCTTTATCTTTATCTTCAGTTTGTAGATAGTTACCTAATCCGTATGATGTATCATTTGTAATTTTAATTGCCTCTTCTTCTGTATCAAATGGAATAATTGACAGTACTGGACCAAATATTTCTTCTCTCGCAATTTTCATATCGTTGTTAACGTCTGTAAAAATTGTTGGTTTAACAAAATACCCTTTATTAAGACCATTTGGTAGATCAGGTCCACCTGCAGCAAGAGTTGCGCCTTCTTTAATTCCCTCATTAATAAGATTAATAACTTTATCATATTGAACTTTGGACACTAAAGGTCCAATGTGATCACCTTTTTTAGATGCCACGTCTACTTTAATTTTATTTGCTTCATCTACAGCTTCTTTTACTGCTCTATCATAAATTGATCTTTGAACTAGCATTCGTGTTGGAGCATCACAAGATTGTCCAGTGTTACTCATTATAGTTCTTACTCCGTCCCTTACAGCATCTGGATAAGAGTCCTCAAAAACTATATTTCCACCTTTACCACCAAGTTCAAGTGTAACCTTCTTAATTGTGTCAGCTGCATTTTTCTGTATCAGTTTTCCTGCTCTTGTAGATCCTGTAAATGAAACCATATCAATATCTGGATGACCAGATATATGATTCCCAACTACTTCTCCATTACCATTTACTAAATTGAACACACCTGGAGGAAATCCAGCTTCGTCAATTATTTCTGCAAACAAAACGCCTGAGACTGGAGCCACTTCTGACGGTTTTAAAATCATTGTGCAACCAGCTGCAAGTGCTGGTATAACTTTTAGCACTATTTGGTTCATTGGGTAATTCCATGGTGTTATTAATCCACAAACTCCAATTGGCTCATATCTGATTTGATTGTTTGATTTTGGATCAAACTGATGTTCAAAATTAAAATCTTTTAAAATATCTATTACATTTCTAGATATATCTGCTCCCATTTTAGTATGAATCTCTGATGCAAAATCTAATGGTGCACCCATTTCCATTGATTGTGCTTCAACCATTTCATCCCATCTTCTATTATAAATTTCACAAAATTTTTCTAATAATTTTACTCTCTCTTCTTTCGAGGTTTCTCTCCAGGTTTCAAATGCCACTTTAGCAGCACTTACAGCTTTATCTGTATCCTCAATTGATCCTAAAGATATTACAGCAAAAGCTTCCTCGGTTGATGGATCAATTACATCAAAATCATTAGGTTTAACTGGTGCAACCCATTTTCCGTTTATATAAAAATTTTTCTTTTCAATCATAAATACACTTTAACACAGAATTTAAATTTCATAACCTTTTTCTTCGGGCTCATTATCAGTTAACTGATCAGGAAACCCTTCAGCTCTAAAATCAATTTTGTTTATATCTTCCATTCTTTTTACTATCATTGATGACCAGGATCTTGAGCCATATTTTTTTTGGCCATCTTTAAATATTTCAACTATCTTAGGTGAAATTTCCAAAGGTGCATTTAATTTTTTTGCTAGTTCGTCAAATAGGCCTGTATCTTTTAAAACGAGATCCATTGTAAAATTTATATTATATGAGCCATTTAAAATAACTTGGCTCTCAGTTTCATGAACAAATGAATTTCCTGATGACACAGCAATTCCCTTATAAGCTTTTGCAAGATCTAGATTTGATTTTTTAGCTATTGTCCATGCCTCTCCAAGAGCAACCAAATGTGTAGAAGCTAAATAATTTGTAATTACTTTAAGAACAGAAGCACTTCCTAATTGTCCTGTATGTAATATTTTACGACCCATTACTGTTAAGGCAGGCAAAATCTTTTCGAATGCATCCCTGTCTCCACCAACAAATATTGCTATATTTCCAGAAGCCGCTCTATGGCATCCACCGCTTACTGGACCATCTAAGGGTATTGCCTTTTTTTCAATTACTTTTCTTCCAATCCTTTTTACCTCTGCCTCATCTGTTGTACTCATTTCCAACCATATCTTATTTTCAGAAATACCTTCTAGAATACCTTTTTGACCCTCCATCACTTCTGCACAAATTTCAGGAGAAGGAAGACAAGTTATTATTAAATCAACCTCCTCAGCTAGCTCTTTAGCCGAGTTTGCAATTTTAGCTCCCAAAGCTTCAAATTGTTTTGTTAAATTTTTATCTAAATCTCTAACTGTTAAATTAAATTTATTCCTCAACAAACTTCCAGCTAGTTTTCCTCCAACATTTCCTAAACCAATAAAACCTATATTCATTAATTTACCTCCTCTTTCTTTTTATATAATATCATTACGACACCAAATATTATTACTACTCCTCCAATAAATAATTCACTTGTTGGTTTCTCGCCTAATAAAAATATTGCTGCAAGCAATCCAGTGGGTGGTATACCCATAGTTACTATAGGTAACACTTTATATAACGGATTATTTTTTAGAACATAATAAAAGCATCCATAAGTTATAGGTTGCATAATAAATCCAATGTAAAATGCTATTAACCAATGATTAAATTTAGCAGTTGATAAATATGATATTATATCACCTTCAATTACTGCAGAAATTAATATTAAAGTGGGTCCGGAAAATAATGCAAGCCAAGCAACTAAAGCTAAAGGATTAATTTCTTTACTCAAAGGTTTAACAATCACTTGACCAAGTGCCCATATTGCTGAACCTAGAATAGTAAGAGCGATACCAAATAGTTTTCCATCTAAATTAGGTGAGCCAGTTAAAATATAAACTCCTATAAAGGCAATTCCAATTCCAACTAAAGCTCTTAAAGTTGGTTTCTCTTTCAACATGAAAAAAGCAAATATAACCCCAAATGGAACTTCTGTTTGTACTAATAATACCGCCGCTGATGCATCTATAAAATTTAAACCAGTATAGGTAATACTGTATTGTAAAGTGTTTGCTATAAACGAAGCAAAAAAGATTTTTTTTAAGAAACCTTTTGGAACAGGAAACCACCAAATTAGAATAGAAGCAGCAAAAATAAATCTTAATCCCATTAGAAGTATTGGTGGAAAAGATTCAAAAGCAGGTTTGGCAATTACAAAACCAAAACCTAAAAAGATAGGAACAAGTGATGCAACTAGAGTATCTTTAAAATTCATTCAATTCATTTAATATTAATGATTATTCAAGAACTTATGATATATTCACTTTTTTAAAATATGAATTCAACAAAAATAGAACCAAAATACATAAGTAAATCAAATCCACGAGTTGGCCTTATTGCTCTTGCAAGTGATTTTATGATTGAGAGAGATTTTATTAATGTAATAAAGGATAGAGAAATTGATTTTTTTGTTAATAGAATAGAGTGTTATAATCCTTTAACCAAAGAAAATCTGATTAAAATGTCAGATAAAGTAACCGATGTTGCAAAAGATATTCTTCCAGACCAGGATATAGATTGTGTTGTCTATGGATGCACTTCAGGAACAATAGCTGCGGGTTACAATTCTATAGAACAAAAGGTAAAAGCTGCAAAACCAATGGCTGAGGTTACAACACCAAGTACTGCTGCTATAAAGGCTTTAAAGAAATTAAATATAAGTAAGCTTTATTTATTTACCCCATACAGTAAAAAACTAAATGATGATGTCATAGAATATTTTAAATCCGAAGGATTTGAAATAACTTCAAATTCTTATTTTGATATAGAGTCAGACTACGATATTGGTAAAGTAGATCAAAATTATTTGTATGATGTGTTGTCTAAAATAGATTTAAATGGCGCAGAAGCATTATTTGTATCTTGCACAGCTTTACCAGTACTACCAATAATTGATAAACTTGAAAAAAAATTAAATACAATTGTTTTATCAAGTAACCAGACTTTAATCTGGGATACTCTGGTCCAAATAAATAAAAATAATCTAGTTGAAGGTTTTGGAAAATTATTCAAATAGAAATTTATGTCATTCACCAAAGAGGAATACAAACAAAGATTAAAAAAAGTCCAGTCAATGATGGAAAAAAAAGGTATTGAACTTTTAATTTCTCACGACACTAATAATATGAATTATTTGACCGGTTATGACGCTTGGTCTTTTTATTATGCTCAATGTGCAATAGTACATGTCAATGCAGATCAACCACTTTGCTTTGTAAGAGCGCAAGATGCTGGCGGAGCCTATATTAAAACTTATCTAAAAGATAAAAATATAATTGTTTATGATGAAAATTATATTCATACATGGCCAAAACATCCTTATGACTATTTAGTAAAAATAATTAAAGAAAGAAAATGGGATAAACTTTCGATTGGTGTTGAAATGGATGCCCATTACTTCACAGCTTTTTGCTATGAAAAGATAAAACAAGGTTTACCAAACGCAAAAATTAAAGACTCAGAACGTTTAGTCAATTGGGCGAGATTTGCAAAATCTGATACAGAAATAAAATTTATGAAAAATGCTGCATTGATTTCAGAAAAAGGGATGAAAACTGCAATGGAAGTAATTAAACCAGGTGTAAGACAATGCGATGCTGTTGGAGAAATACAAAAAACTTTATTTTATGGAACACCAGAGTTTGGAGGAGAATATTCGAGTATTGCAACACTTCTTCCAACAGGGAAGGGAACTTCAGCTTCACATTTAACTGCTACACAAGATAAGTTTGTAGAGGGGGAAGCAACAATTGTAGAATTATCTGGAGTTTACAAAAGATATCATGCTCCAATGGCAAGAACTGTTTTATTAGGAAAACCCGATCAACTAAAAATTGATACGATGAAAAAGACTATTGAAGCTCTAGAAGCTGGAATTAAAGTAACAAAAGCCGGAAATACTGCAAATGACGTTGCTCAAGCATTTTGGGGAGTTTTAGACAAATATGGAATAGAGAAAAAGTCTAGAACAGGTTACTCAATTGGTATTGGTTACCCACCAGATTGGGGTGAACATACTTTAAATATATATAAAGAAGAAATGACAGAATTAGTTCCAAATTCTTGTTTTCATATGATAGCTGTAATGCAATTTGGTGATTGGGGAGTTGAAGCATCAGAGTCTATAAGAGTTACTGACAATGGATGTGAATTATTTTGTAATTATCCAAAAGAGCTTCATATAAAGAGTTAATTAACTGTTGCAAATAACATTACTAAATGTTTTAAAAACTATCTTATGTCAAAAAAAGCTGATTTCGTAAAATTTGATAAAGTAGACAAAAGTTACGACGGAAAAGTATTGGTAGTAAAAGATCTAAATTTAGATATTGAAGAAGGTGAATTTGTAACAATGCTTGGACCTTCTGGTTCAGGAAAAACTACTTGCCTAATGATGCTTGCTGGTTTTGAAACTCCAACTAACGGAGAAATATTTTTAGACAACAATCCAATTTCTAATATTCCACCACATAAAAGAGGGATCGGAATGGTTTTTCAAAATTATGCTTTATTTCCTCACATGACAGTTTTTGAAAATTTAGCATTTCCGTTAAAGGTTAGAAAGATGTCTCAAGAGGATATAGAAAAAAAAGTCGACAAAGCTTTATCAATGGTTTCACTAGGCGGATTTGCAAACAGAATGCCAGGTCAACTGTCAGGTGGTCAACAACAAAGAGTTGCAGTTGCTAGAGCTTTAGTTTTTGATCCAGCTGTTGTTTTAATGGATGAGCCTTTAGGTGCTTTAGATAAAAATTTAAGAGAAAGCATGCAGTACGAAATTAAACACATTCATGAAAGTATTGGTGTAACAGTAGTTTATGTAACTCATGATCAGGGTGAGGCTTTAACGATGTCAAATAGGATTGCGGTATTTAATGATGGTAAGGTTCAACAACTATCAAGCCCTGATAAGTTATATGAAGAACCAGTTAACTCTTTTGTTGCAGAATTTATTGGCGAAAATAATACTTTTGGTGGAGAAGTTTCTGAAATTTCAAACGGAACATGTAAAGTTAAATTAGAAAAGGGTGAAATAATTGCTAATCCAATTTCAGTTAAATCTGTTGGAGAAAAAACTACAGTATCAATCAGACCAGAACGAGCATTGATTAATCCTAAAGATAAAATGGATAATAATCAAAAAGGAAAAATTGAAGAAGTCATTTATCATGGAGATCATACTAGAGTTAGATTAAATTTACTTGGTAATTCAGAATTTATATTGAAAGTTCCAAATAGTTCTCAAAACCTTGATATAAAACTTGGCAATGAAATTAATATTGGCTGGAACAGTCATGATGCGAGAGCATTAGACCCAAAATAACGGAAATTATTACATTTTCGCCAAAATCACCTGTTGACTCTTATATTCTATGTTGCTGTACTTCTTTTTTTATAAAAAAACGTTTAAACGGAGGATAAATGAAAAAAATAAGTAAATTATTACTTGCTTTAACATTTGCAGTTTCTGTATCTACATCCGCTTTTGCAGTAGTTGTTGCATCATGGGGTGGAGCATACACAGAAAGTCAAAAGTTAGGATATGGAGATCCAACATCGAAAGCATTGGGTGTACCAATCGAATGGGTTGACTATTCAGGTGGACTTTCAGAAATTAAAGCGCAGATAGAAGCAGGAGCAATCACATGGGATATTATAGACGTATTCGCTTACGATACTATTAATGGTTGTGATGAAGGAATTTTTGTTGAATTTGATTTTGACAAAGATTTCCCGCCAGCACCAGATGGTACACCAGCTAGTGAAGACTTCTTTACTGATATGCCAAGTAAATGTGCGGTAGGAAATATATTATATTCTTGGAACTATGCTTACAACAGTGATTTATTAAAAAGCACACCAAAGACTTTAAAAGATTTCTTTAACACAAAAAGATTTCCTGGAAAAAGAGCTATTTACAAAAGTGCATTAACTAACTTAGAAATTGCATTAGCAGCAGATGGTGTGAAAATGGGTAAAGGTGGAGAATTTATCTACAAAAAATTAGAAGAACCAGGATATGTTGACAGAGCAATGAATAAAATCAAAGCACTTTGTGAGGATCCAAATGGCGGATGTGTATTCTGGTCAGCTGGAGCTCAACCACCAGAATTATTAATGAGTGGTGAAGTTGTAATGGCAACTGGCTGGAATGGAAGATTTTTCAATGCAGCAGTTGGAGAAGGTGCTCCAATAGTTCAAGTTTGGGATGGACAAGGTCTTGACTATGAATATTTTGCATTAGTAAAAGGTGGACCAAACCAAGAAGATGCCATGAAGGCTTTAGCAATGATGACAAGCACTGAGATGTTAGCAGGAAGTGCAAAATATATTGCATACGCTCCTTGGAGAAAATCATCAATTGCAGTTATGGAAGCAGGCGAGCCTTGGTATAAAGATGGAAAAACTAACATGGTTCCACATATGCCGACAGCACCAGCTAACCTTAAAAGATACTTCTTAGTAGACGCTGAGTACTGGGCTGACAATGGTACAGAGCTTGGTGAAAAATGGGAAGCTATGAAAGCTAGTATTAAATAATTAAAGTTTTAAACACTTTAATTTTATATTATAGTAAGGGCGGTCACTTTGACCGCCCTTTTTTTATGAGCTCAGAAACAGAAAAAATTTTAACGACAGATGGAATTCCCTTAGAGGAAAGTCTAAAACAGGCAGAAAAGAAAAATAAAATTAAAGCTTTTTTACTAGTTGCACCATTATTATTATTTTTAATTATTACATATATGATTCCAATTGGAGACATGTTCTCTAGAAGCATAGATGATAAGATGGTTACAAATATGCTTCCCAAAACCTATAAAGCAATGGAAAATTGGGATGGAAAAGAATTACCTCCAGAAGAAGTTTTTGAGGCATTTTACTTAGATTATAAAATTCTAGTTAAAAACAAAACAGCAGGAAAATTGCAGACACAATTAAACTATGAAAAAAATGGATTTAAGAGTGTTTTAAAAAAACTAGCAAGAAAACAAAAAAAATTTGAGGAAGGAAATTATAAAGAACAAATTATGAAAGTTCATAAAAGATGGAGAAATGTTGAATATTGGAGAGCAATTAAAAGAAGAGCTCCATCTTATACATATTCAAAATACCTTAAAGGTGTAGACATGTATTCTAATGAAGATGGAAAAATTGTTCAGGTTTCTGAGGATAGAAGAATTCATAGAATATTATGGATAAGAACAGTGGAGGTAGCTTTTTTTGTTACTTTATTTTGTTTTTTGATGGCTTACCCAATTGCACATTTACTGGCAACTTTGCCAATGAAATATAGTAATTTACTAATGATTTGTGTTCTTCTTCCTTTCTGGACTTCTTTACTTGTAAGAACCGCCAGTTGGATGATTTTGTTACAGCAACAAGGGATTGTGAATGATTTCTTTGTTTGGACAGGTCTTGTTGCGGACGATAACAGACCTGAGATGATGTACAATAAAACTGGAACTTACGTAGCAATGACTCAAATACTTTTACCTTTTATGGTTTTACCTTTGTACAGTGTTATGAAAACGATCTCTCCAAGTCTTATGAGAGCTGGTAAGTCTTTAGGCGCAACTCCAGCGGTTGCATTTTTTAAAGTTTATTTTCCACTAACAATTCCAGGAATAGGTGCAGGTTGTCTATTAGTGTTTATATTAGCAATTGGCTATTATATTACACCAGCACTTGTTGGAGGTGCATCTGGAACACTTATTAGTAATCAAATAGCATATCATATGAAAAGTACTTTAGATTGGAGTTTTGCATCTGCAATGGGTCTGATGCTTTTAACAGGCGTGTTAGTAATTTATTGGATCTATAATAAACTTGTAGGAGTTGATAACATCAAATTAGGTTAATTATGGCATTACCAAAGTATACAGAACCGCATTATAGAATTTGGCACTATTTTTATTTATTAATATGTGGTTGTGTCTTTTTCTTTTTGATAGCTCCTTTATTTGTAATTTTTCCGTTGTCTTTTAATGCTGAGGAGTTCTTGGTTTTTTCTGATGGAATGAAAAGGTTAGATCCTGATGCATTCTCTTTAAGATGGTATAAAGACATGATTTATGGAACAAAAAATCCATGGGGTTTGGCTGCAAGAAATAGTTTTATAATTGCAATTTTTGCTACATTGGGATCAATTATTTTAGGTACTCTTGCTGCATTAGGCTTAAGCAGTAGACATATGCCTTACAAAGGTTTGATAATGGCAATTTTAATTTCACCAATGATAGTTCCGCTAATTATTTCTGGGGTAGCGATTTTCTTTTTCATGGCAAAGGTAGGTTTGGCAGCCACTCATTTGGGTATTATATTGGCACATATTATTCTTGGAACCCCGTTTGTGGTAATAACTGTTACTGCAACACTTTCAGGTTTTGATCATAGTATTACACGTGCTGCCTCAAGTCTTGGAAGTAGTCCATACAATACATTTATGAAAATTACTTTACCTTTGATATTACCTGGGGTTATATCTGGCGGTCTTTTTGCTTTTGTAACTTCTTTTGATGAAGTCGTAGTTGTATTATTCTTAGCTGGCTTAGATAATACTACAATTCCAATTCAAATGTGGACTGGGCTTAGAGAACAGTTAAGTCCGACTATATTAGCTGTTGCAACCTGTTTGATTTTATTATCAGTATTCATTTTATTAACTGCTGAACTTTTAAGAAGAAGATCTGAGAGACTAAGAGGAATTAATAGATAGTTTAATTGACACTCTCAATTACTGTCGCAATTCCCATTCCTAAACCTATACACTGAGTAGAAAGAGCATATTTTTTATTTTCTCGTTTTAATAAATCAGCTGCTTTACCAGTGATTCTTGCACCTGTTGCACCAAGTGGATGACCAAGAGCAAGAGCTCCACCATCTAAATTAACTTTATTTTTATCTATACCTAAATCTTTAATGCACGCTAATGATTGAGAAGCAAAAGCTTCGTTCAATTCAACAATATCAATTTGATCAGCTGACAAGTTAGCTCTCTTTAAAGCTTTTTTTGATGCACCAATTGGACCTAGACCCATAAAATCAGGGTCACAACCTTCAACAGCAGTAGATACTATTCTTCCTAAAATATTTAAATTATTTTCTCTTGCATAATTTTCCTCACAAATTAAAGTTGCCGCCGCACCATCTGTTAAAGGTGATGAAGTTGCTGCTGTAACTGTTCCATTTTCATCAAATGCAAGTTTTAATCCATCTAATTTTTCCATTGTACTATTCGGTCTTATGTTTCCATCAGTATCACAATCACCAATTGATACGATTTCATTCTTAAAATTCCCTTTGGTTTGTGCTTCATGTGCTTTTTGATGGCTTGATATAGCAAACTCCTGTTGTTCATTTCTTGAAATGTTATATTTTTTAGCAACATTTTCTGCAGTTGTTCCCATTGAAAAATAAACATGTGGATTATCTGTCTTACTTTCAGGGTAGGGGATTGGTTCAAAACCAGTATTTACTCTTGTCATGCTTTCAACCCCTCCACAGACAAATACCTTTCCAGCACCCAAAGAAATTTTACCTGCTGCAATATGAATAGCCTCCATTGACGAACCACACCATCTATCTACTGTCATGCCTGAGGTTTTTACATTCATACCACTTAAAAAAGTAGTCAACTTTCCAATATTAAAACTTTGTTCTCCTGTTTGAAATGCACAACCAACTACGATATCCTCAATGTCATCTTTTTTAACATTTGATTTTGATACTAAATCTTTAATTACCTCTGCTAATAGATTAACTGGTTTTGAGTCTATTAAGGCACCTTTTCTAGCCATAGTAAAAGGTGATCTTGAAAATCCTGCTATAACTGGTTTAAACATAATTTAAATATAAGATTAATCAGGAAATGGTAAAGAAGTTATTATGCCTTTTCTGTTTTTTCCATTAAAAGTATTTATAAATACTTCATTCCCCAAATCCCAAAAATCTCTATTTATCATTGATAAACCTATATTTTTCTTAATTCTTGGGGAATAAATACCAGAAGCAATTTGCCCAATCTTTTTATTGTTTTTTGAGTATACCGGCAAAGGAACTCCTGTTGGTTTGCAGGGTTCACCATCAAAAATTATTCCTCTCATCTGTTGTTTAATTCCTTCAGATTGGATCTTTCTCAAAGCATGTTTTCCAATAAAATCATGATCATCTTCTTGTTTACAATATTTCTCGAGATTGCATTCTAGTGGATTATTTTCTCTAGTGAAATCATTGCCATAGGACATAAGTCCTGCCTCAATTCTATCAATGAGGTTTGGACATCCTGGAGATATATTAAATTTTTGACCATGATCCCAAACAATATCCCAAAGCTTTTCACCAAGTTCAATTTCATTAAAATGAGTTTCAAATCCTTTGAAATAAATTTCAAAACCATCTTGCTTGCTATAACCTGACCTTGCGATTATTTGTTTTGTACCCAAAAAGTCAAAAACTTTAAAATTGAAAAATTTTAATTTTTTTATGTCTTTACCAAATATTGAAACCAAAAGGTCTTCGGATTTTGGGCCTTGAATAGCCAATGGATAAACATCTGGCTCTACTATTTCAACATTATATCCAGAACCTAATGCAATACCTTTTGCCCATAGAAGAATATCTGAGTCAGCTATTGAAATCCAAAACATATCATCGTCTAGTTTAAGTAAAACAGGATCATTAATCATTCCTGCGGTCTCATCTATTATTGGAATATAAAAACATTTTCCAGTTTCCATTTTTTTTATTGAGCGAGGCGTCATTTTTTGTACAAGTTTTGTTGCATCAGGACCTGAAATTTGTACTTGTCTTTGGCAAGATACGTCCCAGACTTGAACTTCCTTTCTTAAATGCCAGTAATCTTCCTCAACTGAGTTTTTAAATCCTTTTGGTAATAACATGTGGTTTACAACGGTAAAATCTGACACGCCACATTCTTCAACCTTTTTAGTAAATGGAGTACGCCTTATACGTCTTGACATATTTAATTTAATATTTTTTTGATGTATTAAATTTTCACCACTCATTCTATTTTGACCACCACACAGTGTAGCTATTTTTAGAAATTATTATGGGTATATGATATTTTTTATTATTATCTTCCATTTTAAATTTAATATTTATTTCAGAAATAATTCTTTTCTCAGAAAAATAATCCCCAGTTTTGCAAATCATTTCATATTCGCACTTGGTATCATCATCACTTAGATCAAATTCTTTATGTATTCTACCACCATCATCAGATTTACTTTCACAGAAAATTTCTTTATCTCCATTTTTTTTTATTTGATAAATTATTACATCAATATTCCCAGCATGAGATCCATTAGTAGCATCTAATAAGTGTGATGAAAATATTGCCATTTTATTCTATTGATGACTTTTCTCTTTTGCTTGCAACTGCAGAGACTATTGGGCTTAATACTGGCTTTGCTTTAACATTTACACATGCAGGTTTTCCACTTTCCATTGCCCTTTTAAGTGCCGGTGCTAACTCTTCTCTTTTATTAACTAATTCTCCATACCCTCCAAAACCCTCAAAAATCTTATGAAATGGGATGTCTCTAAAATCAGTTGCAACGCTTTTTCCACTTTTAAATAATCTTTCTTGTTGTTGTCCAATTGAGGCCAATCCACCATTGTTATCAATTACAACAGTAATAGGTTTTTTTTCATAAAATACACTTTCAATAGACATACCTCCTGATAAAAACGCACCATCTCCACTTATAAGAACAACATTTGAATCTGGATTATGATTTTTAGCAGATAAAGCAAACGATACACCAACACCTAACATGCTAAATGTTCCAGGGTGCAAGATACCTTTTAATTTTTTACCTTTTGCACCTGCAATATTAATTGCAATTTCTGACCAGAAGTGTGTATTTCCTCCATCTATAACAAGCCAGTCATTTTCACCCATTGCTTCTTGGACATCTAATGAAAGTTGTAGAGGATGGATTTTCCCTCCATTTTTTTTTGATGCCTCAGCCTCTATCTCTAAGTCTTTCAAGGATTTCTCTACCCATTCTTTTTTCTTTTTTTTGTTTTCTTCGAACCAAGTTGTGTCTAAAGTCCACTTATTATTTTTCTTTAAATTAGATAATGTATCTAGAAAAACACCAGGATCACTTAATAAACAAAAATCAGCTGCTCTATTAAGTTCTACTTCCTCATGAGAACCATTTATACAAACTAACTTTGATGATTTAGGTATAAAAGGTGGATTTCCAAAATTCATTTGATTGTCTAAACGCGCCCCAACTACAAGTACTAAATCTGAATTTTGTAGTGCATATTCCGAGGGAGGATATTGGTGTATATCCGCCAAACCCATATAAGCATTTGCTTCCTCACCTAATAATTTTTGATGATATGGGACATTAAAAATTGGTATATTTAAATTATTACCAGCTGCTTCAAGATTTTTTTCTGAATGAGACCACCAAACTCCATGGCCACCTATTATAATTGGTTTTTTAGCATTACAAGCAAGTTCTAAAACTTCTGATAGAGAATTTGGATCTGGCCAAGCTTTAGCTAAAGGTTTAGCCTTGTGAGAAAATGGTCTTTCTTCTAATCCTACTTCTTCTGCAAAAGATGAAAACATAATATCTACTGGCAGACTAAGATGTACTGCACCTGGATAACCATTGGTTGCAATGTGATATGCTTTGTCGACAAATTCTCTTATTCTAGTTCCATCGGTAATGCTTGCACTGTATTTAGTCAAAGGGGCAGCAATTGAAACATCATCTATTTCTTTAAAACCACCTGAACCTTGTCTTTTAAGACTGCTAGAACCTGTAATATAAATAACAGGACTTCTCTCACCCCAAGCCTCCATCATAGAGGGGACTGCGTTAGTAAATCCTTCTGGTCCAACTAAGCATACTGATGGTTTACGAGTTATTCTTGTATTGCCATCTGCTAAATGTCCTGCAATTTGTTCATGAGGTGTATTTATCACTTCAATTTGACACTCAGCAAATCCTTCAATTGCTGGATTACAAAAACCTCCTGCAAGAGTAAAAACTTTACTAATTCCCTTATCTTTTAAAGCTCTAGCTAATAATGCTCCACCTCTAATTTTATTCTCATTCATTTAGTATTTTACCTTATTAATAGTATTCTCTATTACTATCTCAGATGTTACTTCATTAATATCATTTAATCCAACTAACCCTAGTGTTGTGCTAACTTCCTCTTTTATAATCTCAACTATTCTTCTTAATCCTTTTTTTCCATCAGCTCCCATTGCATACATAACGGGTCTTCCAATCATTGCATAATCTGCACCAAATGCTAGCGCTCTTACTATATCGCTTCCACTTCTTATTCCACTATCAAAGATTAAAGGAAAATTATTTCCAACTGATTTTCTAATCAATGGAAGCATATTTATTGCTGCTGTGGCACTGTCTAATTGCCTACCTCCATGATTTGAAACTTGAATAGCATCCGCACCAGCTTCTTTTATTTTTATTGCATCATCTGGAGACATTACTCCTTTAACAATAAGTTTGCCTTTCCATTTATCCCTTACTCTTTTAAGTGTATTCCAATCAGTAGATCCTCTACTTTCTTTTCTTTTAAAAATTCCATCTCCACTTTTTGATGTTACATAATTCATAGGCTTTGGAATTCCACTCATCAAAGTTGATAGAGACCAAGTCGGATGAGTTGCAAAATCAAAAAATTGTTTTGGACCTATCTTAAAAGGATAAGAGAAACCATTTTTATCATCTCTAGTTCTTCTAGATAAAACTGGTACATCTACAGTTAAAATTGCTACCTCGTAACCAGTATTTTTTGCTCTTTCCAAAAGCTCCATCACAAAATTTTCATCTTGGAAAATATATAACTGCATCCAAGAATGACCTTCTGAGAGTTCATACATCTTTTCTAATGTTGTAGTAGAAGCCATAGAAACACAGGTTGGAATATTATTTCTTGCACTTTCAGCGGCTAACATAGAGTCTGCTCCTGGCCAAGACAAATTAGTCATTCCCATTGGAGCAAAACCAAATGGAAAATTAAATTCGTATCCTAATACCTTTTTTTTAAGAGATCTTTTTTCAACATTTCTTAAAACTTTAGGCTCTAATCTAATTTGGTCTAGAGCTATACTGTTGATTTCGGCAAGTTTCTCATCTCCAGATGCACCATCAATAAAATCAAAAACTAGTTTAGGAAGACGTTTACGTGATAGTTCTCTCGCATCTTTTATGCTAAAGATTTTTTGACTTGGTAAAATATTATCACTCATTGTTCATTTTAATGTATTCTTTTAAGTTAAATTGTTTATTTTGATTAACAAAATAAGCATTATGACCTTTTCTAGAAGAATAAACCTCTGTTGGTTTTCCGTCAATAAAAAGTACTGCAACACCATCATCAACAGCAATACCATTAGGCAAATTTTTGTTTTTAATATTTTCTCTATATTTTTCCGCTCTTTTTGAGTCCGAATAATGTGGTGTAAAACTTCCAGATAATAATCCAATGCCATTCATAGATTTAAATCCAGGTCCATCTGAGTCAGTTAGAAAGCAATCGAACCAACACGCGGCACCAGCACTTATACCTGATAGAATTGTACCTGAATTGTAGACTTCTTTAAAAAGCCCAATTAAATTATTTTCTTTCCAATATTTGAGCATGAATTTTGTATTTCCACCACCAACATAAACTACATCAAGATTTGAAAGCCAATTTTCAAAACCTTTTACGCTGGAGATAAGATTAAAGTGAGACACATTTAAACCTGAAACTTCAAATCTTTTATAAAAGAGCTTAGTTTTGCTTGAGTCATCGTTACTAGCTGTTGGCAAAAATCCTAATGAGCAATTTTCTTTGTTAATACATTCTAAAATGAATTGTTCCTGATCATCATCTTGGTTATGAGTAAACCCTCCTCCCCCAATAGTAATTATTTTTTTTTTTATATTCACTAATTATATTTTTAACAATTTAAGCTTAAACACCAACCCAAGGTTTTGGTTCATTTGGGATATTTCTGTCTATACCTCTTACTATTTCTCCCTTTTCATCATACATTGGTAATTTACAGATTTGACCTTTATGTAATTTTCCGTCTGTGCATTTAACATAAACTATATCACCTGGTCCATTTTCATGATTATTAAGGTGCACTATACCAACACCGCAAACTTGATAAGGTGACCATGTGCTTGAGGTTATTTTACCAATCTCTTTTTCATTTAATTTGATACTCTCTCCTTTAATTGCAGTTCCAGACATAACCCGAATTCCCCAAGTCTTACATTTTTTCTCTGATGACATAAGTGCATCTTTTCCAATAAAATCCTCTTTATCAAAATTTATAAATCTTCCAAGGCCAACTGAAAAAGGATTGGTATTTTTTGAAAAATCTTGTCCAGCAGATAAAAGTCCAGCTTCAATTCTTCTACATCTAAATCCTGGTGTAGCCACCAAAATCATACCTAATTTTTTTCCTTGCTCAAGAATATAATCACCAATTTTCTCTGTTTGATTTTCTGGCCTAAAATAAATTTCCCAACCAAGTTCATTAGTAAAACCACTTCTGCTTACTATTACTTTTTGATCTAAAATTTGTAACTCTTTCCAATCAAAATATTTCCAATCGTTCTCTGAAAAACCATTACTTAAATTTTCAAGTAGTTTCATGGATAATGGGCCTTGAACTTGACTTACCCAAACATTTGGATCGTTAATTTCTACATTCAAATTTTTAGAATGTGCTTTGTACCAAGAAAATAGGTCACCATCAGCTTGCGCAAACCAATATTTATCTTTATCAATTCTTAAAAGTATACCATCCGTAATCATCCCACCATCATGATAACAAGCAAATTGATAAGAACATCTTCCTACAGCGATTTTTGAAATATCTCTCGGAAATATTTTTTGTAAAAATTTTAATGAATCTGGTCCAGATATTTCAAATGGATGTTCTCCTGTATGCCTAAAAATAATTTCTCTCCTCGCCTTCCAATACATTTCTTCAGAACTAACATTAGATAATTTTTCAAGTGTTAATCTTCCTGCGTAATTTGAATATTCTGGATCATATGGCAATTCTTGATAGGTTAAGGGGTGAACCTGAATTGATCTTGCAAGCTCTAATGAATTGGAATTTTCAAGGCTAACTGGCTTTACAGTAAACCTATATTTATTGATTAAATTGTTCATTACTATTTTTGTAGATAATCAGAATACACCAATAAAATAAATAAAAAATGTCCATTTTGACTGTTGCTATATAAGTATCTAATTGTTACCTTTTGTTTTTTTAAAGAGAGGAAATTATGAAAAACATTTTAAAATTGATATCAATTTCATTGGTAACACTATTTGTAACATTTTCATTTGCCAACGCTTCAAGTGGGGTTTTTAAATTATCTCATGATCTTGGTTTTGGAAAAGATACAAATTTAGATGCAATTACTAAAGGAAGACTATTTCAAGTAGTAATAATGACTCAAAACCGTCTTGTTAGAAAAGATCTTAAAGGAGTTACTTCTCCCGAGTTAGCTACTGACTGGTCAGGTAACTCAGATGCAACAGAGTGGACTTTTAATTTAAGAAAAGGTGTTAAATTCCATGATGGATCTGATTTTGATGCAGAGGATGTAAAATACTCTTTGATGAGAGTTAAAGATCCTGAAATTGGGTCGCCTGCTAAGAAGAGCATGAGTGCAGTAACAGATATTGAAGTTGTTGACTCACATACAGTAAAAATAAAGTTGAACACATCATTCGCAGATTTTCCACTTTTATTAACTGATTATAGATTAAGAATGATACCAAATGGATCTGGCGATACTATTGGGAAAACAGGTATTGGAACTGGACCGTTTATGGTTGATAAATTTGATGCTGAAGGAACTACAATTCTTAAAGCTAACCCAAATTATTGGGAAGGAGCACCAAAACTTGCTGAGGTACATGTAATAGCTATCCCAGATGGTCAAGCTAGAATTCAAGCCTTGCTGACAGGTCAAATAGATATGAATAGATATGTTCCATTCAATCAGAAAAAAATATTTGATGGTAATTCAAAATTTAACGTTTCAGTTATACCTACAGGAAACTGGAGAGGTATGGTAATGAGAACTGACGTAGCTCCATTTGATGACCCTAGAGTAAGAAAAGCTGTCAGAATAGCTGTGGATAGACAAGAATTAGTTGATCTTGTTATGGCTGGAGCGGCAACTGTATCTTGCGATACTCCTGTTGCACCATCAGATCAATATAGAATGAATAAGAAGTGTCCACCGCAACCAGCTACAGCAAAAAAATTACTTGCAGAAGCAGGTTACCCAGATGGTATTGATTTCACAATTCATGTATCTACAAAAGAACCAACTTGGCCAACTATTGCTGAGGTTTTGCAACAACAATTTGCTAAAGCTAATATCAGAGCAGATATTCAAATGACTCCTTCAAAAAGTTATTGGAATGAAACTTGGATGAAAAAAGCTGTAGCAATGACACGTTGGAATGAGAGACCAGCAGATAGTATTTTGCATGAAGCTTATCATAGTGAAGCAAAATGGAACGAGTCATACTATAAAAGTGCTTCTTTTGATAAGAATTTAGCTGACGCAAGAGGTGAGTTAAAATTTAGCAAAAGAAAAGCAGCATACATTAATGCTCAAAAAACATTATGGGAAGAGTCTGGAACAATGATTCCTTACCATGTGTCTCGACTTGTTGTTACATCTTCTAGAGTGAAAAATCTTGACGAAGTTGAGTATTTTTCAATTAGATGGCACACAGTAAGCGTTCAGTAATAACTTTTGTTTTACAGGCCTTTAAGTAGGCCTGTAAAACCTCTTTCATTTCAAAATAAATAATTTAAAATTTAATATTGTTATGCTTTTTTTAATTATAAAGAGAATTTTATTAGGTTTTATTACCTTATTTATTGTATCTATAATTACATTTGTAGGCACTGAAGTTTTACCTGGGGATGCTTGCACAACTTATCTAGAAAGGCAGGCTTTTGGGGAGCAATTAGAAGCTTGCTACAGAAGACTTGGTTTAAATGTTCCTGCATATGAAAGATATGTATCGTGGGCATTAAACGCTATTCAAGGAGACTTTGGTTATTCTTTAAGTGGAGAGATGCCAATTAAAGACGTTTTAGGACCTAGAATTAAAAATTCATTGGTATTGGCATCAGCTGCAATTTTTATAGGTATTCCAATAGCTTTAATTTTAGGAATTATTACTGCTTTGTGGAGAGACAAGTTACCCGATGTTGCAATTTCAACAGTTACAATATTTGCAATGACTATTCCAGAATTTATCAGTGCTACTTTGTTAATTTTAATTATTGCAATATGGCTTGAGTGGTTGCCTGGTATTGTAATAGTTCCAACCGATGTATCTTTCTTAGAGTTGTTACCAAATATAATTTTACCAGTTGTTGCTATAGCGATGATTATGACAGCTCACATGGCGCGAATGGTAAGATCGAGTGTAATTCAAGTAATGGCAAGTGAGTATGTTCAAATGGCAATTTTAAAAGGAGTTCCTTATTGGAAAATGGTTTTCAAACATGTTTTACCAAACGCTTTATTACCTGCTATTAATGTAGTAGCCTTAACTATTGCATGGCTTTTAGGTGGAGTTGTAGTAACTGAAGTTGTGTTTAATTACCCTGGTCTTGGAAGATTAGTAATTGAATCAATTTCAAACAGAGACTTACCAACAGTGCAAGCATTAGCGATAATTCTTGCTTCTATCTATGTAAGTATAAATTTATTAGCTGATCTATTGACGCTAATGCTTAACCCTAGATTAAAAACTTTACAGATAAGAAAATAATATGAAAGTGGATAATATTTATAAAGAGGAGAAGAAAAGTGCTTTTGCAAAATTATCTGAAATTATAATTACAATGGCTTCTAGACCATCTGGACTTATCGGCCTCAGTATTTTAGTTTTTCATATTATTCTTGCATTTATAAGTCCTTATATTGCTCCACATGATTTTAAAGCTATAGATCCAACTTTAATGCTACAGGCTCCTTCAGCTGAATATTGGTTTGGAACAGATGATCTTGGAAGAGATGTTTTTACTAGAACAATTTTAGGGGGAAGAACGGCTCTCACAATAACTTTCTTTGGATCTTTAATAGCATTATTGTGGGGTGGTCTTTTAGGAATATTTTGTGGATTGGTTGGAGGAAAAATAGATGATGTAGTTATGAGGATTGTAGATGCGTTCTTATCTATTCCATGGATTTTAGCAATGTTATTGATTGTATCTTTGTTAGGTACATCTACTGAAGTATTGATACCTGCTTTAGGTTTTTTTTATGGTAAGGGAATTGTAAGAGTTGCAAGAGCAGCAACACATGATGTGATCGCAAAAGACTTTATAGTCTCTGCAAGAGCAAGGGGACACAGTAATTTTTCAATTATTTGGAATGAAATAATTCCTAATGTAAGAGATGCAATTTTAGTTGAAGGAGCAATGCGATGGTCATGGATGTTACTTGGTTTTAGTTCTTTATCTTTTTTAGGTTTTGGGGTTAGCCCTCCAACTCCAGACTGGGGATTAATGATATCAAATGCAAGAGGTTTGATGTCTTTTGCTTATTGGGCAGTAATAGCACCAATTGTTGGATTAAGTAGTTTAATTATAGGTATTAATTTAACAGCAGACGCTTTTGCTAAAGCTTTAGGCATAGATAGATCAACTAAAGCTCCTGTTTAATAATGACTGATACAATTCAAAAAGTTAAAAATTTATCTATTGGATTTAGAAGCAAAAAAGGCGAAGAAATTTTAATTTTAAAAAATATAAGTACAAATATTAAAAAAGGCGAGACAGTTGGAATTGTAGGTGAATCTGGTTCAGGAAAAAGCACATTGGCATTAGCAATGATGGGATATGTTAAGCATGGACTCTATACAATTGGAGGAGAATGTCAGTTTAACTCGTCAAATCTACTGAAAATGAAAAGTAAAGATTTAGAAAAAATCAGAGGTAGAAAAATAGCAATGATACCACAGAATGCAGGTCAAGCATTAACACCAAACTTAAAAATAGGTTATCAAATTGATGAAGCTTTACAATTACACTCTGATTTAAATGAAAAAGAGAGAGAAAAAAAAATTTCAGAACTATTGAATAAAGTTAGACTTCCTTCACCGGAAACAATTGCCCTTAGATATCCTCATGAACTTTCAGGAGGACAACAACAAAGAGTTGCTGTAGCTATGGCTTTAGCTGGAACTCCAGATTTACTTCTTTTAGATGAGCCAACAACTGGATTAGATGTAACAACTCAAGCTCATGTATTAGAACTTCTCAATTTTATTGCGAAAGATACTGGAACATCAATGGTTTATGTGAGCCATGACCTTGGAGCTATTGCTCAAGTGAGTGATAGAATTATTGTAATGTATTCAGGAGAAATTGTTTTAGAAGGCCCCTCAAGAGATATCCTAAAAAGACCCATCCATCCCTATACCCATGGTTTGCTTAAATCTATTCCAAAATTGTCACTAGCTGGACTCCCAGATTCAATGCCGGGTAGTCAACCTCAACCAGGTACAATTCAAGGCGGTTGTAGTTTTTTTGATAGATGTAATTTTTCAGATGAGAATTGCAAACATAATTCTCCTCAATTAGAATTTTTAGAAGATTTAAATACTAGTGTTAGATGTTTTAATTATGAAAAACTTGTTAAAGAGAGTCAAGTAAGCCAAACAGTTAATAAAATTAAAAATAAATCACAAGATAAAGAAATATTAAATTTATCAGAAGTATCTATTAGTTACGCAAAACAAAAACTTTTAGATCAAGTTTTCAATAGAATTTCAGACAATAACCCTACAGTAAAAGATATTAACATTAATATCAAAAAGGGAGAGACAATAGCTTTAGTAGGAGAGTCAGGAAGTGGAAAATCAACAATCCTGAAATCTATTGCTGGACTACTTAGAACCAAAGATGGTTTAATAAGGTTCGATGAAAATAGAAATTTATCGTCTGATTTGAAAGAAAGAGATCCCAATGATTTAAGAATTATTCAATTAATATTTCAAAATCCAGATGAGTCTTTAAACCCTAACCACACGGTAGAAGAGATTATTGCACAACCATTAAAATTGTATTTTGGATTAAAAGGTGAAGAATTAAAAAAAAATATTATAGACCTATTGCAAAAAGTAAGACTTGGAGAATTTTATACGTCTAGATACCCAAGACAACTATCTGGTGGTGAAAAACAAAGAGTAGCGGTTGCAAGAGCTTTTGCTGCGAAACCAGATATTATTTTATGTGATGAGGTTACATCTGCTTTAGATGTTTCTGTACAAGCTGCCGTATTAAACTTATTACAACAACTAAAAGAAGATTTTGGAACTACATATATCTTTGTATCACATGATTTAGCCGTTGTAAGAGCAATTAGTGATAGAGTGGCAGTTCTTTATCAAGGAAGGCTTTGTGAAGTTGGACCCTCAAATGATGTTTATAAGTTTCCATCTCACCCTTATACAGAAGTTTTGTTGGGTGCTGTCTTAGAGCCAGATCCAGATATAAAACCTAAATTAGTTGCTGAGGATATTGTTGAAGAAAGACCTCCTGAGAAAGGATGCAGTTTTCAAGGCAGATGCTCCAGAATTGTTGGAGATATTTGTAAGAAAGAAATACCACCATGGCAATTAACAGATAGCGGTAATGCTATCAGATGTCATATACCTATTAAAGAATTACAAAAAGAACAATTTTAAAAAATTAAATTTATTATTTCAAAATTTTTTTATTTATGCTTAAATAATAATGTATGAAAAATAATTCTACATTAATAAAAAATTTACTTTCAGATTATAGAATAAATGCCTTTTTTCAAAATATTTCTTTAATGTTGATTGGTACATTAATTTTAGCATTTTCATCAAAAGTACAAGTGCCATTCTGGCCAGTACCAATGACTATGCAAACGTTTGCAGTATTTATAATTGGAATGACTTATGGTTCTAAATTAGCTTTCTTTACACTTTTACTTTACCTATTCGAGGGAGCTATTGGACTGCCAGTTTTTGCTAAAGGAGGAGGATTACTTTATTTAACAGGTCCTACTGCAGGATATCTTTATGGAATGACAATCGCAGCAGGGGTTATCGGTTTTTTAGCTGAAAGAAATTTTAACGACTCATACTTTAAAAGTTTAATTTCACTACTGATTGCAACTTCAATTATTTTTATAGTTGGGGTGGGCTATTTAGGCTCAGTTATTGGATATGACAAGGCACTTGCTGGGGGTTTATATCCTTTTTTACCAAGTGAATTGTTTAAAATTGCACTAGCAGTTGCAATTATTCCTTCAATTACAAAATTTATTAGATAATATTTTAAGAGTTATTTAACTGCTTTAAGTTGCCCTTAAAGAAATTTTTTACTATAAGCATTTATTCTCAATATGAAAATTAATAAAGTTGTTGTAATAGGTTCAGGGACGATGGGGAGTGGGATAGCTGCTCAACTATGTAATGCAAATGTTCCAGTAACATTACTAGATTTAACAACAGAAATATCTGAGAAAGCTAGAGAAAGAATTTTAAAATCAAGACCTCCTTTATTGATCGATAAATCAAAAATCAATAATATTAATGTTGGTAACATAAATGATAACTTTAATGAAGTTGGTGAGGCTGACTGGATTGTTGAAGCTGTTGTAGAAAGAATTGATATCAAACATAATATTTATGAAAAAATTTTTAAAGAAAGAAAAAAAGGGTCTATTGTATCCTCTAATACATCTTCTATTCCAATCAAAGTACTTTCCGAAAAACTTTCAAATGAAGAAAAAAAAGACTTTTGTATAACTCACTTTTTCAATCCAGTTAGATATATGGATTTATTAGAAATTGTGAAAAATGAAAATAATGATTTAGAACAGATAAATTCACTTAAAAATTTTTGTGAAAAAGATTTAGGAAAAGGAACTTTAATTTGTAACGATACGCCAGGCTTCTTAGGAAATAGGATTGGTGTCTATGCCATGCAAGTAGCAATGACAGAAGCATTCAAAATGAAACTAACAATTGAAGAAGCGGATGCAGTTTTTGGTCGACCAATGGGAATACCAAAAACAGGCGTTTTTGGACTTTATGATTTGATTGGTATTGACTTAATGGCCGATGTTTTAAAAAGTTTTATTAAGGAACTTCCCGAGTCAGATGATTTTCAAGTTGTTGCCAAAGAAATACCACTTGTAAAAAAACTAATCGAAACTGGTTACACAGGAAGAAAAGGCAGAGGTGGATTTTACAGAATGAATAAAACTGATGGCAAAAAAGTTCTCGAAGGTATCAATTTAGAAACTGGTGAATATTCAATATCAGAAAAGTTTAATCTAGGATCAGAAAAGATGGATATTGTTAACTTAATCAATAGAAAAGATAAATATGGAGAATATGCCTGGTCTGTAATCTCAAAAATTATTAAATACGCATCTTCATTGGTTCCGGGGATAACTGATAAATTTAATGACATCGATGAAGCAATGAGACTAGGTTTTAACTGGTCTAAAGGACCTTTCGAAATGTTAAAAGAAATTGGAGTAAAGAATTTTTTTGAAAGATTAGATAATTTTGAAAATAACAAGTTTCTTGAGGATTTATCAAAAAGTAAAGACGAAAACTTTTATGGGGAAAGACAACAATATACTGATTTAGAAACTCTTGGAAAAATTAAACCTAAAGCACTCAAATTAGATAAAAACAACTCAGCTGAAATTTATAGATTCAATGATTTTAATATTGTTGAATTTACCACAAAAGCTAATGCATTAGATTATGACTCAATGGATAGTCTAAAAAATGCAACTGATAAACCACTTATAATTATAAATGAAGCAATGCAGTTTTCTGCTGGAGTAAACTTATCTTATACAATGAATTTTGCAGACAAGGGTGATTTTAAATCTATTGAAAAGTTTGTTAAATATTTTCAAGAAACTTGTAAACATTTAAAGTATTCAAAATTTCCCGTTGTTTCAGCTCCATCTGGCTTGGCATTAGGTGGTGGTTTTGAAGTTTTATGTCAAAGTAATTTTGTAGCTTCTCATACAAATATTGTTGTTGGTCTCGTAGAAACAATGGTTGGATTAATCCCAGCCGGCGGTGGATGCAAAGAGATGTTATGGCGATGGTCTCAGACAGAGGAAGCCAAGAATGATCCTGATTATGCACCTCTTAAAGTATTTGATATTATTGGTTACGCAAAAACTGCAACCTCTCCAATTGAAGCTGAGCCATTAAAATACTTAAGACCTGAGGATAAAAAAATAATGAGTAGAAATAGTTTATTATCAGTTTCAAAAGAAATTATTCAACGAAATAAAGATTTTACTCCACCAAATGAAGTTTCTTTCAATCTATCTGGAAAAAAAGCTTATGAAAAAATGATACAAATGCTAGAGAAATTATATAATGATAAAATTATACTTGATCATGGTATGGAAGTTGGAAAAGAATTGGCAAAAGTTTTGAGTGGTGGAGATACTACTTTGGAACATACTTTATCAGAGGATGACTTGTATAAGCTTGAGTTAGATGCGTTTATGAAATTAATTGAAACAGAAAAAACACAAGATAGAATAAAACACACTTTAGCCACTGGAAAACCACTAGTTAACTAAATTTATTATGTCGAAAAAACCAACAAAAAAACAAGTAGATACAGCTACAAAAATTCTAATTTCTTGGAAAAAGAAAATGCCATATTATTATGCAACTGCAATAATAATAGTTTTTTTAATTGTATTGTTCCAATAATTTTAAATCACTTAAGAAATCTGGTCTTAAAACATATTCTGTCTTATCTGAGGATTTAATTTTAGTTAATGCATCCAAACCATAAATAACTTTACCAATTGGTGTATATTCTCCTTTAAATAAAGGTACATCTTTTAATAAAATAAAAAATTCACTATCTTCAGTATTGAATTCATCACCTCTAACTAAACCTACACTACCAGCATTAAACTCAAATTTATTATTTATTTCAGAGTTAATTGGACCAAGTTTTGATTTACCACTACCCACTCTGAAATAATCTATATTTTCTATGTTACCAAATTCTAAATCCCCTGCTTGCAATAATGTATTTTTGATAACTCTATAAAAAGCTGATCCATCATAATCTCCATTTGATATAAAAAATTTAAACCTTTCTACAGAATTTGGAGATAAATTTGGTAAAAGCTCAATAATAACCATACCGCATTCTACATTCATAATTGCAATATTATTTTTATTTGGGAAATTGATTTTTTTTAAATCTATTTTATCGACAAAAAGGCACTTATTTTTAATTGCGTAAAAAAATACAAACGAAGTAATTGTAAGTAAAATTAAAAAAATAAATAATATTTTCTCCCCTGTTGATGCTTTTATTTTTTTTATCATAAATGATTATAAATTATTTATCTTTTTTATTCTGGACTCTATGAATTCAGCTTTTTTAAATATTATTGGATCGATTTTTTTAATTTTTTCTAAATTTTTATTATCTGTAATTAAAAAAGAATAGACTTCAGCCATATCCTCTGATGGTATTGTCTTAGAGTATTCGGTTAAAAAACCATCTGTATTTTTGTAAATATCTAAGCCTAATTTATCTGTACATGTAGAACAATCTGCATATTTAAAACCTTTTTTATTTAAATTTGACCAAGCTTCTTCATTAAATATTTCTGGAAAACTATCATGTATTAGATGAAACACTTCATGATGTATAACTCTTTCAAAATATTTCTCATTAAACTTTAGATCCAATATTAATGTTCTTTTATTCAAATCAGGTATCCCAGCTGTATTTATTTTTGATATGTATAGATTTTGACAAAGAACTATAAATCTTAAATTTATTTTTTTTAAAAACTCATAATCGTAAATATCTAAATTTCTCTTTATCAATGAAAATTTATTTTCTAAGTTTTTTTCTCCTAGTTTATTACAACTAATATTACTCTGGACGCCAATTTTAAAATTTTTTTTAGCTGTTAAGTACTTAAGACCATTTTTATTATTTAAACTAAAAGTTTTTAGGTTTGGAATCTTTAATAGATAATTAATCTCATCAGCTTTGAGCAAATTAAATTGAAATATCAGCAATAAAATAAACAAAATTCTCATTAAATAAACATAGAACTATATGCTAAAATAATATTACTTTAGAAAATTAAAAATGAAAAAAGAAAAAAATAAAAACCCAAAACAGCCAGTGAGCGGAACTAAAGTCCCTAGATATGCTGGACCCTCAACATTTGCTAGGTTACCTGAACTTAGAGATGTAGATAGTTGTGATGTAGCAATTGTGGGAGTGCCTTTTGACTCTGGAACAAGTTACAGACCTGGGGCAAGGTTTGGTCCACAGAGCATTAGACAGGCCTCAAGACACTTAAGAACTAATTACCATCCAAGTTATGATGTTGAACCTTTCAAAGTGCAACAAGTTGCCGACGCGGGTGATATTGCTTGTAATCCATTTAATATTGATGAGGCTATTAAACAAATTGAGGTAGGTGCAACAGATTTATTAAATAAAGTAGGAGGAATTATAAGTCTTGGTGGAGATCACACGATAGCAGTTCCTTTACTCAGAGCAGCAAATAAAAAAAATAAAGGACCAGTGTCTTTGGTTCATTTTGATGCACATTTGGATACTTGGGACACTTATTTTGGAGCGCCATATACTCATGGAACTCCTTTTAGAAGAGCACGTGAGGAAAATTTATTTTTAGATGATGCTTCCATGCATGTTGGGATACGAGGTCCACTATATAGCAGAGACGACATAAAGAATGATGAGAGTTTTGGTTTTAAAATAATTCATTGTGATGAATTTCAAACAGAAGGAACAGATAAAATCGCAGAAAGAATAAAAAAAAGAGTTGGAGATAATGCTTTGTATTTATCTATTGATATAGACGTATTGGATCCTGCATTTGCTCCAGGGACAGGAACACCTGAAATTGCAGGGATGACAACAAGAGAAATGGTAAATGTTTTAAGAGGATTGTCAGGTTTAAATCTAATTTCCGCAGATGTTGTAGAAGTTGCACCAGCATATGATCATGCCGAAGTTACTTCTCTTGCAGCTGCTACGATTGTTTATGAATTGACAAATTTATTTGCAAAATCATAAATAAAGGATAATTTGCGCGCATGATTGAAAAGAAAAATTTTTATATTAATGGTTCATGGGTTGCACCAAAAAATCAAAAAGATATCCAAGTAATTAATCCTGCAACTGAAAAAAGTTGTGCAGTAATTTCTTTAGGAGGCAAAGAGGATATTAATGATGCAGTATTAGCAGCTAAAAAAGCTTTTAAAACCTGGGGATATTCTTCAAAACAAGAGAGAATTGAATTATTGGAAAACTTTTATGTGCTTTATAAAAAAAGATGGAACGATATTACTGAGGCAATTATTCAAGAAATGGGTGCACCAAAAGATTTTGCCTCAAAACTTCAAACAGGAACTGGTGCTAGTCATACAAAATCATTTATTCGTTATTTAAAAGAGTTTGAGTTTGAAAAACCACTTGGAGAACATGCTAAAAATCAAAGACTAATATATGAACCAAAGGGTGTTTGTGCATTAATTACTCCTTGGAACTGGCCTATAAATCAAGTTACTTTAAAAGTTATTCCTGCTTTAGCATCTGGCTGTACTATGATTTTAAAACCTTCAGAGTTAGCACCATTATCTGCAATGATTATTGCAGAATTAATTGATGAAGCAAAGTTTCCAAAAGGTGTATTTAATTTAGTAAATGGAGACGGTGCAACTACCGGTGATGCATTAACAAGCCACCCTGATGTAAATATGATATCATTTACTGGCTCTACAAGAGCGGGAGCATTAATTTCACAAAATGCAGCCAAAGATTTTAAAAGGGTAAGTTTAGAGTTAGGAGGAAAAGGTGCAAACATCATATTTAAAGATGCTGATACAGAAGCTATCGAGAGAGGTGCTTTTAGATGTTTTAGAAATTCTGGGCAATCCTGCAATGCGCCTACAAGAATGTTAGTTGAAAAACCAATTTATGACGATGCTATTGAAAGGCTAAAAAAGTATGCAAATGAATTTAAAGTAGATGATCCAAAAAAAGAGGGTGAACATATAGGCCCTGTAATTTCAGAAGTACAATTTGATAAAATTCAAGGTTTAATCCAAAAGGGAATAGATGAAGGGGCAAAATTAATTGCTGGCGGCCCGGGAAAACCTGAAGGATTAAAAGATGGTTATTATGTAAAACCTACAGTATTTGCAGATGTTAATAATGATATGGAAATTGCAAGAACAGAAATTTTTGGTCCAGTCCTATCTGTAATTCCATTTGAAACTGAAGAAGAGGCTATCCAGATTGCAAATGACACTGATTATGGATTAACAAATTATATTCAAACTCAAGATAATGATAAAGTACAAAGGGTTGCGAGAAAACTTAGATCTGGAATGGTAGATGTTAATGGGGCGGGTATTGCAGTTGATGCACCATTTGGAGGATTTAAACATTCAGGGATTGGAAGAGAGGCTGGAAAAGAAGGTTTACTTGAATTTTTAGAAGTTAAATCTGTTGGTGGTTGGAATTAATTCAAAGACTTGTTTTTTACACCATCTAAAAAACTAATACATTTTTTTATTTCAGTGAGTTTTATAAATTCATCAATCTTATGCGCTTGCTTAATTGATCCTGGACCACACACAACTGTACTTATTCCTATTTCTTGAAATAATCCTGCTTCGGTTCCAAAAGAGACTACCTCTCTCGAATTATCTCCAGTTATGCTAGATACAAATTCACATGCCTCAGAATTTGAAATTCTATCAAAACCAGTTATTTCACCAATGATATGTTTCTTTATACTGGATTTTGGATATATCTTTTTCATTTCTGGCAAAAGAATCTCGTTAGTAAATTTATCTATTTCATGATTTAAAAAAATTCCATCTTCTTTCACAACAGGTCTTGTTTCCCAGTTTACATGACATTTGTCAGCAATTACATTATGAGCAATTCCACCAAATATTCCACCAACTTGCAAAGTTGAATATGGAGGATCAAAGATAGAGTCTTTTAATTCTCTTTCTTTCAATTTTTCTTTTAATTCGAGAAGTTTATTTACATATCTTGCAGCAAATTCAACTGCACTTACACCTTTGTCTGGTTCCGAACTATGTCCAGCAAGACCTTCAAAATAGGTTGTATATTCATAGCATCCTTTATGTGCATCAATAATTTTCATATTTGTTGGTTCACCAACAATACAAATACAATTTTTAATGCCTCTTTTTTTCAGTTCTGTAATCAAAATTGGTGCACCTTTGCATGCTGTTTCCTCATCAAAAGTGAATGAAAAATGAATATCTCTATCCAAATTTGATGAAGAGAAAATTGGTGCGTAAGCTAATGCACATGCAATAAAACCTTTCATATCACACGATCCTCTACCAAACAATTTATCTTCCTTGATTGTTGCATCAAAAGGATCTGTTGCCCAACCTTTTGAAACTGGAACAACATCTGTGTGTCCAGATAAAATAATTGGTTTTTTATTACTTTTTTTTTTTGCTTTTAAAGTTGAGAAAAGATTTACTCTTTTTTTTTCCTCATCATAAGTTTTAAAAGAACTAGCTCCTATAGAATTTAATATATCATCACAATAATCTATAAGTTGGTTATTATCTTCTCCAGATACTGTTTTAAATGCAATTAAATCTTTGAGAATTCTTATCGAATTATTATATATATCTTCTAAATTATTTCCTATACTCATCAATTATTAATTATATATTAAATTTATGAAAGAACAAATAACATACGATACATACGACAAAGTAGACATTAGGGTAGGAACAGTAATATCAGTAAAAAAAAATGAAAAAGCTAGAAAACCGTCACTAGTTGTTGAAGTAGATTTTGGAAAAGAAGTAGGGGTTAAACAATCATCTGCACAGATAACTCATTATTACAATGAAGAAAACTTAGTTGGAAAACAAGTTATAGGAGTTTGTAATTTTCCTGAAAAAAATATAGCAGGTGTTGTTTCTCAAGTTTTAATTCTAGGCTCTATTGATAAGGAAGGAAAAGTTGTGCTTGTTCATCCATCTCAAAAAGTTGAAAATGGTTTGCCTGTAGCTTAGTAATGCATCCTGAATTGCTGTCTCTTTGTTTATTTATGTTTGTGACAAGCTGTTCGCCTGGACCAAATAATATTGTAGCATCACATTCAGGATTTAATCATGGGTTTAAAAAAACAATTCCTTTAATGTTGGGAGTGATTTTTGGTTTCACATTCATGTTGGGGGTTATAAATTTTGGATTAATAAATATTTTTAAGATTTATCCTATAATTCAAAAAGGTTTAATTTTTACGGGTACAGTATTTTTAATATATTTATCGTACAAGATATCATTCTCGAAATCTTCAGACGAAAATGAAAAATTAAGACCGGTAAATTTTATGGAAACTTTTCTTTATCAATTTTTAAATCCAAAAGGTGTGATAGTTGCAATAATAGCAGTCTCAACATATGTAGAATCAGGTAGTAATTTCATTTCTTATTCAATTTGGTTATTAGGTATTGCTTTCATATTTGCAGTTATTAGTATTATTTTTTGGACAATAATTGGAAAATTTATGAGGAAATTCGCGACAAATGAGAAATTTATTAAATGGTTTAATTATGTTATGTCGGCACTCTTACTAAGCTGTATAGCAACTTTTTATTACTAGTATTATGAAGCCTGGAAATCAAAACTCGTTCAATTCACTAAAAGAAATAAATATAAATGGGAAAAATTATTCTATTTATTCTTTAAAAGAAGCTGAAAAAAATGGCTTAGAAGGCATTAACAAATTACCAAAATCAATTAAAGTTTTACTTGAGAATCTTCTAAGATATGAGGACAATATCACTGTAAATAAAAATCAAATATTATCAATTAAAGATTGGCTAAATACAAAAAAATCAAAAACCGAAATTGCATATAGACCAGCAAGAGTACTTTTGCAAGACTATACCGGTATACCAGCTGTTGCTGACCTTGCCGCAATGAGAGACACAGTCAAAGAAAAGAATAAGGACCCAAATAAAATTAATCCACTTTCTTCAGTAGATTTAGTAATTGATCATTCTGTTCAAGTCGATAAATTTG